>NZ_JAHKQX010000001.1:0-513436 GCF_019345515.1 Shewanella sp. NKUCC06_TVS | reverse complement strand
GTGTACCATCGGTTAACAGCGTTTTTTCCCATTCTGGAATGAAAACAGCGCAAAAATCATCGACATCGCAAAACACTTCCACTAATTTATGCATAGGCCCTCCGGTGTGATGGGGTTTCTCTTGGTCGAAAGATCCGATCACTTGGAGGGCTATTAGTTCAACATTTCTTATCCCGAGTTCAGGTTAAAATAACAACATTCATTAAGCTAATCGAGCTAGCGCTTGGTTCAAGTCGCCGATGATGTCGTCACAATCCTCTAAACCAATAGAGATCCGCAGCAAATTATCACCAATCCCAGCGGCAGCCCTCGCCTCTGACGTATAAGGTGAATGCGTCATCGATGCAGGATGTTGAATCAGGGATTCAGCATCACCTAGACTCACCGCAATTGAGAACAACTTTAGATATCCGACAAAGGCCATGGCTTCTTCTAAATTTGCCGCCAGTTCAAACGCGATAACACCACCAGCACGTTTCATCTGCTGGCCAATGAATTTATGCCCTTGATGAGATTTAAGCCCGGGGTAATACACACGTGTAATGCTTGGATGTTCCGCCAAAAACTCTGCCACGCGCTGGGCACTATCGCAATGGCGCTGCAAACGCACATCTAAGGTTTTAAGGCCGCGTAAGATCAGCCAAGCATCATGTGGCGATATCACAGCGCCAATATCCTTTAAAATTTCATACTTCACTTTATGGAGCTGTTCTTCACTGCCACACACTATCCCCGCAATCACATCACCATGACCATTGAGATATTTAGTCGCACTGTGGATCACCAAATCAATACCAAAATCCAGCGGCCTCTGCAGTAATGGGGTCATAAAGGTATTATCGACAATACTGACCAACTGATGACGTTTGGCAATATTCGCAATTGACGCTAAATCAAATACCTGCAAATGCGGATTGACAGGGGTTTCACAGAAAATGACCTTAGTATTGGATTTAATCGCCGCTTCTATTTCTGCTTCCGATGAAAAGTCCACTAGGGACACTTCAATACCAAAGCGGGCAAACTGAGTCGTCATTAGCGCATAAGTACAACCGTATACGGCATTCGACGCCACTAAGTGATCGCCCATCTGCAAATTAGCCAGCAATGCGGCGGATACTGCGCCCATACCAGAAGCAGTTGCTGCTGCGGCCTCAGCCCCTTCTAAAATCGCCATTTTACGTTCAAGCTCAGCGGTTGTCGGATTCCCTAAGCGCGTGTAAATATACCCCGGCTCATTACCCGCAAATCGCTCACCACCTTGCTGTGCAGACTCAAACACAAAAGTCGCACTTTGGTAAAGCGGCGTCACTAAGGCACCAAAGGCCTCTCGCTGATGGCCGCCATGAATAACCTGTGTTGCCGCCTTCCACATCTTGCCTGACTCATCTTGCATACCTAGCTCCTTGTCATTGGCATTGAGCAGTTCCCGTTCTTGATTGATTGTTGGTGTGGAGCGCTCAATGCCCGCATTATGGATAATCTAATAGATAAGTTAATGAAACATTAGCCCTATCGAATAAGCCCTACCATAACGCGGCCAAGCACTGAAGCCAGTAGCATGACGAAAATAGCAGCGATCAAAAGTGTAATTAACTTGTTACATAGCACTTTTCAGTCGCACTTTGTCATTCTCTTTATCTGCAAAAATCATAAAAAATGCGCTAAGGAACAAGTCCATTAGCGCATCTACTTTCGGCTATTTGAATCGTTTAATCATATGATATTCAATAGCATCTACTCTTTAGACTTATCTTTAGATGACCGCGATACCCTATCATCAACATCGGCGAACTGGCCTTTTAATGCGTCGCGACCTTCTTTGGTAAACAGCTTGCCTGAAAACTGCTTCAGTTCGATCAACAATTCCTGATGCACTTTAGACAATTTAGGCCTTTGATCTTCTCTAAACACAATCGGCCGACACAGCGCCATGGCTTGATATCCAAGGCGCGCTGTTAACATGCCGCCCCCTAAGCCTTGGGCCAAGCGAGCAGACAATTTACCTGTCATTTCAACCGATAACAGCTGTGTTCCTAAATCGGTAACTAACTCAGTGGTGCCCGCGTAGATGATATTAATAATAATGCTGCGGATAAGTTTAATTCGGCTCCAGTAACCAAGTTCAATGCCATAACAGCGGGCGACATCGCGCAGCATACGTTGATTACGCCAGAGGATAATCGCCATATCGAGCACAGCTAACGGACTCGCCGCCAGTAACACTGCCGACTCAGCCGCATAGCGTCGCACGACTTTTTTGGCCAGTTCATCTCGCTCAGTTAGGACTAAGTCCTCGAATAACAAGACTTTCTCGGCATCATTATGTTCATCTTTTAATGAACTGCGAAGTTGCTGCAAACCTTGGCTGTCTTCATAGTGGCAAACGATATTATCGATAAAGCTGTCTGCTTCACCCATTTGCATGCTCTGCGCTAGCCTTGCACCTGTTTCTTGAGTATCGGCGACCTGTTTGAGTCGCTTGAGCTTACGGTATTCACTGACTGCGCCCGCCAATGCCCACGCACTGACAACCCCAAGCACCACACCATAAAAACTGAACAACCAAGGGCTCTCAAGCCAAGCATCCCTCAGTCCTAATCCTGTTTGAACTACTACAAGCAGCAATAAACTCGCTACTGCCAGACGAGCGAGCCAAGACCAACGGCGTGATTTTACAAGTTGAGGCGATACCGATTTAGCATCAATCATTTGGGGATGGGCTGACAGCGTTTCATCCATCAATTCCTCAATATCAGCAGCCACTTCTTGCACTGGCGTATGGGGATCAAAGGCTTTCGCCCCTTTGAGATCCTCTTTGCTGGGTTTAAGCTCCACTATTTGTGGGTCAAATAGCTGCTGCTTTTTCAGCGCCTTATGTTCAACTGAGTGTGCAAATGAGTTCGCAGAAGAATTAGAAGCCTGCTCGTTAGCGTTATCAGATAGCTTTAACGTCATTCCAACTTATCTCCCAGTAAGTACTGCAGCAGATGATCGAGACGAATATGGTCAAAATGCACTTGAGAAGGGTCAACATTAACATTGCTCGGTGGCGCGAACCCAACAAAATTAAACCCTTGGTCACGCCAAAAATGCGCTTCAGGTAAGCGAGTGGGCACTTCGCCGGGAAACAAGGTCAGGGCTTTACCATTGAGTCCCATCCCCTGCACGACTTCCACCTCGCCCTCTTGGGTCGTTACCATGCCATGGCGAGTCGCTTTAATGGCGCTAATCGCCATCGTCTCCACTTTACAACCATCGAAACTGGCAAAATGCTGGCTGTGTTTCAACATATCGGTCAGCAGGGACAAAACATGGCTCTGCTGATCGCGAGTCACATGGTCAACCTTGCTCGCGGCAAACAATAAACGGTCGATGCGGGGGGCAAATAAACGCCGTAAATAACTCGATTGGCCAAACTGAAAGCTTTCCATAATGGCATTGAGCGCCGCGCCCATATCCTCAAATTGCTTTTTACCGCGATTCAACGCACTAAAACAGTCAACAAGTACTAACTGCCGATCAAAACCGGCAAAGTGGTTTTTATAGAAAGGCTTAACCACTTTAGCCACATATTCTTGATAACGTTTTTCAAGTACATGGAATCCACTGTGTTTATCGCTTTGCGAAAGCTCAGCAAACTTTTCATCATTAACCAATAACAGGGGGAAAAAAGCCAATAAGGGAGCCCCCTGCCATTCACCCGGCAATAACATGCGCCCAGGTTGCGCTTGGTAATAACCTTGCACGTGCACTAAATCATTGAGTAATAGCTGATATTGATCGGCAATCTGCTTTAATTGCTGCTCATCGGCGCTGGCGGCTAAATCCAATAAAATCAAAGATTGTTCAAACTCAGCATACAAGGGCGAGCTTTTAAGATTCTCGCTGCGAACTTGTTGAGCGCGACACCAGGTTACAAAGTCTTGGCGCAACATAGGTAAATCGAGTAACCATTCGCCAGGATAATCGACTATGTCTAAATACAAGGTGGCGGTATCAGAAAACTTGGCCAGTAAGCCCTTCTTAGGTTGGTATTTAATCGCCAGTCGTAACTCAGAAATAGTACGAGTGGAGGCAGGCCAGGTCGCAGGTTCGGAAATGAGCGCTAACATGGCGCCTTGATAATCAAAACTGGCGATTTCAAGATCCGGCTGCATGGCACGCTTAACACCGAGTAAACGCTGATCGCGGCTCACCTGCCACAGTGGCAAAGCGCTGTTGTTACGTGCGTGAGGTAACGTTGAGACAGGTCCAGAATTGAGTAACTGATTGACTAACCCCGTGATAAACGCCGTTTTTCCCGCACCAGAAAGCCCAGTCACGGCCAAACGTAAATGCCGGTCCGCGGTGCGATGTAACAGGGATTGGCCCTTTTGGGTTAATTTATGGAGCGAGGCATCAAGCATTCCCATAGAGACTTCCCTTATGTCGAATGATGTTAACTTATGTCAAGTAATGTTGACTATACACTGGAATGGAGCAGAGATTAAGCAACAAGGGCGGACATGGCCGCCCTTTAGAAGGGTTACAAACTATTGATTTGTCTTTTTAAATCAAAGTTGTCAGAGGTGACATGGCGTTCTAAATTTTGTAGCCTGACTTCCAGACTTCGAAATTGACGACTCACGTCGCTTAGCGCTTGCTTTGCGGGTTCTCCCGACTGCCACGGCTTCTTCTTCACCTCAATATCGTCTCTATCGTAATGCTTTTGCGGCTTGATGTCTAAAATCACCCACAAAGCGACATAGATGATAAATACCACACCTGAGCCGCCGAGTAAGAAGATAGACACAGTCAGCACTCGCACTAACCAAGTTTCAATCGCAAAGTACTCGGCAATCCCTGCACATACACCCGCTATTTTGCCTGACTGGGGAATGCGGTACAAAGTACGGCCATTAGATCCTCTCATGTTTCCCCCTCCATTCGGGCGATTCTGTATCCAGAATGGCCTCTAAGGTCTCGATACGCGCCGCCATTTTATCGGCCTTGGATATCAAATCATTGAGTTGTGAAAACTCTTCCTCAGTGAGTCCCTGGCTCACTTGTCGCTTACTGCGATAATGAAGAACTAACCATATTGGCGCGACTATCACCATGAAAATAATAATCGGCGCCATTAGCACGTCCATATCCATAACTCACCTCTGAATTGTTATTCTTTTGACTTAGTTGGCGCTTTACCTTTTACCTTGGCTTTGAGCGCTGCCAGTTCTGCATTCACAGAATCTTCCGCTTCTAGCGCCGCAAACTCATCGGCTAAGGTCTTCTTGCTGCCAAGATCGTAAGATTCAACTTGGGCTTCTAAGCCTTCGACACGGCGCTCATATTGCTCAAACTTGAGCATAGCATTGTCGATCTTGCTTGAATCTAGCTGCTTTTTCACTTCTAAGCGTGATGACGCTGTTTGAGTGCGCAAAATAATGGTCTTTTGACGCGCTTTTGCATCGAGCAGCTTTTCTTGCAACATGCCCACTTCATCTTTCAAGCGTGCGATATGTTCATCGATGACGGCTAACTCTTGATTCAGCGTATCTGCTAAACCGGTCGCTTTTTGTTTTTCAACTAAAGCGGCTTTCGCTAAGTCTTCACGGTCTTTGGACAGTGCCAGTTCAGCCTTATCTTGCCAATCTTGCACTTGCTCTAACACGCGGTTGATACGACGTTGCAGCTCTTTCTTTTCAGCTAACACTTTAGCTGAGGTAGAACGCACTTCAACGAGTGTGTCTTCCATTTCTTGGATAATCAGTCGAACCATTTTTTCTGGGTCTTCGGCTTTATCCAGCAATGCGCTGATATTAGAGTTAATGATATCGGCGAAACGAGAGAAAATTCCCATAATCCTATCCTCAAATTGATGTTGGTCTCGTACAAGGTAATACACTAACCGTGCCAACTTTAATTTCTTATTTAAATACAGCAATTTAAACAAAATATTAACTTTTACTTCCTTTTACGCTTCAAGCCACTTATTATCATTTTCACCAAATTTTAGCGCGAAAGACTAAAAAATATCGTGGATAATAAATTTCAGCAAGACAACCTTATCGGTCAATCTAACGCCCTACTCGAAGTGTTAGAACATGTGTCGCAAATAGCGCCTCTGTCTAAACCCGTACTGATTATTGGTGAACGTGGCACTGGTAAAGAGCTTATTGCCGAACGCTTACATTATCTGTCTAAGCGCTGGGATCAAAGTTTTATTAAGCTAAACTGTTCATCTTTGAGTGAAAATTTACTCGAGAGTGAGTTATTTGGCCATGAGTCAGGAGCCTTTACTGGCGCCAAAGGCAAACACGAAGGCCGCTTTGAGCGCGCCGACGGCGGCACCTTATTCCTCGACGAATTAGCCAACACCTCAGGACTTATCCAAGAAAAGCTTCTGCGTGTCATTGAATATGGCGAATTTGAGCGGGTCGGCGGCAGCAAAACGGTGCAGGCTGATGTTCGTTTAATCTGCGCCGCCAACGAAGATTTACCATCACTTGCTGACGCAGGCGAATTTCGTGCCGACTTGCTCGATAGACTCGCCTTCGATGTAATTACTCTGCCACCACTGCGTTGCCGCCCAGAAGACATAATGACGCTGGCGGAATATTTCGCCGTTGGCATGGCGCGCCAATTAAAGCTGCAGCTATTCAGCGGTTTCAGCGCCCATGCGGTCGAGCAATTAATGACCCACGACTGGCCGGGTAATATCCGTGAACTTAAAAACGTAGTCGAGCGCAGCGTTTACCGTAATGGTGGTGAAAATAGACCCATCGATCATATTACCCTCGATCCCTTTGCTTCACCGTATCGGCCTAAAACTCGGATCAAGACCCGCGAACGTCAAATCACCTCAGTTGCGCCAACAACTGTTGCCAGTACGCCACAATCTGCGCCGATATTTGAGGCTGAAGTACAAGTCAATACTGAGTATTCAACAAATTGCTTTAATTTTCCGTTAGATTTTAAAGAGCAAACGGAGCAGTACGAAATGGATCTGATCCAGCAAGCACTTTCAAACAGCCAATATAACCAAAAGAAAACCGCCGACATGCTCGGGTTAAGCTACCACCAACTGCGTGGCATCCTTAAAAAGTACAATTTACTTGATAAAGCATAAGCAGATTGCCCACGGGGGAGATGCACTGCTAAAATAGCCGTTCATAGTCGATAAAATAATGATTTATAAATGAGTGTGCTAATTAGACGCCTGTGCCTAACAACTGCAGTTTCTTGCATGAGTTGGTTGTTGGTCGCGTGTGGCCCCCAACGACTCCCTTCTGGTTTGGTGTATTGCTCCGAAGGGAACCCTGAGTCTTTTAATCCACAATTGGTGACATCTGGCACGACAATCGATGCCACCTCGCATCAAATTTATAGTCGCTTAGTGGATTATGACACCCAGTCAGGCAAGCTTGTCCCTGCCTTGGCGACGAGTTGGGCCATGTCTGATGATGGCTTAAGCTATCGCTTCACTCTCAGGGAAAACGTGCAGTTCCAGCATTCAAAGCGTTTTTACCCAACTCGCCCCTTTAATGCCGACGATGTGTTGTTCTCCTTTAATCGTATTATCGATACCCAGCATCCTTATCATTTTGTCTCCCGCACGGGTTATCCCTTCTTCCAAAGTATTGGCTTTTCTCAGCAAGTTAAAGGGATAGAGAAGATAAACGATCATGAAGTGGTCTTTTACTTAACCCGCAAAGACGCTTCTTTTCTGTCGAATTTAGCCACCGACTTTGCGGTGATCTTATCCAACGAATACGCGCAGCAGCAGTTAGCTTTAGGTCATCCTGAAAACGTCGACCACTATGCCATTGGTACAGGACCGTTCACCTTAGTGCAATACGCTAAAAACGAATATATCCGCTATCGCCGTAATCCCGATTTTTGGGGAGAGCCAGCAAAAATCGATATGCTGGTATTTGATATCACGCCCAAAAGTACAGTTAGGCTCGCTAAGCTTATCGCGGGGGATTGCAGCGTTTCTGCGCTGCCCAAAGCAGGTGAACTGCCTGTTATCAAACAGCATCAAGAATTAAACATCGAATCACAACCAGGTCTTAACGTAGCATTTTGGGCCTTTAATACACAAAAGCCACCGTTAGATGATGTTCGCGTACGTCGTGCACTTGCCTATGCTGTTGATAAACAAAATATCCTGCGAGCGGTTTATCAAAATACTGCCATTGAAGCCACCGGCGTTCTGCCGCCAGCATCATGGGCCTACGAAAATAACAAAGGACTTGTCGATTACAATCCGCAAAAAGCACGCGACCTATTAAAAGAAGCTGGTATAAAAAATCTCAGCATCAATATTTGGGCCATACCGGTTGCCCGCGCTTATAACCCCAATTCGTTGAAAACGGCCGAATTAATTCAATCCGATTTAGCAAACATCGGCGTAAAAGTGAATATCGTCAGTTACGATTGGAGCGTATTTAATCAGAGACTGAGCCGCGACGACTATGATTCTGTGCTGATTGGCTGGAATGCTGATAACAGCGATCCCGATAACTTTTTTAATCCGCTGCTGAGCTGCGCAGCAATGCAATCAAACAACAATCGTTCTCGCTGGTGTAACCCTGAGTTTGATGCCATCTTAAACAGCGCAAGGGAAGTATCAGATCAAGCGGAACGTAAAGTGATTTATCAACAAGCAGAAGCCTTTTTAGCTGAACAAGTACCTATGCTGAGTCTGGCCCATGCCAAACGTGTAGCGTTAACTCGCAGTGATATCAAGGATATGCAGCTTACGCCTTTTGGTGGTATTTCCTTCACCCATACTAGCCAAGCACCAAAGGAGGCGAATTAATGTTTACATACCTACTGCGTCGCCTCAATCTGTTCCTCGCCACCTCTTTAGTGATGATTGGTGTATTATTTTACGCTACAGGCTTGTTTCCGGTTGAGCGCACCTATGCACTCACTGGCATACATACACCGACGGCAAGCCAACTGGTTCAAATAGAACAGGACTACAAATTAGATAAAAACCAAGCGTGGCAATTTATCGCTTACCTACAACAAAGGCTTAGCGGTAATTTAGGGATTTCAGTCACGTCACATCAAGAAGTCGCCGAAGAACTCAGTGCCGTCCTACCCGCCTCCTTCGAACTTGCTGTGATGGCGGGCATTATCGCAATTTGCTTGGGCGTGCCCTTGGGCGTGCTCGCCTCCCAGAGTCAACATAAGCTCACCCAAAATACCATTATGGCGATTACCCTAACGGGCTACTCTGTACCCGTATTCTGGTTAGGCCTTTATCTTTCGCTTTGGTTTGGCGTCGATCTTGGTTGGTTACCAATTTCGGGACAAATCAATTTGCTCTATGAAATCAAGCCCGTCACTGGCTTTATGCTAGTGGATACCTTGTTGTCAGAGTCTGAATACGGCATGTCGGCATTTAAAGATGCCCTGCTGCATATCATTTTGCCTGCCACAACACTGGCCGTGTTACCTTTTACTGTAGTGGTTCGTAGCACCCGTTCGGCAATGGTGAATGTGATGAATCAAACCTTTATCCGCGCCGCCGAAGCCAGAGGCATGCATACTGGCACGATTATACTGCGCCACGCCCTGCCCAATGCGTTAATCCCCGTACTTAAACATTTAGGGCTAATGCTTGGCTCATTTGCCAGTTATGCCATAGTGGTTGAAATGATTTTCTCTTGGCCTGGTGTAGGATCTTGGCTAGTTTCAGGGATTTACCAACGGGACTATACTGTTATCCAAGGTGGGATTTTGGCCGTGGCCCTATTGATTATCTTCCTAAGTATCTTGATTGAAGTGCTGCACACAGCCTTTAATCCACTGAGCAGAAAAGACCTTTATGCCACCAGTTAAAATTTATCAAGAAGATCAAATTGCCTCCCCGACTATGCGGGTTTGGATTAACTTTTCGGCTAATCCTTTCGCCTTAGCGGGTCTATGGACGATTGCATTTCTGCTCTTGCTAACCCTGTTTGGCCCTATGATTGCGCCCTTTCCGCCAGAAGCACAAGATCCAAGAGCCTTGCTATTGCCACCCTCTTGGGACCCTTCAGGGACAGTGGCGCACTTTTTAGGGACTGACGATCTCGGCCGCGATATTTTCAGCCGATTATTACACGGCGCGCACTTGACCTTTGGCATGGCGCTGCTGATCGTAGTTACCGCTTTATTCACAGGCTTTATCATAGGGTCGTTGTCGGGCATGATGCGGGGCTTAAAATCCAGTATTCTTGGTCATTTACTCGATGCGCTGTTATCAATTCCTTCATTATTAATGGCCATTTTAGTAGTTGCTGTAATGGGACCAGGGCTTGAAAATGTGTTCTGGGCCGTCGGGATAGCCTTAACCCCACAATTTGTGCGCTCCATACACCAGTCAGTGCATGAAGAATTACAAAAAGAATATGTCACAGCCGCGCGTTTAGACGGCGCTAACTCGATGCAAATTTTTTGGTATGTCATTATGCCAAACGTGTGGGAAGTGGTGATTATTCAAACCACACTTGCCATTTCAGCTGCTATTTTAGATATCGCTGCCCTGGGTTTTTTAAGCTTAGGCGCACAGGCGCCGAGTCCAGAATGGGGCGCTATGGTCGCCCAAGGAATGGATAATTTACTAACAGCGCCTTGGGCCGTAACTATCCCAGGCTTAGCGATTCTTTTCAGTGTGCTTTCCATTAACTTGGTTGGCGATGGCCTACGGTCGGCGCTTGCGCCCATCAGAAACTAACTTATGCCCTTACTCGACGTACGAAATCTAACGATTGAACTCGATACGCCCCACGGTAGAGTGCGGGCGCTAGAAAAAGTCAGCTTAACGCTCAATGCGGGCGAAATTCATGGGCTAGTCGGTGAATCTGGCTCAGGACGAAGTTTGTTAGCCAGAGCAATTTTAGGCATCCCCGGCCCTAACTGGACTATCACAGCAGACCGCATGATGTGGGATGGCAATAACTTGATGGCCATGAGCTCAAAAGAGCGCCGTAATCTGATGGGTTCAGACATTGCTATGATCTTCCAAGATCCGTCTGGCAGCTTAGATCCAGCACAAACAGTCGGCAGTCAGTTAATGCAAGCTATGCCTAAAAATCCTAGCGCCTATTTTTGGCAACGGCGCAGGCATGCAAGACTTACAGCACAGAAATGGCTGCATAAAGTCGGGATCAAGAATCCGCGGCAGGTGATGTCTAGCTACGCATGGGAATTATCCGAAGGCGAATGCCAAAAGGTGATGATTGCGATGGCGGTTGCTAACCAGCCTCGCCTCTTGATTGCAGACGAACCCACAAGCTCGATGGAGCTCAGCACTCAGGCACAAATTTTCAGATTATTATCCCAATTAAATCAATTACAAAACGTATCGATTCTATTGATCAGCCACGAGCTGGAAACCTTAGCCCAATGGTGCGATCACTTATCCGTGCTCTATTGCGGTCAAGTCATGGAATCTGGGCCGACGGACGAAGTGATTAAGCAGCCTTATCATCCTTACACTAAGGCGTTACTCGAAAATATGCCCGACTATTCAGGCTCAGGTGGTCACAAGGCGATTATGCCTACCCTACCGGGTTCTGCGCCCGCCTTACAGCATTTGCCTATTGGTTGTCGTTTAGGGCCACGCTGCCCTGAAGCACAAAAAAAATGCGTTAATCAGCCAAATTTGAGTCATATCAAAGACCGCTATTTTGCCTGTCATTTCCCTTATCACGGCGAAACCCATAATGACGACCCCACTGCTTAAAGTTAATGACCTTTATAAAAGATATGATACTGGTTATAAGGGCTTTTCCCGCCAATATAACGATGCATTAGCGCCCGTATCCTTTGAACTCGAACGCGGTGAAACCTTAGCGATAGTGGGTGAGGCGGGTTCAGGTAAAAGTACCCTCGCCCGCATTTTAGTCGGTGCAGAGCCCCGCAGCGGTGGTGAGATTTTTTTCGAAGGTGAAGCCTTAGATAGCCGCAATGTGAAGCAAAGATGCCGCTTAATTCGGATGATTTTCCAAGATCCGAATACTTCACTGAACCCGCGCCTAACGATTGGTCAATTGCTCGATGAACCGCTGCGTTTCAACACCCAAATGTCTGCGCAATCGCGGCACACCCAAGTGGTCGATACCTTACGAAAAGTAGGTTTATTACCCGAACACGCGGAGTTTTATCCGCACATGATTTCCGAAGGGCAAAAACAACGAGTCGCAGTAGCACGAGCCTTAATGCTCAATCCTAAAATTATCATTGCCGATGAAGCCTTAACCGCTCTGGACCTTTCGGTGCGTTCGCAAATTCTTAATTTGCTGTTAAAACTGCAAAAAGATCTCGGCTTGTCTTATATCTTCGTGTCCCATAATCTCAATATTATTCGCCATGTCAGCGATAAAATTATGGTACTGCACAAAGGTGTAATGGTTGAAAAAGCTGATACAGAACAAATATTTAACTCACCAAAACATGAATATACCCAGAGGTTGGTCCAAGAGCAGAGTCTGTTTGTTCACAAACGTTAAACTGCTCCAACCACTTAAATAATCAGGTGAATTGGCTAAAAATAGGTGCCATTTACCCGCCGAAATATTTATCCTATTGGTCATTTTGATAGAAGAAGCTTAAACATGATTATCAAACCAAAAATTCGTGGATTCATTTGTACCACTACACACCCTGTCGGTTGTGAAGTAAACGTTCAAGAACAAATCACCTTAACTAAAGCAAAAGGCAAGATCACTAACGGCCCGAAAAAGGTATTAGTAGTCGGTTCATCAAGTGGTTATGGTCTGTCTTCACGTATCGCAGCCGCTTTTGGTAGCGATGCCGCAACGATTGGCGTGTTCTTCGAAAAGCCAGGTACTGAAGCGAAACCAGGTACTGCAGGTTGGTACAACTCTGCCGCTTTCGACAAATTTGCTAAAGCGGAAGGTTTATATTCTAAAAGTATTAACGGCGATGCCTTTAGCCATGAAGCTAAACAAAAAGTCATCGAGCTTATCAAGCAAGATCTCGGTGAAATTGACATGGTTGTTTACTCACTGGCATCACCAGTGCGCAAACTCCCAGATTCAGGTGAGCTTATCCGATCAGCTTTAAAACCCATTGGCGAAACTTACACAGCGACTGCCGTTGATACCAATAAAGACTGCATCATTGAAGCCACCGTTGAGCCAGCAACTGAGCAAGAAATTGCTGATACTGTCACCGTTATGGGCGGCGAAGATTGGGAACTGTGGATTAAAGCCTTATCTGAAGCCGGTGTATTAGCCGATAACTGCAAAACCGTAGCCTATAGCTATATAGGTACAGAACTGACGTGGCCAATTTACTGGCACGGCGCCCTTGGCAAGGCCAAGATGGATCTGGACCGCGCTGCAAAAGCGTTAAATGAACAACTGTCAGCCACTGGCGGCAGCGCAAATGTTGCAGTGCTAAAGAGCGTTGTGACTCAAGCGAGTTCGGCCATTCCTGTCATGCCTTTATATATCGCTATGGTATTCAAGAAAATGCGTCAGGAAGGTCTCCATGAAGGTTGTATGGAGCAAATCTATCGCTTATTCAGTGAGCGTCTATTCCGTGCCGATGGTGCAAAACCTGAGACCGACAGTGATAATCGCTTACGTTTAGATGACTGGGAACTGCGTGAAGATATTCAGCAACACTGCCGTAATTTGTGGCCACAAGTGACCACAGAAAACTTATCAGAATTGACTGATTACCGTGAATATAAAGCTGAATTTATTAAGTTATTTGGTTTTGGTATCGAAGGCATTGATTACGATGCCGACGTTAATCCATACGTTGAGTTTGACGTTATCGAACTCTAATCAACTCGATAGCGAATCACTGCTTATCACAAACGTTAAACGCCACTTTTTAGTGGCGTTTTTATTTATAACTCCCAGATTAAGATGCGCTACACTAGCTGCAGTTGACCCCTAATAATCCCTCAATAAGGAAAATCAATGAAAATTAGCGCAAGAAACACCCTCAGCGGTACAATCAAATCCATAGAAATGGGCGCTGTAAACAATGAAGTGACAATCGAACTTGCACCCGGTGTCGTACTGACCTCTGTGGTGACTAAAGCTTCCTGTGAGCGCCTAGGGCTCAAAGTGGGTGATTCGGCTTATGCCCTCATCAAAGCCAGCAGCGTAATGATTGGCGTTGATGATTAACCATTCAATTCAGTAACGTGGCGATTGAAGTAATGGAATATGGAGTCTGACAGTGTTGCTATAGCGGATATCCTTCGAACTTCATTGGTAAACTTTATCGAATTAAAAACAAAAAGGCCAAGTGAACTCACTTGGCCTTTTCTATTTAATCAGTCGGATAGTAAATTTAATAACTCGCTATCCTCACTGAAATTATTCTTCTACAGGGTAAAGCACCTTGGCATTAGCTTTAAGCGAATCGATCAAGCCACGGTAGTCTGCTTCACTGTATTGTGCGTTCAGACGTTGTTTAAGTGCATTAACTAGCTCATCACTCACGCCTTCTGCAGCATTGACTTTATCCAGTGCAACCACAGCATAACCGTTTGCTAAACCGACGGTATCGACAACAGGAGTTGTACTTGGTGTTGGCATTTGGAACGCTTTGCCTACAATCGCAGCATCAACGTCTTGCGCGCCACGGCCTAGTTTCGCTTTAGACACTAAACCAAGATCAGTTGCACCCGCTTTAACTTGTGCCATCAATTCCTGTGCTTTTGCACGGGCGGCTTCGTTTGCTTGATCTTGCTTCAAGCGCTCAGTGATGTTGGCTTTCACTTCAGCTAAGGCCAAAGTACCCGCATCGTGATGTTCTTTCACTCGGATAACAACCACATGGTTAGGTTCAAGCTCAATCACTTCACTGTTTAAACCTTTCAGCATTACAGTTTCAGAGAAGGCTGCTTTAACTAAGTCAGGCTTGTTTAGCTCAGCAGGTGCGTTATCGCGAGAAAACAGTGCTGTAGTCTTAACATCAACGCCAACAGCTTTTGCGGTTTCAGATAGTGTATCTGGCACTTCATAGCTGGTATCCGCTAATTTACTTTGTAAGCTATAGAACTGGTCAACCGCTTTCTTATCTTGCAATTGAGCCACTATCTTAGCTTTCACATCAGCAAACGGTACAGTCGCGCCAGATTGCACATCTAATAGCTTGATAATGTGGAAACCAAAGTCTGTTTTAACCACCGCAGAATGTTGGCCTTTATTTAATGCAAATAAAGCGGCATCAAATGCGGGGTCCATTACACCAGGTTCAAACCAATCCAGTTTACCGCCCTGCTCTGCACTCAAAGTATCATCAGAGTTAGCTTTAGCCAGATCAGCAAAATCGGCACCGCTATCTAATTGCTTAGCGAGATCTTCAGCCTTGGCTTTTGCTGCCGCTTCATCGTTACCTGGCATAACCAAAATATGCGCGGCAAGACGCTTCTCGTTAGAAACATATTGTGCTTTATGTTCTTCGTAATACGTTTGTGCTTCTTCATCAGAAACTGGATTATTTTTAGCAAAATCAGCAGCATTCAGTTCAACATATTCTAGGCTCACCATCTCAGGGCTCATAAACTGCCCTTGGTTTGCGTCGTAATAGTTTTTCACTTGCTCGTCAGTCACAACCGCTGTCGCTAAGAATGGTGCAGAATCGACAATAACATAGCGCACATCACGGGTTTGGCCTTGTAACTCAGCCAATTGCTTAGCTTCGCCAGGTAACACAAATTCAGTACCCACAAGGGCTGCAGTTAACTGACGACGGGTCATATCGACACGCATCATGTCTCTGAAAGTCTGTGGCTGATAACCTAACTGACGCAGAATCGCCTGATAACGATCGTTATCAAATTTGCCATCAGTTTGAAATGCCGGTTCAGCTCTCATTGCAGCAACAATTTGCTCGTCAGATACACGTAGACCCATAGCCTTAGCAGCTTGATCTATCAACTTGTCAGCCACTAAGCGTTCTAATACGCTCTGCTTAATGCTTTGTAAGTATTTTTCGTCAGCAGATAACGCAGCAAACATTTCACCTAGCTGTTGCTCCATGCGAGAGCGCTCGCTCTGGTACGCCTGTTCTAGCTCGGCTTTAGTGATCTTGTCACCGTTCACTTCTGCCGCAGGCACATCAGTTGTTGAACCTAAGTAACTACTGACTCCTGCAAATGCAAAAGATAAAATCACAAGTACGAGAATGCCTTTAGCAATCACGCCTTGCGAACCATCGCGGATCTTTTCTAACATCAGATTTCTCGCTTGTTGCGATTAACAAAATAAAAAGGCGCATCAGGTTGAGATGCGCCTTTCTGTAATTTATGGGGAATATTCAGACGCTACCACTGGTAAATTCTAAAACCCCGAGTAATGGTAGAAATTAAGCTTCATATTCCATTACTTTCAATTCGTAAAAAGCACTGATAAACAGTGCTTGTCATTACGAACGCCTTACAAAGGCTACGATATTAATGATTAATTAACAGCGTCTTTCAGTGCTTTACCAGCTTTGAATGCAGGAATTTTAGCTGCTGCGATTTTGATTTCTTCACCCGTTTGTGGGTTGCGACCAGTACGCTCAGCGCGTTCACGCACTTCAAAAGTACCAAAACCAACAAGAGAAATTTTATCACCTTCTTTCAGACCTTCGGTCACAGCAGCGATAAAAGAATCCAGTGCTCGGCCAGCAGCGGCTTTAGAAATGTCAGCACCAGATGCGATTTTCTCGATTAGTTCAGATTTGTTCATGTCATCCCCTTGAATGTAATTTTTTTGCGCCGCAACCAAATCCGTCTCTAGAGCGGTCTGCGGAGGCTTTTATAACAAGCTTGAATTCAAAGTTCAAGCTGAGTTCGAAAACCAAAGAATTAAAACTGGATACAGCTCAAAGCCAGTTGCGCCAAGGGCTTGGAGCAGCTGGCTCTCCACAGACCTAGGCTACCACAGGTCTGCGCTTTGTTAAGCCCCTTTTTTCATTTTTTTTAACGTGATAGCGCAATTTCTTGCGTTATGCCAAGTTTTTAACCACTTCGAAGCCTTCAACTGGTCTTTCTAGGGCCAGTTTTAACACTTCATCGACCCAACGCACGGGACGAATTTCTAAATCGGCAATCACATTGGCAGGAATTTCTTCCAAATCGCGCTCATTTTCTTTTGGAATAAGCACCAATTTTATGCCGCCGCGGTGAGCTGCTAGCAGTTTTTCTTTCAAACCACCGATAGGTAACACTTCACCACGTAAGGTTATTTCACCAGTCATGGCCACATCGGCACGCACTGGGTTACCCGTTAAGCTGGATACTAACGCGGTACACATAGCCGCACCAGCAGATGGACCATCTTTGGGTGTCGCACCTTCTGGCACATGCACGTGGATATCACGCTTCTCGTAGAAATCCGCATTGATACCTAATTGTTCCGCACGGGCGCGAACAACTGTCATCGCTGCTTGAATCGACTCTTGCATCACGTCACCAAGAGAACCAGTATAGGTTAACTTCCCTTTACCTGGTACTGAGGTTGCTTCAATCGTCAGTAAGTCACCGCCCACTTGAGTCCAAGCTAAGCCAGTCACTTGACCGATTTGGTTCTTAGACTCGGCTTTGCCGTAATCAAAGCGCTGCACGCCAAGGAAAGACTTGAGATTCTCTTGGTTAACAGTCACAGACTTGACCGACTTATCGAGCAAAATCATTTTCACGACTTTACGGCAAATCTTAGACAATTCACGCTCGAGTGAACGCACACCCGCTTCACGGGTGTAATAACGGATAATGCCAACGATAGCACTATCATCGACTTTAATTTCAGTGGCTTTTAAACCATTGCGCTCGATTTGCTTATTCAGCAAATGTTGCTTAGCAATATTCAGCTTCTCGTCTTCGGTGTAACCCGATAAACGAATGACTTCCATACGGTCAAGTAGTGGCCCAGGAATATCCATGGAGTTTGACGTTGCAACAAACATCACATCGGATAGGTCGTAATCGACTTCGAGGTAATGATCGTTAAAGGTCGCATTTTGCTCAGGATCTAACACTTCTAATAAAGCAGAAGCCGGATCTCCGCGCATATCAGAACTCATCTTGTCGATTTCATCGAGCAAGAATAACGGGTTTTTCACGCCGACTTTAGCCATCTTTTGAATGACTTTACCCGGCATAGACCCAATGTAAGTACGGCGGTGACCACGGATTTCCGCTTCATCACGCACGCCACCGAGGGCAACACGCACATACTTACGACCGGTCGCCTTAGCGATCGATTGACCTAGCGAGGTTTTACCCACACCTGGTGGCCCCACTAAACACAGGATTGGCCCTTTAAGCTGACGCACTCGGCTTTGGACTGCCAAATATTCCAAGATACGTTCTTTGACTTTTTCAAGACCAAAATGATCGGTATCGAGTACTTCTTGGGCTTTGGCTAAATCACGTTTGATTTTAGAGCGTTGGCTCCAAGGCACAGCCGTCATCCAATCGACATAACTGCGAACCACCGTCGCTTCAGCCGACATTGGTGACATCATGCGTAACTTGTTAAGCTCGGCGAGGGCTTTCTCTTTCGCCTCAGCGGGCATATTAGCCTCTTCAATCTTACGATTTAAGGCTTCAAATTCGTCATGGCCTTCATCTAAGTCACCCAGTTCTTTCTGGATGGCTTTCATCTGTTCGTTCAGATAGTACTCACGCTGACTCTTTTCCATCTGTTTTTTAACGCGAGTCCGGATACGTTTCTCAACCTGTAATAGGTCGATCTCCGATTCCATCATCGCCATTAGATATTCCAGACGTTCGCCGACGTTGACCATCTCAAGCACAGATTGCTTATCTTCAAGCTTAAGTGGCATGTGTGCGGCCATAGTATCGGCCAGACGCGCCGCTTCATCGATACCCGATAAAGAGGTCAAGACTTCTGGCGGGATCTTTTTGTTCAGCTTGATATAACCTTCAAACTGACCAATAGCACTGCGCACTAACACTTCTTCTTCTTTGTCTTCCAGCGGTTCTGATTCCAGATACTCAGCCTTAGCAACAAAAAATTCTGTTTCTTGGGTATAACGGGTAATACGGGCGCGACGACCACCTTCAACCAGCACTTTGACTGTACCGTCTGGCAGCTTAAGTAACTGTAAAATAGAGGCAACCGTACCCACTTCGAAGATGTCATCTTTTGATGGTTCATCGAGCTCGGCATCACGCTGCGCCACTAAAATAATTTGCTTATCCTGCGCCATTGCCGTTTCGAGACATCGAATAGATTTTTCTCGTCCGACAAATAACGGAATTACCATATGGGGATAGACCACCACATCTCGCAGTGGCAGCACGGGGAGTTCGATATGCGCTTCACGCTCTTGGGTCATAGTTCGATTCCGTTTTGGTGAAATGGATTAATACTGGAGTATATTGGGACGCTTTATGGAGTTTCAATGGCTAATACGAAAAAAGGAGTCCATTGGACTCCTTGTTTTTCAGTTTATTAGCGATCAGTACAATTATTGTTCGCCTGATGCCACTTGGGCCTCATTGTGCTCGTAAATCAAGATTGGGGCAGATTCCCCTTTCACGACTGATTCATCCACAACGGCCTTCACCACACCGTCAACGGATGGGATATCGTACATAGTATCCAGCAGAATACTTTCAACGATGGAGCGTAGACCACGGGCACCTGTCTTGCGAGACATGGCTTTGTGAGCAATCGCTTTAAGCGCATCTTCGCGGAACTCAAGCTCTACCCCTTCCATCTCAAATAACGCACTGTATTGCTTAGTTAGGGCATTTTTAGGTTGAGATAGAATTTGTACTAAAGCTTCTTCATCCAGCTCAGTCAGAGTCGCAACCACTGGTAGACGACCAATAAACTCAGGGATTAAACCGTATTTGACTAAATCGCCAGGTTCTACTTGTGATAACGTTTCAGAGATCGTCGCCTTCTCTTTCTCGCCTTTCACCTGTGCACCAAAACCGATACCCGAGCCAACGTGCGCACGTTGCTCAATCACTTTCTCAAGCCCTGCAAATGCACCACCACAGATAAACAGGATCTTAGAAGTATCGACTTGTAAGAATTCTTGCTGTGGATGCTTACGGCCACCTTGTGGTGGAACCGCGGCAACAGTACCTTCAATCAGCTTAAGCAGCGCTTGCTGTACACCCTCACCCGATACGTCACGGGTGATTGATGGATTGTCTGACTTACGACTAATTTTATCGATTTCATCGATATAAACGATACCACGCTGCGCCTTCTCAACATCGTAGTCGCACTTTTGCAGCAACTTTTGAATGATGTTTTCAACGTCTTCACCCACATAACCCGCTTCAGTCAGCGTAGTAGCATCTGCCATAGTGAAAGGCACATTGAGTGAGCGCGCAAGGGTTTCAGCCAGTAGGGTTTTACCGCTACCCGTTGGACCGATAAGCAAAATATTACTCTTGCCCAGCTCGATACCATCTTTAGGCGATGCATTTTTTAAACGCTTATAGTGGTTATACACTGCCACAGAAAGCACTTTTTTCGCTCTGTCTTGGCCAATAACATAATCGTCTAAATGTGCACGCAACTCATGTGGTGTCGGTAATTTATCGCTATCACGCTTTGGAGAGATTTCTTTAATCTCTTCACGAATGATGTCGTTACATAACTCAACACATTCGTCGCATACATACACTGATGGGCCAGCAATGAGTTTTCTGACTTCATGCTGGCTCTTTCCGCAAAAAGAGCAGTACAGCAATTTACCGCTGTCACCATTATTTTTGTTGTCGCCCATTAATTACCTCATTTGCAGTCTGCTCTACTGCCTGTCTTAAATTTGCTTAACTTTTACAAAGCATAGCTCAGTCAAAAGCAAAAATCAGCCGCGTTTCGTCATCACAGAGTCAACTAAGCCATATTCGACGGCTTGAGTTGCACTCATGAAGTTGTCACGATCGGTATCGCGTTCAATCACTTCGAGCGGTTGACCTGTGTGTTCAGCGAGCATTAGGTTAAGCTTATTTTTAATGCCTAAGATTTCTTTGGCATGAATAGCAATATCTGATGCTTGACCTTGGAAACCACCCAGCGGTTGATGGATCATCACGCGAGAGTTTGGTAAACAGTGACGCTTACCCTTCTCACCGCCGGCTAACAAGAAAGCGCCCATACTGGCGGCTTGGCCGATACAGACAGTGCTAACATTCGGTTTGATAAACTGCATGGTATCATAAATCGCCATGCCTGCAGTGACAGAACCACCAGGGGAGTTAATGTATAAAAAGATATCTTTATCTGGGCTTTCTGATTCTAAGAATAATAATTGCGCCACGATAAGGTTTGCCATGTGTTCTTCAACTTGACCTACCAAAAAGATAATCCGCTCTTTCAACAAACGAGAATAAATATCGTATGAGCGTTCACCCTTAGCAGTCTGTTCGATCACCATAGGCACTAAAGCACTTTGTATGTCTGACGCATTATGCATTATTCACTTCCCTAAATAAAAATGGCTCGCATGAGGAGCCTCATACGAGCCATTATAAATGGCGAACAGCTAATCAAGTCAAGCTTAGCTTATGCGCGACCGGTAGCCTTGTTCATAAATTCTTCAAAAGCGACTTGTTTTTCGGTCACTTTGGCAGATTTCAACAGTGCTTCAACCGCTTGCTCTTCTAAAGCAACGTTGCGCATGTTTTGCATCAGCTCTTTGTTGCTGTTGTAATAAGCAACAACTTCACTTGGATCTTCGTAGGCAGAAGCCATAGAAGCGATCAAGCCTTGTACGCGTTCATCTTCCGCTTTCAGTTCGTTAGTCTTGATGACTTCGCCTAATAACAGACCGATTTTAACACGACGTGCAGCTTGTTCAGTGAACAATTCAGCTGGCAGTTCTGGCATGTTAGCCGATTGGCCGCCAAAACGTTGCATGGCTTGTTGACGCAGAACGTTAACTTCGCCATCGATCAATGCTTTTGGCAAAGTGATATCGTTGTTAGCTAACAGACCATTGATCACTTGCTCTTTCACGTTAGCTTTTAACGCTTGCTCAAGTTCACGGTTCATGTTTTTACGGATTTCAGTTTTAAGGGCTTCTAAGCCACCTTCGCTGATACCAAACAGAGCAGCAAACTCATCGTTTACTTCTGGCAGGTTAGCCGCTTGCACTTCTGTCAGCGTAATCGCGAACTTAGCCGCTTTACCTTTCAGGTTTTCAGCGTGATATTCTTCAGGGAAGTTCACGTCGATAACAAATTCTTCACCCGCTTTGTGACCTAAGATACCCGCTTCAAAACCAGGGATCATACGGCCGCTACCTAGTTGCAGTTCGAAATCATCAGCTTTGCCGCCTTCAAACTCTTCACCGTCAACTGAGCCAACAAAGTTCATTTTCACTTTGTCGCCATCAGCAGCTTCACGCTCAACAGCAGCGAAAGTCGCGTGTTGTTTACGTAAGGTTTCAATCATAGTGTCAACGTCAGCGTCAGTCACTTCAGCTTTTGGCTGTTCTACTTCGATGGCATCTAAGCCTTTCAGCTCAACTTCTGGATAGATTTCAAAGGTAGCGATAAATTCGAATTTTTCGCCATCAGTAGAACCAGGAACAAAAGTCGGTGCACCCGCTGGGTTTAACTTCTCAGCAATAATTGCTTCGATGAAGTTACGTTGCATCACTTCACCCATGATGTCTTGACGAATCGCTGCGCCATAACGTTTGTTTATAACAGTAACAGGCACTTTACCAGGACGGAAACCTGGGATACGAGCACGCTTAGCTTCACGTTGTAAACTGTCTTTAACCAGCTTTTCAATTTGTTCAGCAGGAACAGAAATGGTCAGGCGACGCTCTAGGCCTTGGGTTGCTTCAACAGAAACTTGCATTGTTTTACCTCGAAATTTGTCTAACGTCCTTTGTAATAGCCGATTCATCAACTATTCAGGTATTCGTTTCTTGATCATTAAATTTGACTACAATGCCCACCACAACTGGCTTTAGGCACAGGTCGCTCATAGTTGATATCTATCAAGACGCGACATTATAGCCACCGTTTTCTGCAGAGTCGAGCCTCAACAGCCGAATCTGGGGTATAAAAAAAGCGACACAAGGTCGCTTTTTTTAATTTGTACTCAAAGTACTAAAAATGGGGTGACTGATGGGGCTCGAACCCACGACAACCGGAATCACAATCCGGGACTCTACCAACTGAGCTACAATCACCACTGAAACTGGTACGCCCGGCAGGATTCGAACCTGCGACCACCCGCTTAGAAGGCGGGTGCTCTATCCAACTGAGCTACGGGCGCATGGTTTACAGAATTTTCTGTATCCTAACCGATTTGGAAAGCATTTATGCTAACCCTATCACTCGCCTATTTGAGTTCAAATTATCTTTGAATTCATTGAAGCAAACGATAATAAAGTGGTCGGTGATAGAGGATTCGAACCTCTGACCCTCTGGTCCCAAACCAGATGCGCTACCGGACTGCGCTAATCACCGAAGGTCTTACATTTTACTTGATATCAACTCAGAGGGTTTCCTCTGGTCCACTCTCATCCAAAATCTGGATGCACTACCGGACTGCGCTAATTACCTAAGGTCTTACATGACAGTTTCAGCGCAAGATGAACACATCTGCCTGAGAACGGAGCGCATCTTATCCCCTCACTTTACACCCGTCAACGATTTTTTTATCGTTCGACTCTAGGTGCTGAATTATCAGGCTAATCTGGTTTTTTTTATCCACTTGGCAACGGCTTTAACCATGACACAGTAGCTGTGCCCTGTTAAAATAGCCACGATTGCCAATCTCTGTGTTAACTACTGTTTTCACCATCGCCCATATAAAGGATATCCTACACCCATGACAGCCCAAATAATCGACGGCAAGGCGATTGCTCAATCCATCCGCACTAAGCTCAGCGAAAAAGTCACCGCCCGCAAAGAGGCTGGACAACGCGTACCGGGTTTAGCCGTAATATTAGTGGGAGCCGATCCGGCATCACAAGTTTATGTTGGCAGTAAACGTAAGGCTTGTGAAGAAGTTGGATTTATTTCTCGTTCATACGATTTAGAAACAAACTGCACTGAAGATGAATTACTCAACCTGATTGATAGTCTTAATGATGATCCGACAATTGATGGCATCTTAGTGCAACTGCCATTACCCGCACATATCGAAGACTCAAAAGTCATCGAGCGTATCCGCCCAGATAAAGACGTCGATGGATTTCACCCGTACAACGTCGGCCGTTTAGCCCAGCGTATTCCGGTGCTGCGCTCTTGCACCCCAATGGGCATAATGACACTCATCAAATCCACCGGCGTTGATACCTATGGTTTAGATGCTGTTGTGGTTGGCGCATCGAATATTGTCGGCCGCCCAATGACCTTAGAGTTGCTGCTGGCTGGCTGCACCACCACTACTTGCCACCGCTTCACTAAGAATCTCGAGCAAAAAATCCGTCAGGCAGATCTCGTAGTCGTTGCTGTGGGTAAACCTGGCTTTATTCCTGGCGAGTGGATCAAGCCCGGCGCGATTGTAATAGATGTGGGAATTAACCGTTTAGATAACGGCACCTTAGTCGGCGATGTGCAATATGACATTGCTGCGCAAAATGCCAGCTTTATCACTCCAGTCCCCGGCGGTGTTGGCCCGATGACGATTGCAAGCCTATTAGAAAACACCTTATATGCCGCCGAGCAGTATCATGACTAGGTTCTAGGTTCTAGGTTCTAGGTTCTAGGTTCCAGGTTCCAGGTTCCAGGTTCCAGGTTCCAGGTTCCAGGTTCCAGGTTCCAGCAAGCATAAAAAAACCTGCATGATGCAGGTTTTTATTTACTGAAGATTTTCTTGAATTAAAAATATAGCGAATAAGCTTATTTCTTACGCCAAGTGGTGCCACTTGGACCATCTTCAAGCACAACGCCCAAAATATCTAAACGATTACGCGCCACATCCGCAGCAGCCCAATCCTTTTCGGTACGAGCACGGTTACGCTCAACGATTAAGGCTTCGATTTCGGCCACTTCATCGTCACTACCGCCGCCTTGAAAGAAGGCCTCTGGCTCTTGGCTTAATAGACCTAACACATCCGCTAATTGCTTCAAGGTGACCGCTAATGCCGATGCCTGTGCCATATCGGTCAGTTTTAAACGATTGATTTCACGCACCATATCAAATAGAACGGAATAGGCTTCAGGTGTATTAAAGTCATCATCCATCGCCGCTTTAAACTTAGCAATAAACTCTTCTGCAGGCGCTGCAACGACAGTTAAGTCGACATCTTTAATCGCGGTATACAAACGCTCTAAGGCTGAGCGAGCTTGTTTCAAGTTATCTTCTGAATAGTTCAGTTGGCTACGATAATGACCAGATAATAAGAAATAACGCACAGTTTCAGCATCATAGTGACCAAGTACATCGCGAATAGTGAAGAAGTTGCCTAAGGACTTAGACATCTTTTCACGGTCAACCATCACCATGCCAGTGTGCATCCAATAGTTGACGTATGGTGTGTCATGGGCACAGCAAGACTGGGCGATTTCATTCTCATGATGTGGGAACTGTAAGTCAGAGCCGCCGCCATGGATATCAAAATGCAAACCTAAATGTTTGCTGTTCATGGCCGAACATTCGATATGCCAGCCAGGACGACCCGGTCCCCATGGAGATTCCCACGTTGGTTCGCCAGGTTTAGACATTTTCCACAACACAAAATCCATTGGATTTTGCTTGGTTTCGTCCACTTCAACCCGAGCACCAGCTTGCAGTTGATCTAAATTCTGGCCCGATAAACGGCCATAATCAGGATATGAGGCCACGCTGAAAAGCACATCACCATCGCTCGCCACATAGGCATGACCACGGGCGAGTAATAACTCAACCATGTCGATGATTTCAGCAATGTGAAGGGTCGCGCGCGGTTCAAAATCGGGGCGCAACATATTTAAGGCATCGAAGTCTTGGTGCATTTCACCAATAAGACGCTCGGTTAAGGCTTCACAGCTTTCGTTATTCTCGTTAGCGCGCTTGATGATTTTGTCATCAACATCAGTAATATTGCGCTGAAAATTCACTTCATAACCCGCGTAACGCAGGTAGCGCACTATCATGTCGAAAGAAACAAAAGTACGGCCATGACCAATATGACAGAGATCGTATATGGTCACACCACACACGTACATCCCAATTTTCCCGGGATTAATTGGCTTAAATTCCTGTTTTTGGCGGGTAATACTGTTGTAAATCTTCAACATCGATATTCTCTTCAATGATACATTCAGGTGTAAAATCAAGGAGTCAGTCTATCACGGCCTGACAGGTTTTGAATACTGCACTTTGCGCGCAATCCGAGATAAGTTAGAATCGCGCCACTATTTACACTGAGTATGAAAACATGATCACATTACACACTAATTTGGGCGACATTAAACTGCAACTGAACGCTGAAAAAGCACCGTTAACAGTAGCAAACTTCATGAAATATGTTGACGAAGGTTTCTTCGACGGCACTATCTTCCACCGTGTGATTGACGGTTTCATGATCCAAGGTGGTGGCTTCAACGAAGACATGAGCCAAAAGCGTTGTAACGAGCCAGTGAAGAACGAAGCCAATAACGGTTTATCAAACCGTACTGGTACTGTCGCTATGGCGCGTACTTCAGATCCACATTCAGCTACTGCGCAGTTCTTCATTAACGTGAACGACAACACTTTCCTCGATTTTAAATCAGAAACCTCACAGGGCTGGGGCTACTGCGTATTCGGCGAAATCGTTGAAGGCATGGACATTATCGAAAAAATTAAAGCTGTTAGCACTGGTAACCGTGGTATGCATCAAGATGTGCCATTAGAAGCCATTGTTATTGAAAAAGTCAGCGTCGCGGCATAATACGTCGAATGCGAACTCTATTTATAGGCGATCTGCACCTGAGTGCAGATCGCCTTGATATCACCCAAGCGTTCACTCGCTTTCTCGACACTGAACTCGATGATGCCGACGCCCTTTATATCCTAGGCGATTTGTTTGAAGTCTGGGTTGGTGATGATATTGCCTTACCTTTTGCCCTCGACATCGCCGAAAAACTCAAGCAAGTATCACAAAAGTTGCCCGTGTATTTTATCCATGGCAACCGTGACTTCATGCTAGGCAAACAATTTGCGCGCGCCGCAGGCATGCAAATTTTACCCGAAGTCACTCGCCTCAATTTATACGGTGTCGACACTGTAATTTTGCACGGCGACAGCTTATGTACTTTAGATAAGGCCTACCAACGCTTTCGAAAACTGCGCTGTTTATCGCTGTCTCGTTGGCTGTATGGTTGTTTATCCAAGAAAACCCGTCAGGGCATTGCTGATAAAATTCGCAGCAAGAGCAAGAACAGCAATAAGCAAAAAAGCTACACTATCATGGATGTAGAGCCCAATGCGGTCGATGTGTTATTTGCCAAGACACACACTAAGCATATGATCCACGGTCATACCCACAGACCGGCCATTCATCAACTTGCTAATGGCTGTAAGCGTATAGTGGTTGGCGATTGGTATGAACAAGGCAGTGTGCTCAGTGTGAGCGCTGAAGGGATTAATTTACAGTCCTTACCCTTTGACCAGATGATGACCTAAAGGCATTGGCTTAAGTAGGCCTCATTTAGCGATACTTAAGCTTAAATGGCTTAAATTTTTAGCTTTAATAGCTTGAAAATACTGCGATTAACGGTTTTTCGAACCGTTAATCGTTTCTACTATATGGACTTAACTCTACTCGTTTGGGGAAGCAAAGCCGTTCAAATTAATTTAATAGAGGCGACCCACTGTGGAAACGAAACTCATCATCCTGCGCCAAAATCAACTCCGCTTCTAACTCGCCAAAGTACTTCACTCGCTCGCTAATATCCTCAGGTGAAACCAACTGAGCTAACGCAAGATAATCTTGATAATGTCGAGCTTCAGAACGCAGCAGTGACACATAAAACTTACTCAACTCACCATCTAAATAAGGCGCGAGTTTAGCGAAGCGCTCGCACGAGCGAGCCTCAATATATGCCCCTACAATCAACTTATCCCGCAAAATATCTTTCTCATGGGTTGTCACATGACTCATCATGCCCTTGGCATAACGCCCCGCGCGAATATTGCGGTAATCAATACTGCGCTTGTGCATTAAATCCAATACTTGTTCAAAATGATGAAACTCTTCTTTAATCAAGCGGATTAAAGGTGAAACTAAATTCGCAGCAAACTTAAAGTTGGGCTTAGGTATAAGGTCAGTTACCAACTCATTCTTTTTCACATCACGGGCTAAAAAACTTCCCACATCATGTTCTTGCGAATAAATAAACTCTTCATAGGGTTTCGCCCACGCCAACAGGGTTCGACCACTATCTTTATCTAACGCATATTTTCGTAGCAAAAAAATCGCTGTCTGAGCGGCTTTTAACTCACAGTTACAATGGTCGATCAGCAACTCATCCAAGGAATCTGATTTTATCGCAACATCAATCCAAGTTTGCGGTGTTTCACAGTGAAGAAATGCGTGGATGGGGGCAAGAAGTTGCAGCATGGACTCACTCAATATCATTCTGAATATCGCGCTATTTTACGCATATTTACTCATAAGCTATAGCATTAGGCTTAAGTAAACTTGACGCGCTGAACTTTTTGTTCAATAAATAATCTACACTCTAAAGAACTGAGATCCTGATCACACAGCCTCTCACTTCTCTATGTGTAACCAATCGATGGATAAAGAGACTGGACACCATTTTAACCTCGATTGTAGAGCTGTTATCAGCTCGTCTGACGTTTGGCGAGCCATTCATCAATGCTGAACAAGGATAAGGATAATTATAATGATACTGAATCACTTAATGGGGCTATACACTCATCCAAAACAAGAGTGGCAAACAATTGAAAAAAACCATGAGGCACTGAAAAGTAGCTTAAGTCATGTAGTTCTTATCGCCTTAATTCCGGCGGTGTGCAGCTATATTGCTACGGCTTACATTGGCTGGAATCCTGGCGCAGGCGATCCAATTTACCTTACACCACAAAGTGCCCTGTTTATGTCCGCAGGCATGTATTTAGGCCTAATCGCAGGCGTATTCGCCCTTGCCTATTTAGCCTATTGGATGGCAAAAACCTTCGATGCTAACCCAACTTACACCCAAGCATTAGAGCTCGCATCCTACACTGCAACCCCGTTGTTTATGGTCGGTTTAGCCGCATTATATCCAGTGCTATGGTTTATCATGATAGTAGGGTTGATTGGTTTAGCCTACTCAGTGTATTTACTGTACGCGGGGGTGCCTATCATTATGAATATCCCTGAAGAGAAAGGTTTTATCTACGCCAGCTCTATGGTGACAGCAGGCTTAGTACTCTTGGTGGGGCTAATGGCAACTAGTGTCATTTTATGGAGCTTAGGCTTTGGTCCTATGTACCAATAACCACTTTAATTCATCACAAATTTAATCAACAGCAACTCAAGCTCTGCGTCGCAATTGATTTGTAGCAGAAAATAAAAAAGAAGGCCGCAAAGGCCTTCTTTTTTGAGTTGAATTAACGCTCTGAGCGAGTTAGCAGATCTGTTTTACTCATTCAGTCAAACAGATCCACTTAAGCAAAATCATTCGAAAGAATCACGCAGCGCTACAGTTAAGTTAAACACTAAATTATCCGCTGACGAATCTTTGCTGTCAGCACAGAAATAGCCTTCACGCTCAAACTGATAGGCTTGTTCCGCAGGTGCATTCACTAGGCTTGCTTCTGCAAAACCTTGTACAACGATCAATGATTCAGGGTTCAACACTTCATCCACAGTCTCTGCCGCAGCAGGATTAGGATCGGTAAATAAACGCTGATAGAGACGGAATTCAGCAGGCTTGGCAGTAGATGCCTCAACCCAATGGATCACGCCTTTGACTTTACGGCCATCTGCAGGGTTTTTACCTAAAGTTTCAGGATCATAAGTACAGTAAACCGTCGTGATATTACCTTCGCTGTCTTTGTCACAACGTTCAGCTTTAATCACATAGGCATTACGTAAACGCACTTCTTTGCCTGTAACTAAGCGTTTGTATTGTTTGTTGGCTTCTTCTTTAAAGTCAGCCACATCGATCAATATTTCTCGGCCAAAGGCTAATTCACGCGTCCCCATGCTCTCATCATTTGGATGAGCGGCCGCTTGAATGTACTCAAGTTCACCTTCAGCATAGTTTTCAATGATGACTTTCAATGGACGCAATACGGCCATCGCACGCGGTGCATGTTCGTTCAATTCTTCACGAATACACGCATCTAACATGCCGACTTCAATCATATTCTCTTGCTTAGTCACGCCGATACGTTGACAGAACTCGCGAATTGACGCCGGTGTATAACCACGGCGACGTAAGCCTGCAATCGTTGGCATACGTGGGTCATCCCAACCTGACACGAGTTTACGGGTCACAAGGTCGTTCAGCTTACGTTTAGACATCAAGGTATATTCGAGATTTAAGCGAGAAAACTCGTATTGACGAGTACGATTCGGCGCTTGAAAATCGTTCAAATTATCCAACACCCAATCGTATAAACGACGGTTGTCTTGGAACTCTAATGTACATAAAGAGTGGGTAATATGTTCTAACGCATCAGAAATACAGTGCGTGAAGTCGTACATTGGGTAAATGCACCACTTGTCACCTGTTTGATGATGATGGGCAAAACGAATACGGTAGATGATAGGATCGCGCATGCACATGAATGGCGATGCCATATCAATTTTGGCACGCAGCGCACACTCACCTTCTTTAAAACCACCGTCGCGCATCTTAGCGAATAAGGCGAGGTTCTCTTCGACTGATGTGTCGCGGAAAGGACTGTTTTTACCTGGCTCTTTTAACGTGCCACGGTATTCGCGGGTTTCATCAGCATTTAAGAAACACACATAAGCCAAACCTTTATTGATCAGTTCAACCGCATATTGATGTAACTGATCAAAATAGTTTGATGAATAGCGCACGTCGCCATCCCACTGGAATCCAAGCCAACGCACATCCGCCTGAATAGAATTTACATAATCAATGTCTTCTTTTTCAGGATTAGTATCGTCAAAACGTAAATTACACAGACCGTTATAGTCTCGCGCTATCCCAAAATTTAAGCAGATAGATTTAGCATGACCAATATGAAGATAGCCATTCGGTTCCGGCGGGAAACGAGTCTGTACACTCGTGTGCTTACCGCTTTGTAAATCTTCATCTATGATATTACGAATAAAGTTACTCGGACGTACTTCAGTGTCCACATGACTCATGGAATTCCTCTTTGCGAACAATGGCAATTTTAAGAAAACCAGCATGATCCTACAGATCACTACTAGTTACAATGCCTAGTGCTAAAAACTATGGTTTTTGACCGGCTGGGTTATAGCCGCGATAGTAAAGCAATAAAAGCAGCCATGAAAGCTGCTTTTATCTTTGACCTAACTAAGCTGACATTTATTACTCAGTCATGCTGACTCAGTAAATCTTACTCGGTAATGATGCGGATCCCAGGAATAATCTGCTGGCTTCTTCTGCCCTTACGTTTCAGCCATTGATAAAAGACCACTAACGCAAAGAGGAAGAAACCGATCCACAGACTCGATTGCACAGGATGCTGCGTAAAAGTTGCCGCTTGATAGACTACCGTCGCTGAGCCATAGGCCAGAGAGAAAGTCCACGTTGCTGCAAATGTCGCCCAACGGGAACCAAACTCATGCACTAAAGCGCCCATCGCCGCAACACAAGGGGTATACAGCAAGATAAACAGCAAGTAAGAGAACGCCGCAATTTTACCACTGAAACCAGCTTGCAGAGCACCGAAGGTCGATGTCGCGACGCCTTGCTCTTCTGCTATCGCTTCTTTATTAGTCAAATCACCAACCGACAACTTCAGCGGATCTTCCAGATCGATTCCGAACAAGTTTGCAGGAATCGTCGCTAGAGCCGCATTAAAGCTTTCGCTCAATGGTGCAAGCTCTTCATCTGTCGGTGCCGCGCTGCTGTATAGACTGTTTAAGGTACCAACAACCGCTTCTTTAGCGAAAATACCCGTGATAATACCGACGGTTGCAGGCCAGTTATCCTGCTCTATGCCCATAGGCGAGAAGATAGGCGTGATTTTTTGGCTCGCGACACTCAGCAAAGATGCTTGGCTGTCTTCATGGCCAAATGTGCCATCAACACCAATAGCATTAATGAAGTTCAATAAGGTCACGACCAACACAATCGTTTTACCAGCGCCTAAAATAAAACTCTTAGTGCGTTTACCTGTACGAACCATAACAGCTTTCAGCTTAGGTAGTTCATAACTTGGTAGCTCCATCACCACTGCACTACTGCTGCCGGGTAATAAAGTGCTTCTGAGTAATAAACCCGTACCGATAGCGGCAAAGATACCAATAATATACAGCAAGAAGACTAAATTCTGACCTGAATCAGGGAAGAAAGCCGCCGCAAATAGTGCATAAACAGGAAGACGTGCACCACAGGACATAAATGGCGCCATCATCCCTGTCACAATACGCTCACGCTCACTGCCTAAGGTTCGCGTCGCCATAATTGCAGGCACTGAACAACCAAAACCGACAATCATAGGAACGAATGCTTTACCAGGCAGGCCAATACGACGCATTAAACCGTCAACCACAAATGCAGCACGTGCCATGTAGCCAGAACTTTCGAGGATCGACAAACCGAGGAAAAGCGCCGCTATAACAGGAATAAAGGTTGATACGGTTTGAATGCCTTGGCCGACACCTCCCGCTAAGATAGTGACCAACCAAGCCGGAGAGCCCATGCTCGTCAAGAATGAACCGAAGTGATCGACAAACAATGCGCCAGCAAAAACATCAAAGAAATCAATAAAAGCACTGCCAATATTAATGCTGAACATAAACATCAAATACATCACAAACAAGAACACAGGAATGCCAAGCACAGGATGTAAGACGAGTTTATCTAATTTGTCACTGAGGGTGAGGAACCCTGACTCTTTCACTGAACCTTGAAAAACTTGTTCAACGAAATTAAAGCGCGTGGTCGCCACCATCACTTCAATATCATGGCCTTGCTGAGCGATAATCTGAGTACAGGAATTCACTTCATCCTGCAGTTCAGCATTTTTACAGCTACCACAACCCGAACCATTACCTAGCATAGCCAAAGCGCGGCCGCGACTTAATTGGGCATCTTTGCTGCAGAGTAACTGCACGCCCGCTTCAATTTGTTCATCATAATGAAGCACTAATGGGGCTTCTGAGACTCGGCCTTGAAGTAAATCGAGTACCTGTGCCTGCACTTTAGCGACATCGGCAGGATCTCGCGAACACACGCCAATCACAGGGCAACCCAGCTCTTGGCTCATTTTCTTTAAATCGACTTTAATCCCACGTTTGACAGCCGAATCAATTTTATTCAGCACCACTACCATAGGGATAGCGAGTTCACGTAATTGGGCTGTGAGATATAAGTGACGTTCGATATTAGTGGCATCGACTAAATTGATAATGCCATCGACACGTTGCTCAGCAAGATATTGCTGCGCAATTTGCTCATCAAGTGAACAATCGCAACTATTGCCCGCAGGGAGAAGGTCGTAAATACCCGGTAAGTCTGTCAGATAGACGTCAGCACCGTTTAAGGTGAAATGACCAGTCTTTTTTTCGACCGTAACACCAGACCAGTTACCCACTTGTTGATTTGCGCCTGTTAGCGCGTTAAAGAGTGTAGATTTACCCGCGTTAGGGTTTCCTACTGTGACGCAATGAAACTGCTTAGCCATTCGTCTTTTCCACCTCAATGATGTCTGCCAAATCTCTGCGCATACAAAGTTTACTACCACGAATATCCAGTTCGAGACCAGAGCCCATAGGTGCGTATCGGATCAATAAAAAACGCGTATTTGGCGTGATCCCCATGGACAACAACTTGCGCTTCACGGTTTGTGGCAGCGCCAAACGCCCCACTTCAGAAATAAGACCGCGATCGCCGGGACTGAGTTCGCTTAACTTCATTACGTATTCCACCTTGCAACAGGTTCAGCTCGAAAAACTGCGCCCATTGTAACCGAGCGATGACACTAATAACTTTACCTAGATCAAGATTTTTGATTGGTAACGATAATAGTTTTCAATTGTGTTGGGTATTATGTGATAAAAATTCCAATGAATAAACGACCAACCGAAAATAAAAATCCGCACCTTAGCATTAGTGACTATCAAGCGATGCACAGAAGTCAAAACGCTGTAAACAAATCCCACCCGAAGCAAGTGTGATCAAAATCACACTTAATCTATATCGCCTGTAAAATCATCCCTCTTTACAGTGAAAAGACCACGCAATGTTAAGCACGTGTCACACACTTGTTCTAATATTAACCAGGCTCAATAAGCTAAATTAGCAATGTCGAAAGCGTAAAAATAACAAATATAAATGCACTCGGGAAAACATAACCATGGAAATAGGGCTAAAGTTCAGAAGCATAGCTAAGGCTATGCTATGTATTTTGTTATCAATCGCGAGCGTTTCGGCCTCTGCGATCCCTTGGGATGACAAAAAACCAGAAGAAGTTGTTGCGACATTAGACAAAAAATTCGCCGAAGGTAAGTATTCCGCTAAAGGCGCTGATACTTGCCTGATGTGCCACAAAAAAAGTGCCGTGGTGATGGCGATATTTGAGGGGGTTCATGGCAACCCCAATGTGAAAGATTCACCCATGGCCGATTTGCAGTGCGAAGCCTGCCACGGCCCGTTAGGGAATCATAATAAAGGTGGCAAAGAGCCGATGATCACCTTTGGCGCAAACTCCCCTGTTCCCGCGCAAAAGCAAAACAGTGTCTGTATGAGTTGCCACAATGACAGTCAACGTACCGCATGGAAAGGCAATCACCACGATAACGCCGATGTCGCCTGTAGCAGCTGCCATCAAGTGCATACCGCAAAAGATCCTATCAGCGATAAAGCCAATGAAGTCACCATTTGTACCCAGTGCCATACCCAACAAAAAGCCGATATGCACAAGCGCTCGGCGCATCCATTACAGTGGCAACAAATGGTGTGCAGTGACTGCCATAATCCCCACGGCAGTTTAAACGATTCAAGCTTGAAGCAAATGAGTGTTAATGAAAATTGCTATAGCTGTCATGCCGAAAAACGCGGCCCTAAACTGTGGGAACATGCCCCCGTCACCGACAACTGCGCTAATTGCCATAATCCCCACGGCAGCGTGAACGAAGCCATGCTGATCAGCAAACCGCCACAACTGTGTCAGCAGTGCCACGCTTCGGATGGCCATAGCAGTAATGCCTATTTTGGCAATCAAACCAATGCCTTCACTTCTGGTAATTCCTGTATGAATTGTCACGGACAAGTGCATGGCTCTAACCATCCTTCTGGCAAATTACTGCAGAGATAACAAGGGAATGATCATGCGAACAGCTAAAATGTCTCACCCTAGCGCTTATTTCTCCCTCACTTTGCTGGCTTGGGCGATAAGCGGTGTTTTGACTCAAGCACACGCCGAAGGTTATGAGCTGCAAGAAGCGAATCGAAGTAGCATAAAGACAGAGGCATGGAGCTGTAAGCAATGCCAACCTACGACAGGTCATATTGGCAATATCAGTGCCAGCCTCGCTTACAACGATAGTGAGGACAGCCGTTTCGGTAACCGCACAGGGACAGATAATGATGGTCTCGTTGGCGCCGTCGGTGCGGATATGGTGTACAAAACACCGTCGGGTTATCAAACCGAGCTGGTCGCGGATAAGTTAGGTTTTGATGCGGGCTCAGCCATGCTCACAACCGGAAAGCCGGGAAACTATCAAATCAACTTGGGTTATAGAGGCTTAGCAAACTATAACCATAATCAACTCAAAAACCCCTATATCTCAGTGCAAGATAAAATGTTATTGCCCGATAACTGGATAACAGGCGGCACAACGCAATCTATGCCTATGTTACAGAGCAGCCTTGTTAGCCAAGATTTAAGTATTCAACGTGATCGCTTTAGTATCGGTGGTTACTACGCTGGCAGAATATCACCTGAAGGCGACAATAACAGTCACTACAAAGCCTCGCTAAACTATCAGCACGAAGACCGCAGTGGCGCAAAAAAGACCAGTGCCAATATACTCACCAATAGCGTTATGCTAGCCCAACCGATTGATGACAGTACTGATGAAGTCGATGCGAGAGTTTATTTTAACGGTTCAGGCTGGCAAGCTGGCATCAATAGCCAAATCAGCCAATATAAAAATGATCACCAAGCCATGCTGTGGCAATCAGCCTACACACCCACCTTTGGCGCAGCATACTTAGGCCAGAATGAGGTCGACCCCGACAATAAAGCCTACAAAGTTGCCGCAGAAGCCTCAGGGGGGGCAAATGGTCAAAATGTATTGATGCACGCAGGCTTTAGCCGCATGACCCAAGATGACACCTTTATTCCTGCCACCATCAATGGCCCATCGCCCGTCCTGCCTGCGGATACCTTAAATGGCCAAGTTGATATTGTAGAGATGGACCTTAAATATTCAGGACGGATCAGCCAAGATTTAAGCATGCAGGCAAGTTACAACTATCAAGACAGAGATAACAAAACGGCTCAATTAGACTTTCCGCAGATCATCACCGACAGTATTAATCAAGGCACAGCCCAAAATAGCCTTTATGATAAGCGCACCAAAAAACTCGAACTTAAAGGCAAATACCGTTTTACCTCAGCGGCTTATGCCGAAGCGGGCTATAGCCGTAACGAAAACGATTACACTGAACTCGACCGCCAATCCATCGATGAATCCGGCGTGTTTGCTAAACTAAGTTATCGCTATTCACCCACATGGTCAGCTTGGTTGAAAGGAGAAGCACTAGAGCGAGATGGCAGTGAATATCATCCCGTCGCAACCACTCAAAGTTCAAGTAATCCTTGGCTACGTAAATCCTACCTTGCCGACAGAAAAAGACAAAAAGTCACCTTACACACTGATTATCAAACTGATATCGGCCTCTCGCTGGGCGCCAGCTTGCACAGTGTCGATGACGATTATCACCACACCCAAGTGGGTCTTACTCAAGTGTCCTACCTAGGTTATGACGTATCGGCCCAATATGCGCTGAGTGACGATCTTCATTTCAGTGCCTTTGTTAGCCAAGATTGGCGCGATTCAGACCAAGCGGGCAGTAATTCCTTCTCGACACCCGACTGGTACAGCACTGCCGAGGAAAAATCGACCTTGATTGGTGCAGGGCTAAGTTATCAAAACCTGTTCGATCATCACCTCGATATTGGTTTGGATTACAGCTATTCCGACGGACAGAGTGATACAGAAGTGACCTACGGCATCACCAGTCCCTATGGCGATTTTTACGCCCGCAAACACAATCTTAATGCCTATGCCAAATATAAGTTTGCCGACAGTATGTCGCTGCGCGTCGATTGGTTATTCGAAAAATATCAAGATGCTAACTGGCAAAACCAAGGCACAAGCTGGGACACGATTCCCAACGTACTCAGTTTTGGTGATATGGGCCACGACTACAACGCTCACTATTTAGGCTTGACCTTAAGCTACCAAATGTAACTTAGGCACTGACAGCGCATTCCAAGGATAGAAATATGAACAAGTTTGCAAAAATTCGCACTCAATTCAGTCTTATACTGGCCTTAGTCTCGCTATTAAGCGCCTGTGGCGGTGATAACGGCCAAGATGGTAAACCCGGTGAGCCTGCGAAACCGCCTGCATTAACGATAACTAGCCTTAACATCATGGTCGATAAAGTCGCGATGACAGATGGCATTGCTCAAGTGGATTTTCAAGTAAGCAATCAAGATGATGAAGCCGTGATTGGTATCCCATCGGCGACATTTATTGCTGCGCAGCTTCTCCCCCAAGGTTATACAGGCGCGGGGAATAGCAGTGAATGGCAGCACTTTACCGCTGAAACCTGCGCGGCAACTTGCCCTGGCAGTCTCACAGATCATAAAAACGGTCACTACAGTTACATCTTCAGCACCGCATTTAATGGCATGAATGGAGTGACGTTTATGCCCGAAGCGACCCAAAGAATGGTGGTCAAAATTGGCGGCGATAAACTTGCCGATAACACGCCCTTACCTATAACCAATCAGCATTATGACTGGCAATCTTCAGGTAGTAATGTCGCTTACACCCGCAACTTAGTCACAATAGAGACCTGTAATAGTTGCCACAGTAATCTAGCTTTCCATGGCAGTAGATATGATCAAATCGAAACCTGCGTCACCTGCCATAACAGCAAAAAAGTCAGTAACCCTGATATTTTCCCACAAATGATCCACAGCAAACATTTAACCGGCTTCCCGCAACCCATTAGTGACTGCCAAACCTGTCACGTCGATAAGGCTGAGTTAACCGAACAGCAAAACTGGCGCAGAGTCCCGACCATGCAAGCCTGTGGTGCATGTCATACACAGATCAATTTCCCCGCAGGCGAAGGACACCCAGTGCAAACAGATAACAGTAACTGCGTGGCGTGTCATAATGCCGACTGGACCGCAAGTGTACACAGTGATGAAGCTAAAAACGCGGCATTGATGCAATTTAGCCCAAGTATCACCAGCGCCAGTATGGATGCCAATGGCACGGTCACTGTTGCGGTTAAACTAATGAATCCAGCCACAGGAACTGTATATAGCGAAAGTGCCGATAAGCTAAAATTTATCAATGATTTAAGGGTATATGCCAACTGGGGAACCAGTTTTGATTATGCGACCCGTTCAGCTCGCTCGATTAAACTGCCGGAATCCACACCCATAACAGGCTCTAATGGCATTTATACCTATACGATAGCGGGCCTTACCGTGCCAGCAGGCACTGAAACGGATCATGGCGGACTTGCGATTCAAGGCAGAGTCTGTGCCAAAGATAAAGTACTGGTTGATTGCACGACTGAACTGGCGGAAGTGTTAGTGATTAAATCCAGCCACAGTTATTTTGATATGGCAGCATTGAGCAATGAAGGTCGCCGTAGCGTTGTGAGTAATGCAAGCTGCGGTAATTGCCATGGTGATCAAAAACTGAATATTCACGGCTCACGTAACGATCTCGATGGTCAATGCCAGCTATGCCATAACGCCAATATGCTGGCCGATGCGACGGCAGCCAATCCTTCAATCACGTCATTTGACTTTAAGCAGCTGATCCACGGTATTCACACCAGTCAATTCACGGGGTTTGAAAGCCTAAACTACCCAGGAAAAATCGGTAACTGTGCCCAATGCCATGTTAACGATACTGCGGGAATTTCTACCGTCGCCCTCCCCTTAAATTCAGCAGTACAACCCCTTGCCCTCGATAACGGCAATTTTACCAGCCCAATTGCCGCTGTGTGTAGCAATTGCCATTCAGATACCAGCACTCATAACCACATGGCTCAGCAAGGTGCTGTTTTTGCAGGTACAAAATCCGATGCAACCGCAGGAACTGAAACCTGTGCTTTCTGTCATGGACAGGGCGGAGTCGCAGACGTGTTGAAAGTGCATCCAATAAACTAACCCTATGATGCTGGCCTAAAAAGGCCAGCAACTGCAGATATAAAAGGAACTCATACGATGCAGCCATCTACTCCTAAAGAAATAGTCAGATCTCAGTCACATTACCCGCCTAAAGTGACTGATAAATACCAGTGACTTAGTTAGCCTTACAGATGGAAAACTAATTCCACACATCTTATGCGGGTAATGAGATTTATTCTTATTTGCCAAGCGTTTGATGATGATTACAACTATTGCAGGGAAATATCATGATGAAACGGTTCAATTTCAATACCGCAACAAAAGCGATGTTGGGTGCCGGTTTACTCTCTCTACTACTCGCCGGTTGCGGTGGTAGTGACGGTAAAGATGGTGAAGACGGAAAACCTGGCGTTGTCGGTGTTAATATCGATTCAACTCCTACACTGAAAGCAAGTTTCACTAACGCCACAGTCGATGCAGGTAAAGTGACTGTTAATTTCACATTAGAAAATGCGAATGGTGTGGCTGTACTTGGCTTGAATAAAGATCACGACATTCGCTTTGGTATTGCGCAACTTAGCCACGTAACAGTAGCAACAGAAGATCCAGCAAAACCCGCTGACCGCGGTTACCAATGGCAAGCCTATATCAATACGAAAAAAGAACCTGGCACAGTGCCTTCTGGCGTGGATAACCTCAATCCATCCGCTCAATATCAAGCCAACGTTGAAGCTGCAGCCAAGTGTGATACATGTTTAGTCGATCATGGTGATGGCAACTACAGTTATACCTATCAAGCCAATATCACCAATGTCACTGAGCCCTTAGCCATTACTTACAGCGCTGAAGCGACTCAACGTGCAACCTTAGAGCTTGAGTTACCACAACTTTCAGCAAACGCACATTTTGACTGGCAACCTTCAACAGGTAAAACAGAAGGAATCCAAACACGTAACGTTGTTTCAATAACAGCCTGTTACACCTGTCACCAACCAGAAAGTTTAGAGTTACACGGCGGCCGCAGAGTTGATATTGAGAACTGTGCATCTTGCCATACGGCAACATCTGGTGACCCTGAATCTGGCAATAGCATTGAATTTACTTACATGATTCATGCTATCCATAAAGGTGGCGAACGTCATACCTATGATGAAACTGGAGCGGAAGTTCCTGCACCATATAAAATTGTGGGTTATGGCGGTAAAGTCATTGACTATGGCAAGGTTGGTTTCCCATTAAAACCTGCCGCGGATTGTGCAGCCTGTCACGTAGAAGGAGCGAACGCGCCAGCTAATGCCGATCTATTTAAAGCTGATTTAAGTAATCAAGCCTGTATTGGTTGTCACACTGAAAAACCATCTGCTCACCACAGCAGCAATGACTGTGTTGCCTGTCATAATGCAACTCAACCCTATGGTGGAACAGGCAGTGCGGCTAAACGTCATGGCGATGTGCTGAAAGCTTACTCTGACACTAAAACTATGGGTATTAAGTTCAGCAATGTAGGTGTCAACACCACAGGAAAAATCACTTTCGATGTTCAAGTTATTGATAAAGATGGCAATGCGATTGACAAAGCCTTCGTGAACCAGGGCTCGCGTGTTGTAGTAGCATGGGATTCTAATAAAGACTTCCCGAGTTCTGCTACGGCTTCTTACAGTAACCGTCGCATTGCTCTAAGTGAAGGAACCTATAACGAAGCCAGTAAAACCTACTCATTGACTGGCACTAAGTTCAATTTACCCGCAGATGCAAATGGTAAAACATTCGAACTATGGTCAACATTGGAAGTATGTTTCAACAATGGTGGCTATGGCGTTGCGGATGTTGTGATGACAGATTGTGCGACAGCTAACACACACAAAGTCCCAGTCAAAGAAGCTCCTTATCACTTCGTTTGGAAAGATAATGCGGTGGATAGCACAGCTAAAGCAGCTACTCGTCGTGATATTATTGACCCAACAAAATGTCAAGGTTGTCACAATCAAGAAATTCACCACTATGACAATGGTGTAAACTGCCAAACTTGTCATACATCAGACAAAACCCTTAAAGCCGATTCAAGCTATCCTGGTGGCAAAATCCCAACTAGCTTTGCTTGGAAAGCTCACGAACGTGAAGGCCATTATCTAAAATATGCAGGCGTACAATCGGGCACTGTGCTTAAAACCGATTGTGCTACATGTCATTCTGTAGATAAATCAAACGTCATTACAGGTATTACCTTAGGCCGTGCACCTGAACGCACATGGCGTTTTGGTGACATCAACAATAACGGTACCGATATTTGGGTCTCTTCTGATGCAGGCGCATGTTTAAGCTGTCACCAGAAATATCTCTCTGATGCCGCTAAATCTCATATTGAGGCTAACGGTGGTATCTTAAACGGTACTAGCGCTGCCGATGTGCAAACTCGTGCATCTGAAAGCTGTGCAACTTGTCATACACCAGCTCAATTGAGTGAAGTCCACGGTAACTAAACAGAGATAACGCTCTCATTCAGAGCAATGTTTTTATCGTTATTAAAGAGAGAGGTTGTTACCTCTCTCTTTATATTCTACCCTTTCAAAACCCTGCTGTTTTTTTGTTCTAAAATCATTTTTACCTCTCGCTTTAAATACCTCTTTAGAAATAGAAAGATCCAAGTCACACATTAGCAAAGGCCTTGGAGATTTTAAGGTCATGTTAGGTTAGCCTTTCCTTGGGGAATTCTATTTCCAGCATCCACTTAAGTCGCTTCTAATGACCAAAAACACAGACATAGAATCTGTTGGCTCTAGAACATAGCGTTTAAGCAATGCCAAACCTATGCAGGGAAAAAAATGATGAACGCACAAACAACTAAAATCGCACTGCTGTTAGCAGCAAGTGCAGTCACTATGGCCTTAGCGGGCTGTGGTGGCAGCGATGGTAATGATGGTAATCCCGGTGAACCTGGTGGCGAACCTGCTCCAGCGATTCAAACCCTTAATTTCGCCTTTGACAAATCTGTCGTCACTAATGGTATTCCGAGTGTTGAGTTTACCGTCACTAACGAAAATGATTTACCCGTTGTTGGCCTACAAAAAATGCGTTTTGCCGCAGCACAATTAATCCCACAAGGTGCAACTGGTGCAGGTAATGCGTCACAATGGCAATACTTTGGTGATGAAACCTGTGATGTCGCTGCAACATGCCCAGGGACTTTCGTTGACAAGAAAAACGGTCACTACAGTTATACTTTTAGTATGAACCTGACCGCTAACACTAAAGTCACCTATAACGAACAGTTAGCTCAACGAGTATTAATCCGCGCTTATAACACTCCGCTTCCCGATGGTACTCAAGTACCAAACAGTAACGCCTTTGTCGACTTCACTGCCGATACTGGCGCACTGCCAACATACAGTCGCAAAATTGTCGCCACAGAAAGCTGTAATACTTGTCACCAAGATTTAGCCAATGTTAAACATGGCGGCGCGTATTCTGACGTTAATTACTGTGCAACTTGCCACACAGCCGGAAAAGTCGGTGTAGGTAAAGAGTTCAATGTTCTCGTTCACGCTAAACACAAAGACCTTACCTTAGGCTCACTAGAAAGCTGTCAAAGCTGTCACGCAGCAAATGAGGCTACGCCTGATTGGAGTAATTGGTCACGTATCCCAACTGCTGCCTCATGTGGAAGCTGCCATAGCGCAGTGGACTTTGCTGCTGGTAAAGGTCACTCACAACAGCTAGATAACTCTAACTGTATCGCCTGTCATAACAGCGATTGGACTGCAGAACTGCACACAGGTAAGACTGCAGACAAAAAAGCCGTTATCGCTCAGTTAGGTATGTCAGCAGCACTTGCTGGTCAAGCTGATGATACTGCAGTATTAACCGTGTCTATCTTAGACAAAGATGGTAACGCAATTGATGCGGCAACCGTTCAAGATAAGATTAAACGTTTAGAGTCCGTTACCAACGTTGGCCCTAACTTCCCGATCATGGGCTACAATCCAAGTCCAGGTAGCGGTAAAGCGAAAATAGCGAAAGACTTAGTCAAAGATGGCGCACTGCAAGAAGGTGTAACCTTAGTTGACGGTAAATTGGTCTTTACAACACCCGCTCTACCTTTCGGTGCAGGCGATACTGATACCGCCTTTACCATTATCGGTTTAGAAGTGTGTAGCACTGGTACAAGCTTAACCGCATGTACCGCAGACAGCGCAACAACGAGCATGAAAGCTGAGCTAGCTTTTGGCACTAAGTCTGGTAAAGCACCGAGCATGCGTCATGTTAACTCAGTTGAGTTTGGTACCTGTCAAGGTTGTCACGGTGATAGCTTCGAAATTCACAAAGGCCACCATGCGGGTTTTGTGATGACAGAACAGCTATCACATGCAAAAGATGCCAGCGGTAAGCCAATCGTCGGTGTGGATGCGTGTGTCGCTTGTCATACCCCAGATGGTACCTATGCAAGTGGTGCTAATAAAGGTGCGTTGGAGATGAAATTACACGTTGTTCATGGTAAACAAGGTGTCATCAAAGAATGTACCCAATGCCATAACGACTTCAACCTAGATGCATTCAAGGTCAAAGGCGCTCTGGCAACAACTGCGGGTAAATACACCACGCCAATCACTGCCACTTGTACTTCATGCCACGCGCCAGAATCTATCGGCCACGGCTTAGAAAATATGGGCGCGATTGTGAACGGTGATTATGTTCAAGCCAATCAAGCGGCGCAGTCAGAAACCTGTTTCTACTGTCACAAACCCACACCAACAGATCACACTCAGGTGAAGATGTAATTTGCCCAAGCAGGGGGAGTTCGCTCCCCCTTTCTTGAATTTTGTTGGGACAAATTGGGAAGCCTATTATGAAGAACAGCCTAAAAATGAAAAACCTACTGCCGGCACTTGTCATCTCCATGGCAATGTCTGCAGTGATGTCTTTATGCATCACACCGAGTGCACACGCCTCAAAGTGGGATGACAAAATGACTCCAGAACAAGTCGAAGCCACCTTAGATAAGAAGTTTGCCGAAGGCAGCTACTCCCCTAAAGGTGCCGATTCTTGTTTGATGTGCCACAAAAAATCTGAAAAAGTGATGGACCTTTTCAAAGGTGTCCATGGCGCCATTGATTCATCAAAGAGCCCAATGGCTGGCCTGCAATGTGAAGCCTGTCATGGTCCTATGGGTCAACACAATAAAGGCGGCAACGAGCCGATGATCACTTTTGGTAAGCAATCGACCTTAAGTGCAGAAAAACAAAACAGTGTCTGTATGAGCTGTCACCAAGATGATAAACGCGTATCTTGGAACGGTAGTCACCATGACAATGCCGATGTCGCTTGTGCCTCATGCCACCAAGTGCATGTCGCAAAAGATCCTGTGTTATCAAAAAACACCGAAATGGAAGTCTGTACTAGCTGTCACACTAAGCAAAAAGCAGACATGAATAAACGCTCGAGTCACCCACTAAAATGGGCTCAAATGACCTGTAGCGATTGTCATAATCCCCATGGGAGCATGACAGATTCCGATCTAAACAAGCCTAGCATTAACGAAACCTGTTACTCCTGCCACGCCGAGAAACGCGGCCCAAAACTGTGGGAACATGCACCCGTCACTGAGAACTGTGTGACTTGCCACAATCCTCACGGCAGTGTGAATGATGCCATGTTGAAAACCCGCGCACCGCAGCTGTGTCAGCAATGTCACGCCAGCGATGGCCACGCCAGCAATGCTTACTTAGGTAACACTGGTTTAGGTTCAAACGTCGGCGACAATGCCTTTACGGGTGGAAGAAGCTGTTTAAATTGCCACAGTCAGGTCCATGGTTCAAACCATCCATCTGGCAAGCTATTACAGCGCTAAGGAGACGAGAAAATGAAATTTAAACTCAATTTGATCACTCTGGCGTTACTAGCAAACACAGGTTTTGCAATAGCGGCCGACGGGTATGGCTTAGCCAATGCCAATACAGAAAAAGTCAAAATGTCCGCTTGGAGCTGTAAAGGCTGCGTTGTTGAAACGGGTACGTCTGGCACTGTGGGTGTGGGCGTGGGTTACAACAGCGAAGAGGATATTCGCTCGGCGAATGCCTTTGGGACTTCAAACGAAGTTGCGGGTAAATTTGATGCAGATGTCACCTTCCGTGGTGAGAAAGGCTATCAAGCCAGCGTTGAAGCTTATCAACTGGGCATGGATGGTGGCCGTTTAGATGTCAATGCGGGCAAACAAGGCCAGTATAATGTCAATGTAAACTATCGCCAAATCGCCACTTACAACAGTAATAGCGCCTTAACGCCCTACTCTGGTGTCGGCAGCGATAATTTAACCTTGCCAGACAACTGGGTAACTGCGGGTTCAAGCAGCCAGATGCCGTTACTGATGGACAACCTAAATGCCTTAGAACTGTCGCTCAAACGTGAGCGCACAGGGTTAGGTTTTGACTATCAAGGTGAATCGCTGTGGAGTACGCATGTGAGCTACATGCGTGAAGAAAAAACCGGCTTGAAAAAAACATCAGGTGGATTCTTTAACCAATCCATGATGTTAGCTGAGCCAGTTGATTACACCACTGACTCCATTGAAGCTGGCATTAAACTCAAAGGCGATCGTTGGTTCACTGCACTTAACTACAATGGCTCAATTTTTAAGAACGAGTACAACCAGTTAAACTTCGACAGTGCCTTCAATCCGACCTTTGGTGCTCAAACCTCTGGCACTCTCGCCCTTGACCCTGACAACCAGTCACACACAGTCTCGCTCATGGGCCAATACAACGACAATACCAATGTGTTAACAGGTCGTGTGCTTGCGGGACAAATGAGTCAAGACCAAGCATTAGTCACTTCAGGCTATGGCTATCAAGTGCCGACAGAGGCCGTTGATGCCAAAGTTGACCTCACAGGGTTGAACTTAAAAGTCGTCAGTAAAGTGACTAACTCACTGCGCTTAAGTGGTAGCTACGACTATAGCGACCGTGATAACAATACTCAAATTGAAGAGTGGACCCAAGTCAGCATCAACAATGTCAATGGTAAGGTGGCCTATAACACCCCTTACGATAACACTAGCCAACGCTTCAAAGTGGCGGCGGATTATCGTATTACCCATGGACTGAAGCTTGATGGCGGCTATGACTTCAAACGTGACGACCGTAATTATCAAGACCGTGAAACCACGGATGAAAATACCGTTTGGGCACGTTTGCGCGTTAACAGCTTTGAAACTTGGGATATGTGGGTTAAGGGCAGTTACGGTCAGCGTGATGGCTCGCAATATCAAGCTTCTGAATGGACATCTTCTGAAACCAACAGCCTGTTACGTAAGTACAATCTGGCTAACCGCGACAGAACCCAGATTGAAGCTCGAGTCACCCACTCGCCAATCGACAGCTTGACTATAGATTTCGGTGCCCGTTACGCATTAGATGACTACTCTGACACAGTTATTGGCTTAACTGAGTCAAAAGACACCAGTTATGATGCCAACATCAGCTACATGATCACCGATGATTTACTGGCGACAGCCTTCTACAACTACCAAATCATTGAGTCTGAACAAGCGGGAAGCAGTAATTACAGCACCCCAACGTGGACAGGATTCATTGAAGATAATGTAGATGTGGTCGGGGCAGGCCTGAGCTACAACAACTTGCTTGAGAACAAGTTACGCATGGGATTGGATTACACTTATTCAAACTCCGACAGTAACACTCAAGTCAGACAAGGTATCACAGGCGACTATGGCGATTATTTTGCCAAAGTGCACAACATTAACTTATATGCTCAATATCAAGCCACCGAGAAAATGGCGCTGCGCTTGGATTATAAAATTGAGAATTATAAAGACAATGATGCCGCCAATGATATCGCCGTCGATGGGATCTGGAACGTCGTAGGCTTTGGCAGCAATAGCCATGACTACACAGCGCAAATGATCATGCTGAGCATGAGTTACAAACTCTAATCGATACTGTTCATAACACGAAAAGCCCGCATGTTGCGGGCTTTTGTTTAAGCGCAGCATTATCTTTTAAAGCGATAACATCATGGCAGATAACAGTAAAAATCTTGAATAAGATCAGACTCTGGCGCGAAAGTCCGCCCATAAAAACCTTAATCCTTGAGTTTTGGCTCACTTTAGCGGATCTTAATTCAATCTTTTAGTTAATCCTCTGAGCCAATGCGTATTTATTCTTCAATCTCCCAATCTCAGTGGCTGTTATCAATTCCCGCACTAGTGGGGCTAAGCCTATTACCCTTACCCGCCATGGCGTTCGACCCATCGGGTGGCGCAGCGAGCCTATTTATCATTTTAGGCCTAGGTGGTTTTACCTTAATCAATCTGTTTCTACAGGGCTTATTCTTTTTTGCGGGTCAGTATCGCAGCGCCACTTTTGCTAAACGCCATGTATTAAGCGCACTAATAGTGCCATTAATTGCCATTGCGTTAGCCATTTATGATCATAGAGGTTGGAGTGATTTCGCCCTTAACTTAGGCATTATCTGTGTCGGTATTGGACTGATTTTATTGCCACTACAGCTTTGCCAAATCGATAAGCCCACCAATCGCAATGCTGATTGGATCATCAGCCTAGGGGCATTATTTATCTTAACTTTGAGCTATGTGATTGCCCCCTTAGCCTTCTTTACGATTGTACTGGCCCACATCTGTTTAGCTTCAAGCCCAAATCAAATTCCTAAGATATTAAGTTATATCGGTATAATCCTTGGCTATTCTCTTTTTGGCTACTGGGTATATCAAACAGTGATGATGCTCCAATCCTGATTGAAAATGAATGAGCAACGATAAAATTAGCGATTAAATTGACTAAGACGAATCTCACTAAAGCGCCATCGCCACTTTGCGTAACTGTATCGCCATCATGCTCAGCATCAATGGCTAAACTGCTGGCAAAAATCAGCGCCTGTACTTTATGTCAGGCCCATTTACCCTTAGCGCCCAAGCCGATATTACAGGCCAGTACCCAAGCGCGAATTTTGATTGCAGGCCAAGCTCCGGGCGTGAAAACCCACCATAAAGGCATACCTTTTGACGATGCCAGCGGTGAACGGCTGCGCACTTGGTTAAATGTCACGCGGGAGCAATTCTACGACCCCAATCTTTTTGCCATTATCCCTATGGGATTTTGTTTTCCGGGCAGTATCGAAAAAAACGGTAAAAAGCAAGGTGATAAACCACCGCGCCCCGAATGTGCTGCCACTTGGCATCAGGCCTTGCTCGCCCTAATGCCGCAAATAGAGCTAATTGTGATCCTCGGCCAATATGCCATCGACTATCATCTACCGCGCGAATCGTCCGAGGCCGTAAACCCCACTTCGCCGATCACTAAGCATCAAACAACCGGCACTAACGTAACAGTCATCCCCAAACTGAAACCAATAACTGTGACCCAAGCATGCGCGCAATGGCAGCTATATTGGCCTAAGTATCTTGTCTTGCCGCACCCAAGCCCGCGTAATAATCTTTGGCTTAAGCAGCATCCTGAGTTTGAACGCGATATGCTACCCAGATTAAGAATGCGTATTGCATCCCTATTAAACCTTCAACCCCACTAGGCGCCTGTATGTATCTACTTGATTCTGCCATCGCGAAGCAAATTGTGAGCCGCACAATGAAAATCATTGGCCACAATATCAATGTGATGAACGGCCAAGGGGTGATTTTAGGCTCAGGCGACCCTAAGCGTATAGGGTCAACCCACGAAGGCGCGCTGCTGGCGATTGCCCAAAATCGCAATGTGGAGATCAGTCAAGAAGTCGCCTCAGGGCTGCATGGCGTTAAGCCAGGCATCAATTTACCCTTACATTATCAAGGACAAATTATCGGCGTCGTCGGCATTACCGGTGATCCACGTGAGCTCACCCATTATGGTGAGTTACTTAAAATGACCGCCGAAATGATTGTTGAACAAGCCAACCTGCAGGATAAATTGCAATGGGAGAATCGCCAGCGTGAAGAATTTATTCTGCAACTGATCAAAGCTGAAACCGATGATGCACAGTTGCACCGCTGGGCAAAACAACTCGACATTGATATCAGCCTGCCAAGAGTCGCGGCCATTATTGAGATCAGCGAGAAAAACATCCAGAAACACCATTTAAAAACCGACACCACCCCATCGACCTTGTTCTTAGCTGAGGCATCCACTCTGCCCGCCGATGAACGCAGCCCCAGAGTCAGTGAAACCCTCAAGCAAGTGCTGCATCTATTGCAATATCCTGACCGTGGTAACTTGATTGCCATGACCTCAATGTCGCAGTTGGTGATCCTAAAGCCTGCTTTTTTAGATGGAAAACAATGGGATCCTGAGCTTGAAAATCAGCGTATCGATAAGCTGTTGCAGCGCTTACCCGCCCAGATGGATTTAAACTTTAAGATTGCCCTAGGCCATTTCTTCCCCGAAAAAGGCGGGATAGCGCGCTCCTATCAAACGGCTCAAGAAACCTTAGCCCTAGGTAAGCAGCTCAATGCAGAAGGGAATAAATACCTGTTTGAAGATTATTCCCTACAAGTGTTACTTGCAGGGCTGAAACATGACTGGCGCGGTCAGGCGCTGGCAACGCCCTATCAGCAACTCGCCAAGGCGGATAAAAACGGCCAATTACGAAAAACCTTAGCGGCTTACATCACCCACTTTGGCGATGCACAGCAATGCGCGAATGCCCTGTTTATTCATCGCAATACACTGAGATATCGCCTTGATAAAATTCAGCAAATCACCCAAGCCGACATTCAATCCCTGCATGGATTATTAAGCCTGTATCTTGGGCAATTAATTGATACTTCGACTCGCTTAACTTAACGCTCAAATGACTTAGCAACTCAACAGATTAGCTAGAAAAAAGCCCGCAGATGACGGCGCCGACCTGATGGCCAGATCAATTGAGTAAAACTTAGCCTGTACTAAAAAATTCATTGAAAGATTTATACCGTATCCCCTTTCCTATCCTTTCATATAGTATCGCGTCGATATGCTAGCGCTCTCGACTTAGTCCATTGAAAGGAATGATAATGACCTCAATCAAACTGACTTTATTCGCCAAAGCTTGTCTCATTAGCGGCATTGCGCTGACTTCACCTTCGTTAATCGCGGCCGAGAAAACCATTCCCGAACTGGTCGATGCCGTCAACGGCACACCCGATGCGGCAAGTCGCGAGGCGGGTAAAAATGTCAAACTGCGTAATCACACTAAGGGATTTTGTACCTCGGGCAGTTTTAAACCGAATCCACAATTACAACAAACGTTGGCAATTCCATTTTTTAATCAAGATAGTATCAAGGTCACAGCCCGCTTTTCCCTCGGCGGTACAAATCCGCAGATCTCAGATAAAACCGCTGGGCGCTTTATGTCACTCAAAATTGACGGCGATAAAGAAAATCTTAACTTTGTCACCACTAACGTTCCCGTTTTCTTTGCCAAAAATCTCGAAGAGTTTTTTAACTTTCAGACCAAAGTGAAACAAGGTCCTGAAGGTAAACAGTGGCTTATTGATAATCAACCCAGCGCCAAAGCTTTTTTCGACTACGTTAAACAGTTGCCTCCCAGCCCAAGTTTTGCCAACAGCCGCTACTTTGGTGTAAATAGTTTCCTGTTCAGCACGCCAAAAAACAGTGTTCTTCAAGGTGAAACGGTCGCGGGTAAATGGATTTTTGAACCTGTCGCAGGTACTGCCGCGCTGTCAGCCAGTGAACTTGCCAATCTCAGTGATGATTTTTTAAAGGCAGAATTACTCGAGCGCATTAAAACCCAGCCAGCACAATGGAACCTTTATATTCAACTCGCCGAAATGGGGGATGAGATTAATGACCCAACTGTGATCTGGCCTGAAACTCGCCAGCGTTTACTGGTAGGCCAAGTGATGATTAACGGTGAACGAGACAGCGATCCCCAAGTTCAACAGTGCGATAAAGGCATATTTAACCCACTGTTATTACCTAAGGGCATTACTGCATCTGCCGATCCCATACTCAATGCCCGCACCGCAGCCTATGTAGAATCCTTTATTCGTCGTCAATAAAGATGTCGAGTTAAGTCCCTCCTGTTTAGGATTGGCAAATAGCCCTATTTGCCAATCCTTATCGACAAGCGCCTCCCTTACCGACAAAACGCCTCCTCCTGCATTCGAATTCACCTAAGCATTTTTGTGCATGAGCACAAAAATGGCGAAACATAACGCGGTAATTCCGTGGATTTAGCCAAAGCTATTCAAACATACCTGCACAATAATAGGATGACCTTAAAGCAGCCCTCATTTGGACTCAGGCCCAAATAAGCACTGCGCCCTACACTATAAGTCAAAAAACTTACTCAAAAACTTCAGCCAAGAACTGAACGGGACAAACTATGAACTTAGTGCTTATTCTCATCGGCGTGATTGCATTTATTGTTATCGCGACCTCAAAATTTAAACTCCACCCCTTTTTAACCTTAATTCTGGCCGCCTTTATCGCGGCCTTCGCCTATGGCCTGCCGAGCGGAGAAATCGCTAAAACCATTACCACAGGGTTTGGCAATATTTTAGGCTATATCGGCTTAGTGATCGTCTTAGGCACTATCATAGGGATTATTCTGGAAAAAAGCGGCGCCGCCATCACCATGGCCGATGTGGTGATCAAGATATTAGGTAAACGCTTCCCGACACTCACTATGTCAATTATCGGTTATCTCGTGTCTATTCCGGTCTTTTGTGACTCGGGTTTTGTGATCTTAAACTCACTGAAACAATCGATGGCGAACCGCATGAAGGTCTCTAGTGTCTCCATGAGTGTTGCCTTAGCCACAGGTCTGTACGCCACTCACACCTTTGTGCCGCCAACGCCAGGCCCTATCGCCGCCGCAGGCAACTTAGGCTTAGAGTCCAACCTAGGCTTAGTGATCGGTGTGGGTCTCTTTGTGGCCGCTGTTGCGGCACTCGCGGGTATGTTATGGGCAAACCGCTTTGCCGATGTTGAGCCCGATGGTGAAGGCGCAGAAGAACTTAAAGCGCAGGCCAGCGACTATGAAACGCTGAAAAAAAGCTATGGCACGTTACCAAGCCCATTAAAAGCTTTCGCACCGATTTTTGTGCCTATCGTATTAATTTGTTTAGGTTCTATCGCTAACTTCCCTTCAGCGCCTTTGGGTAAAGAAGCTGTGTTTGATGCGCTCGTGTTCCTTGGTCAGCCTGTTAATGCCCTGATGATTGGCCTGTTTTTATCCCTGCTGCTGTTAAAGGGTGAGAATAAGATCAGCGAATTTAGCGAACGCATCAGCCAAGGGCTCGTCACTGCCGCGCCGATTATTTTAATCACAGGTGCAGGCGGTGCCTTTGGTGCGGTATTAAAAGCCACGCCTATCGGTGACTTTTTGGGCACATCACTGTCGGCACTGGGTATCGGTATCTTCATGCCATTTATCGTCGCTGCAGCGCTTAAGTCAGCGCAGGGTTCATCGACGGTAGCGTTAGTCGCAACCTCTGCACTGGTTGCGCCTATGCTTGGCGATATTGGTCTTGGTAGCGATATGGGCCGAGTGTTAACAGTAATGGCAATTGGCGCAGGTGCGATGACCGTTTCCCACGCCAATGACAGCTTCTTTTGGGTCGTCACCCAATTTAGCCGCATGAGCGTCAAACAAGCCTATAAAGCCCAAACTATGGCAACCCTAATCCAAGGTGTAACGTCCATGGTAACTGTGTATGTGCTAAGCCTAGTGTTGCTCTAATATTAATGAGTTCTTGATTCAATATTGTCCCTTGGGCACATACCGTGCCCAAGATATATCTCTGTTATACGCCCTAATAATTGCAACAGATTAATGTGCCAGTGATGGATATAAATGCCTTTATATCACCTCAGTTTTAGCACAGGGATGTTGTTGCGCCCAACGTAAGTGGCATTGGGTTTAGTGTTCAACATTGAGCCCTGTTTTATCCCATTTAGCTGTAGGATTTTTAATGAAAATAGTTATCGCCCCCGACTCATTTAAAGAAAGCTTAAGCGCGCTCGAAGTGGCCAACGCAATCGAGCAAGGCTTAAAACAAGTGATACCCGACTGCGACATAATCAAAATACCCGTTGCCGATGGTGGCGAAGGCACAGTGCAATCTATGGTGGACGCCACATGCGGCAGTATTGTCAGCTTAGAGGTCATGGGGCCACTGGGGCATAGAGTGCAAGCACACTATGGCATTCTTGGTGAAGGCATTCTCGGCACTGCGATGAATACAAGTTCTGCTTCAGTTTCAAGTGCAGATCCAACGAACAAATCGCCACATCAAGGCGCGATTGCCGTGATTGAAATGGCCTCAGCCTCAGGTTTGCACCATGTGCCGAGAGAGCAACGTAACCCGCTGCTTACCACAAGTTATGGCACGGGCGAGCTGATTTGTGATGCGCTTAATCGGGGGATAAAGCACATCATTTTGGGGCTAGGCGGCAGTGCCACCAACGATGGCGGCGCGGGTATGGCCCAAGCGCTGGATATTTTATTGCTCGATGGCCAAGGTAAAACCTTGCCTTCTGGCGGCGCAGCGCTGGCGAACCTTGCTCAAATCGATGTATCAAACGCTCATCCACTTTTACGTGAGTGCAGCTTCGAAGTTGCCTGCGATGTTGATAATCCACTGTGCGGTGAACGCGGTGCATCGGCGATTTTTGGTCCGCAAAAAGGTGCGACGCACGAGATGGTTAAGCAGCTAGATGCCGCTCTTGCCCATTATGCCGATGTGATTGCCCGCAATGGCATTAGCGATCACCGCGATCATGCCGGGGCTGGCGCTGCTGGCGGTATGGGTCTTGGCGTGATGGCTTTTTTAAATGCCGAGCTTAAACCTGGGGTTGAGATTGTAATGCAAACCGTTGGCCTTGCGGACAAAATCCGTGGCGCCGATTTAGTGATCACAGGTGAAGGCCGTATCGATGGTCAAACCGTGTTTGGTAAAACCCCAATGGGCGTGTTAAAGCAAGCCAAATTGCAGGGCATTCCCACTATCGGTATCGCGGGCTGCCTCGGTGAAAACGCCAATGCCATATTGGATCACGGTATGACGGCTATCTTCCCTATCATCCCGCACTTAAGTCCGCTTGATGATGTGCTAGCCAATGCCAAGCTAAACCTTTGCAATACCGCTCGAAATATCGGCGCGGTACTCATGTTGGGCCAGCGCTAGTACTGGAACTAATGCTTAAGTAATTCCCTCTGTTTAATGATTTGAAGAAAGGCGCCATAACGGCGCCTTTGCTTATTTAGGCCGCAACGCTTTGGTAACACAAAATTTTAGTGCTTGATGCCTAAAAGGCCTTGCAGTAAAGTGAGCTCCCTTTTTGGTATTCCGCTGATTGAACATTTGAGAGTCACTGATAGCGCATCACTGGTCGAGAATCACTGGTCCGTTATACTCTTCGAGCCAATTTGCGGTTTCACTATAAAAATTAATAGACGGCAAGCCCCATGACCCAGAAACTCCCTCGCCAAGCCACCGCATCCGAAGCAAGTTTGCTCCGCATTTTTACTGCACCGGAAGATGCAAGCTCAACGCTGAGTATTATTGAGCAAAAGCTCTCCGAGGACTTAGCAGGCTTTTTGGGTGACAGTATCGCCGCGCTCGAAAAACCCTTGTCTGAAATCGAAACCGATTTTCAAGCCTTTGAGATCCCAACTCAACCACGTTTTGTCTCCGATTACACCGACGAAATTATGCAAAATTTGGTGGCGCATTCGGTACACACAGCGGCGCCAAGTTTTATCGGTCACATGACTTCGGCACTGCCCTACTTTGTGTTGCCGCTGTCAAAAATGATGGTGGGACTCAATCAAAATCTGGTCAAAATCGAAACCTCTAAGGCATTTACGCCGCTTGAGCGCCAAGTGCTCGGCATGATGCACCATTTGATTTATGCCCAAGATACGGATTTTTATCAAAGCTGGATGCACAGCGCCAATCATTCCCTCGGCGCATTTTGCTCCGGCGGCACGGTTGCCAACATCACGGCGCTGTGGATTGCCCGTAACCAATTATTAAAAGCCGATGGCGAGTTTAAAGGCGTCAGCCGCGAAGGCTTATTCAAGGCGCTGCGCCACTACGGCTATGATGATTTAGCGATTTTGGTCTCGGAGCGGGGCCACTATTCGCTGGGCAAAGCCGTCGATCTGCTTGGCATCGGTCGCGACAATATCATCAGCATTCCCACTGGCAGCGATAACAAGGTCGATGTCGCGAAAATGCGCCAAGCCGCCCTTGAACTTGCTAGCAAGAACATCAAAGTGTTAGCGATTGTTGGCGTGGCTGGCACTACAGAAACCGGTAATGTTGACCCGTTGACAGAGTTAGCGGCGCTGGCAAAAGAGTTAAACTGCCATTTCCATGTGGATGCAGCGTGGGGCGGCGCAAGTTTATTATCCAATAAATACCGCCACTTACTCGCAGGTATCGAACTTGCGGACTCAGTCACTATCGATGCCCACAAACAAATGTACGTGCCCATGGGCGCAGGTATGGTGTTATTTAAAGACCCAGAGTTTGCCCACGCCATTGCCCATCACGCCGAATATATTCTGCGCCGCGGTTCTAAGGACTTAGGCAGCCAAACGCTCGAAGGTTCACGCCCCGGCATGGCGATGTTAGTGCACGCTTGCTTACAGATCATCGGCCGCGATGGCTATGAAATCTTAATCAATAACAGCCTTGAAAAAGCGCGTTATTTTGCGGAAAAAATCAAAGCCCATGAGGATTTTGAGCTGGTCACTGAACCAGAACTGTGTCTGCTGACTTATCGTTATGTGCCCGCCAGTGTCCAAGCCGCCATGCAGTTTGCTATTGAGCAAGCTGACACAGTAAAACTTGCGCGCTTTAACGAGCTGCTCGATGGCCTCACTCAGTTTATTCAAAAGCACCAACGCGAACAGGGTAAATCCTTCGTCTCCCGCACCCGCATCTCCCCTGCCCGCTATTTTAGACAAGCGACCGTGGTGTTTCGCGTAGTACTCGCCAACCCCCTGACCAGCCATGATATTCTGAATCAAGTGCTCATCGAGCAAGCTGAAATCGCCGCATTAGATAACGAGTTTTTACCCGCACTCATGGCGATGGTGGCTGAATAGCAAGTTTGGGATGATGAGTTTCAAATAGCGGCTTTCAGATATAAAGTTTCAAATAGTAAAACAGCCGCAAAGATCTTTGCGGCTGTTTTACTTAGTGATACAAAATTAGTGCAACGTTAAGGCCAAGCGAAAAGCTTTAGCAACCCTTCTAAGATTAAGCACTTATGCATCATCGCTGGTACACCGAATTCAACTGCTTCCGTGACACGCCGTGAAGCCATCCATGGCGGCTCTACGATGACATCCATGTCATCGAAGGTCACGTCCGCACTGAAATTCGCCATGGCTAACATTCAACGTAATCTGCAGCATATAGAAACACAAATACCGCGATCATATGGCAGTCATAGTGCGCACATCCTATAGGGATTAGGATGTAAAAGAGTAACCATGAAAGCTATGGGTGTCCTGACTCTTTTCGATATCTAAACCGATAGTAGTAATCTTCATAGGTGGACCCGTCCTCTTTTTGATGAGTTTTAGCGACTACATCGTGGCCCATTGTGAGGCCGATTAAAAGTGGATGGGTCCATTCCATTATCCATGGCTACTGCCTTGCTTGCTCGGACATGCCCTTTAATACTTCTTAAATGTAAGTCATAAGTAGGGATTATACCTTACGCTATTGATAATGATTATCGATTACATTAGCTTTCCTGCTGAATGAAAAAGCTAGGAAAAGCAAAATGGAATTTGAAATAAACATCTCCCCTAAAATGATCACGATAATTACTACTTATAAATGTACTGCGGCATGTGAAGACTGCTGTTTTGAATGCACGCCGAAATTAAATAGTACTCTTAATTATGAAGAAATTTCAAATGCGATAATATCCGCTCATAAAAAATTTCCAAGGCTTGAATTAGTTGTTTTTACTGGAGGTGAATGCTTTATTCTAAAACAAAATTTATTTAAAGCAATTTCATTATGTACAAACCTAGGGTTGAAAACCAGATGTGTAACAAATGCCTATTGGGCTAAAACATACTCAAGTGCTTTAAAGGTTTCCGAGTCGCTTAAGTTAGCAGGTATTTCAGAAATAAATATCAGCACAGGTTTAGACCATCAGAAATGGGTACCACAGGAATCTATAGTTAATGCTTCTAGAGCTCTTTTGTCAAAAAGTATATTTACGCTTGTAACAATAGAGAAGGATTCAGCTTCTTCAAATTGTTATAAGGATTTTGTGAATGAAGGTAACATAAAACATCTGATTTCAAATAAACCAGAAACCTTCAGGGTTCAGTCTAATGTATGGATGCCATTTCATAGTACTAGTGAGAAAAGAGACTGCAATTCACTTGAGCATTTGAAAAAAGGTTGCGATCAAATTTTTAATAATTGCGTAATTACGCCTAAAAAGGAAATATCAGCATGCTGCGGCCTCACTCTGGAACATATACCTGAAATGAAACTAGGTTCCATTAGCAATGTTGATGCATACGTACAAGCTCAAAAAGACGATTTTTTAAAGTTATGGCTTAGAACTGAAGGGCCATTCGTTATTTTGCAAAAAATTTTAGGATCAAACCACCCAGATATAGCCGATATACAACACCAGTGCCAAGCTTGTGCAGTATTGCATCAGAACAGTAGTGTAAAAGAAAAATTAATTGATAATTATCATAAAAACATAATTCCTGTTTTCAATAAATTTAAGATGCTAGAAGTCGATGATCAGATTTAATTATTTAAATTAACATAATGGATATTATTAATGAAATTGAAATATGCTAAATATGGCGTTATTGGTATAGTTGGCGTGGCCCATACGGTTAACGCAAGTGTCGAGCCTGAAAAGGTGAATACTCGATTATTTGGAAAACCTGGCAGCATAGAAGAAGGTTTTGAAGAGAAAAACAATATCCTTAGACTTTCTATGAAAAAGAGCAAATTACCAACAGAGATTTGGAAGGATATTGAAAAATTGTCTGGTATGTGGCAAATGATAAATGCGAAAGATGTAAAAAATGATTATTTAAAACATTATAAAAATACAAATCTAACCTCTAACTCAAAAAGTGCAATCGAACAGACGTTTGAGCATAGAGTATTGTTAGCGATGGCAGATGATAGTATACAAAATTTAGTGCGACTTAATGACTATGAAGGCATTATTATAGAGTTAGACAAACGAGGGCTTATTTATCATGATGACGAGTCTTCATTGACCAACAAACTTCAAGCCGCGCTATCTCAAGACGAAGAACTTAAACGCAGCGTTAGTAATGCGTTAGGAAGAGTCCATCATTCTCATGATGAAAGTGACATAGTATATTTAAATAGAGTAATTGAGCCAATAGGGGTTAGTCCTCAAAGTGGTGTAGCAGCTGCTGCTGTTTTGGTGGTGGTTGCTCTAGGTGTTGCTACATATGTCGCAGCTGCGGTAAACGTTGCAGCAGCTCTAAATCTTGCAATTCAATTATCTATAGCTATAAACGTTGCAGTTACCGTCGGAGGATCTGGTGGAGGTGGAGGTCAGTGCAACGGTTGTCACAATCAGTCCTCCTCAATGTCCGTTGGTTTGATGGATAGTAAAATGACACACAATTATACGATTATGAATGATCTGGCCAATATTGGATTCAATGGCTATCTTCACTCCCGAAGTGCAATTGAGTTCAAAAAGAAAGAAGCAAGAGCAGTATTAAGTGCAGCTCTCAATTTAGGACTCATAAAAATTCCAGATTCAGAAATTAAAAGCGTATTTGAGGCGATAGATCGAATTACTGTCGACTCATTAACTTACTAGATTGATTATTAACCTGCTTAATCGTATTTGGTGATTATCTTATGCAAGAATTTAAAATAGAAAATTTTTCGTATATTATTTCATTTTTACTAGTTGTAGCAATACCATTAACTTTAATTGTCGCAACTGAGTATATGCTGACAAAGAAAGTTAGTGTAAATCTTTTCGCCTTCACTTTGTTGTTGAGTGTGTTGATATATGTTTCTTTAGTTGTGCAGATTAAGTCATCGAAAACGATTTTAAATGAAGGCCGAATTTTGATTCAAAGCCAGTTTTATAATGATGAAATATTACTGTCTGACGTTCAAGATATATTACTACTTCCAATAGGCTTGCCAGAGGGTTTGTCGTTAAAACATAGGAAAAATGGAATTGCATTACTGAATTATAAGACTGGATTATTTACAATGAATAATGGTGGTGACGCATTTGTTCAAATGTTGAAACCACCTTTCATAGTCATTAGTGTTAAATCTAAAAGGAATAAATATATAATTTCATCTAGTGAGGTTTTTTATAATAAGCTACTGGAGTTAAATAACGATGGTTAATGTATTTTGATTATATTTTTTTCCATTGAAACCTGTGAATCCAGGCTTTCAGCGGCATTAGTCGCAAGTTATATCTGAAAATCCAGCTACCTCAATCACAAGAGTGAGCAAAAGTGAGGACATCCACATATTTTAAAGGTTAAAAGTGAATATATGCCCTGATGTGTCGACTTGAAAATAGAAAATTGTAGCGAAGAAACGAGTGACAGAAGGTACACATGGATTAACGAAATTATGCACTCTCATGGAAGTGACCGTTGACGGCATGGATGCCGTCGTCGAGCCCTCAGAGATGAGTTGATGGCGTGTCACTGGAATGAAAGAGCTTAATTGTGACACGGTTTATAGTCTCATCATCAAGCACGTGAGCGTTGCTAAATGGTGGCCTTACTCACTCTCGGCACTAAATCACATAGGAACTGAAAGCTTTATATGCGAAAAATCATTCTCCCACTGATCATGCTAAGTCTTGGCGCATTGCCTCTATATGCTCCAGCACAGGACACCAGCGCGTTATGGGGTAAAAAATACGCTGAGGTGAAATCAAGTTTATTAGCTGCTGGCTGGGTATTAGCGCCTGTAGCAGAAGATGAAACGCCAATAACAGCAGATTACCCCGAAATAACCTGTGGTAACGGTGCTATGGCAATTTGCTCTGTCGGCTTTAAACGAGACAATAGTACGCTTGCCTTAGTGGTTGAATCTATTGAACAAGAGCTTATTGTGACAGGTGAATACTAAACAGCCCAATAGATGATGTTAAACTCAGCCTAAGCATCTAATGTAGACGAGGTAGTGATGTCATCTGTACCCAAATCAAAACAAGAGCTTGAATTGGCTATTCGCTCAATTTTCCCAAAATTGATGGCAGACTATCGTTCAATCCCAGCCCAAATGTCCCGAGTGTGCAGCATAGAAGGAAACATCAAAGGTACACAAATTAGTGTAAGTGATACCGTCGCTTACCTTATTAGTTGGGGTAAATTAGTGCTCAAATGGTACGAGTTAACATCGCAAGCACTCCCCGTTGATTTTCCCGATACGGGCTATAAATGGAATCAACTGGGATTATTAGCAGAGCGATTTCATCATGAATATAGCCTATGGCAATATACTGATTTACTTGATGAATATGAAATGACAATGGAAAAATTGTCAACGCTGATTGCGAGTCTCAGTGATCAGCAACTGTACGACATAACTTGGTACGATAAATGGACTCTGGGCCGTATGATCCAATTCAATACTTACTCCCCGATGAAGAATATGCGTACCAAAGTACGACGATTCAAAAAAGACAATGCATTACCCTAGTAAACAACTCTTTTAAGCACGGAGGTATTCATGCCAAGTACCCACACTCACCCGCAGTTAGGCCCGAACCCCAACGATAAAGCGCCGATGAAAGGCTTTCCTCAGGTTGGCTTTCTTAAAAATTTTATTTCCCGCGAGAACATTATTGTCGGTGATTACACTTATTATGACGATCCAGCAGGTCCTGAGAGGTTCGAGTCGAATGTGCTTTATCACTTTGACTTTATTGGCGATAAACTAAATATTGGTAAATTCTGCGCCATTGCGAAAGACGTGAAATTCATTATGAATGGCGCCAATCATCAAGTATCTGGCTTCTCGACTTATCCTTTTTATATCTTCGGCAATGGCTGGGAGAAAGCGGCGCCCAAGCCCGAAGATTTACCTTTTAAGGGCGACACCTGTATCGGTAACGACGTATGGATTGGTTATAACGCCACTATCATGCCTGGGGTGACAATTGGCCACGGCGCCATTGTTGCCAGTCAATCCGTAGTGACAAAAGATGTGCCACCCTACGCTGTGGTTGGCGGTAATCCTGCCACAGTGATCAAGCTGAGATTCGAGCAAACTGTGATAGATGAGCTTGTTGCCATCGCTTGGTGGGATTGGCCGATAGAGAAAATCACTCAACACCTTGAGGCTATCGCGGGGGCAGAACTCACAACATTACAGCAGGCGACCTAAATAACGCCTGTCGCGAGCAAGACTGAACGAAAAATCTCAAGCGACAAGCATTAAGCAACAAACATTAAAAAAAACGCCATTAAACGCAAACAAAATCCAATATGCGCAATTTTGTACAAAAGCACTGAGGGTTTCTGGGTTACTATCAGGCACAACCCGCCTATTTATGCACTAAACACGGAGGCCTAGTGTGAACACAGAACATGCGGCCTACCAGATTGCCGATGAATTAGGTGGCCTCGAGTTACTCAATGCCCACTACCATAAACAAAACTTTAGTCGGCACACCCACGAAGGTTACACAGTCGGCGTGATTGAAACGGGGGCGCAGCGTTTTTATCGCACGGGTGGCAACCATGTGGCGCCAAAGCACAGCATCATTCTCGTCAACGCCGACGAAGTCCATAATGGCTGTAGCGCCACCGAGGGCGGTTGGTCCTATCGTGCCATGTATCCAGTACCCGCGCAGTTTGCCAATATTAACCGTGAGCTAGCATCAAACCGCGGTGCGCCCTATTTCCCTGAGCCCGTAGTGTACGATCCTGAATTAGCCGAATTACTGCGCTTCACCTTTACGACTTTAGATACATCGGAAAATCGCTTACTGCGCGAAAGCTTGGTCTATTCAAGCTTGACACAGTTGATGACACGCCATGGCAAGAATCGCCCAAGCGATGACCTCATTGTAATCGCTAAGCCTGCGTTAGCACTGGTGAAATCCTTTATCGACGATCATCCTGCGGCCGACATCTCCCTTGAAGAGCTGGCAACACTGGCGGGATTAAGCCCCTATTATTTGCTGAAGCAATTTCAGCGTTATTACGGCTTACCGCCCCACGCTTATCAAATTCAGGCAAGAGTGAGACTCGCCAAAGGAAAAATCAAACAAGGCACACGGCTACTCGATGTCGCCCTCGATTGTGGGTTTCACGATCAAAGTCACTTGAATCGACATTTTAAGAAGACAGTCGGTGTTACGCCGGGGCAATTTGCCAAAGAAATAGGCCGCAATATTATCCAAGCCTAAACAACCACTTTAAGTTAATCTGTCATGCTCATTCTTGCTTTCTCCTCTATTGACTAAGCAAGCAAGCTTATCCAAGCATTTATTGTTTAACAGCAACCCCGTCGCCGCTATTTTTAGGAGCCAAAGTGACCACCGACAAGCTTATAGAACCTAATGTTTATCCTGTGCATCCATCGAAATCCAAGGCATTTTTAAAAGGTACATTAGCCATGATGCCGTTGACAATAGCGGTTGTACCTTGGGGAGTTTTAGCGGGCTCCTTCGCCATTGAGGTTGGGCTAACGCCCATTGAGAGCCAAGCCATGTCGGCGATTATCTTTGCGGGCGCGGCTCAATTAGTGGCGCTCGGCATGGTGAAAGCCGGTATTGGTCTGTGGAGTATCTTAATTACGACGTTACTCATCACCTCGCGCCATCTGTTATATGCAATGGCGATGCGCAGTCAAATCAGTCCTTTGCCGTTAAAGTGGCGCCTAACATTGGGCTTTTTGCTCACAGATGAACTGTTTGCCATCGCCAATCAAGGCAAGTTACATAAGTTCGACCCTTGGTACGCCCTTGGCGGCGGTTTGAGTTTCTATTTCGGTTGGAACATAGCCACACTACTTAGCATAGTGGCGGGCAATGCGATCGAGAATTTAGATGAGATGGGATTAGATTTTGCCATCGCAGCCACCTTTATCGCTCTGGTCGTTCCTACCATAAAAAAACTATCGATTCTCGTCTGTGTATTAGTCTCGCTCACCCTAGCAGTAGTATGCGCCGTTTTTAAAATTCAAGCGGGACTGCTCATTGCCGCCATTGCGGGAATGACGGCAGGTGTACTTTACGCCAAAGTGACCAAGGAAGCGGAACGCGCAGAACAATCCGCCAGTCAGTTAGCAAGCGCACAGACCAAAACAGAAGTGGATACTGGAGTTGGGACTGACATTAAGACAAAAACATTGTCAGGAGAAAAAGCATGATTTGGTTAATGATCTTTTCAATGGCGGCGGTTGTGTTTATCAGTCGTCATTTACTACTTGAGCCTAAACTACCGCTGCGATTAAGTAAGGGCACCCAAACCTTTTTAAGTTACTCGGCCCCTGCGGTACTCACTGCGATCTTTGCGCCCATAGTATTTGTGCAGGAAGGTCAGCTCGATCTGAGCCTAGACAACAGCTATCTCATCTGCGCCTTAGTCGCTACAGTGTTGGCGCTCGTCACCCGTAATACCTTACTGACCACAGTGCTGAGTATGGGACTGTTTTTCTTTATCCACTAAGTCAACAAAGAGTCAGTGCTCAGCAACGGCACTGACTCTTGCATCAATCACTGACACCGTTCCTACCACTCTTTTACACAGCCTAACCCCCCTCTGAGACATCGCCCCCTAGATAATTACTTACACGTTATCTTGATCTTCCACAATCTTCATGTATTTAGGCTCTTATGTCTGTGCAACTAACAGTATCGGCTTTAACGGTATTTCACACATCGACGATAATGGAAGAGTGATGATATTTATCAGCAATAAAAAAGACTCAAACAAAATACTTAACCTAACCATATTCAAACTATTTAGTCTCTAAAAACGTCCATTCAAAAATGTTATTTACTATATCTATTACGGCACTCATCTTAGTATAGTTCTCGGTATAAAGAGTCCATTTAAAAGGTTTTACATAATAAAATGCCGCATAAATATTAATCCACATTCAAAAGCCAACCCACTAAAAATTAAAGTAAATACACTACATTATAAAGTTCTAAATACTGTTTAAAAATAAAATAATTAACATTTTCAACCAAAATTAAACAACATTTAAATTAATCTAATTTTACTTTGTTTAATAAAAATAAAAGTGTTAGCTTTTTAGATGTGCCTAGCAGTAATGATTATTTATATGATTTAGGACTACATATAATTGCCATCGGCGCTCTCAATGAAAGGACGTATTTTATTAAAATAAAGGAACAATCATGAGAACAAAATCTAGCCTGGGTATATTAACGTTATCCTGTTTAACCGCACTTGGAACTGTTTCTTTGTTGGCCGAAGCTGCTATTCCGAATACTATTCCAAAACTGTCAATGGTAGAACACGCAGCCCCTGATCTTGATTCGCTTAAAAATGATGCAATTAACGACCCCTCGTTTATCAGCTCGTTATTCTCCTTAGGACACCATCTTGGATATGCATGGGCTGGCGGTACAGCATCCCAGTATGTTGGTGAAGACATCGAAGTCAGAAGAGAATCGAGCAACGAATACAGTCTTAGAGCCCGCTATAACGGCAATGATCCTTATGCAAGCGGCTACAGAGCGAATGAACGTTTGAAGGTAAATTTACAAAATATTCATTTCGTCACTAATCCTCAAAGTCTAAAGTTAGGTTCACCTCAAGTTTATGATCGTGAGGCTATTTATACTGCTCCTGTGGTTATCTATAACTGGGGCGATACCGAAGATACCGGTGTGGCCACCCTAAACTATGATTACACCACTAGCTGGGCCAAAACCGATAATTTCTCCTTCTCCGAGAAAATTGGCGTAACCAATAAATATGAAGTGGGTATTCCAGGAATAGGTGGAGCGAGTTCTGAAATCAGCGCCGAATTTTCTGCCAGCCAAGGTTGGAGTGAAACCGACGGCAAAAGTACAACGATTTCGAGTCAGGCGCAGTACCGCGCAATTATGCCGCCTCGCAGCAAACGTTATATCTCAATCACCCTATTTAAACAAAAGGCGGATGTCCCATACACCTCAAGTTTATATATGATGTACGATATAAAATATGAGAACTTCTTAAAATGGGGTGGTAATGCGCATATTAATCATCCGACAAATAGACCTAACTTCCCTTACACCTTTGGCGGAGCGAATGCGAATAATCTGAATGGACCAGAAGCCTTAGTCGATCAATATCTTCATCAAGATATATACGGTTATGGTGTATGGGATTGGCCTGCAGCGATTAATTCGGCACAGTCAAAAAGTGGGTTTGAGTGGCAATTGGCGAATATTGTTAGACAACATGGCGCACCTATCAGCGGTAAATTTACCGCAATAGATTCGAGTCAATTTAATATCGATGCCAGTGAATCCTATCCACTAACGGATGAAGACATTGCTAATCGTCCTAAAAGTGCTCAAAAATTAGGACTGAGTCGTAATATTCAGGTTGCCGTCGGCGAGCTCCAAAACAATGATGAAGATGGTTTAATCAAAAAACTGAATATTTCGCAATCAAGTGAAGTCATGTTAAACAATTAAAAACGGTGAGCTTAGGCTCTCAATAACTACTATGACACCAGTATCAGAGAGATCTCGATACAACTAGCGAATTACTAGAAAGTTACTAGCAAATTAGAAATGTAATACAAAGCCACTCATTCGAGTGGCTTTTCTTTCGCTTCTGCTCGCGCCTTCGATTGCTCATCCATCAGGCAAATATAATCTTCAAGCTCTTGCCCAAGAGTGAGATCAAAATGACGGTTTAACCGCACAAGACCTGTGATGCGATCGACCCTGAAATTACGAAAATCAGCACGTAGCTCACACCATGTCAGTAAGGTCCAAGTACCACGCCAAAAATAGATGGCGAGCGGCCTAACTTCCCGCTCGGTAACATCCAGTTTGACATCTTGATAGAAGAGTTTAACGTATTCGCGGCGCTGAGCCGCATTACGCAAGGGATCAAGGAATTGAAACTCATTGGAATCTAAATAAAAATCCGGTGAAAACATTAAGGATTGATAGGCTTGTAATCGTTTAGGCAACACAGCTTCGACTTTAATCATCGCCTGCCTCGCGGCGCTACCAAGCTCCTTACCACCCCAAGTTTGCACCATACGCATGCCAACTTGAATCGCTTCCAGTTCGGCTTCGTTAAACATCAAGGGCGGAACATTAACCTCATGGCGCAACAAATAGCCGACACCCGCTTCCCCTTCAATAGGAATGCCACTTAAACACAGGTCCTGCACATCACGGTAAATCGTGCGTGTAGAAACCTCTAACCGTTCAGCCAATTCTTGGGCCGTGGTCAGGCGTTTGTGTTTGAGAATTTGCACTATTTGAAATAGGCGATCAGCACGGCGCATTAGCTCTGGTTTAACCCTTATCTATCAATCAGTTGATTACGTATTATTACCCTAGGTCAATCGCTGGTATATCCTTGAATACACACTTGAGTGTTTTTACGATTTGAATCATAAAATCCCGATATAGATCTCAACCTCAGTAGCACTAAGATAGACTTCAAAATCCGTTTGATAGCGTCGCTGATGAGAGCAATCAGCCGCGCTAAAATAACCCCACACTTGCCCCCAGAGGTCGATAACACACTGGGGCATATCACCCTGAGCGGTGAATTTTAGGTACTTGCCCGCGTTAAGCTCCAATGACGTAAAATGACTTGCATCAACAGGGGCATCAATTGCCTTACCCACCAGTACAGAAAACTCGCCATTCATGTCTGACTCATAGTCATAATACACGCCATACATGGGCGAATTGAGCATAGCGGTTAGCTGGGATGATTCAAAAAAGGCTTGCCATAAACTGCCAATTTTAGCGCTATCGACAGACATTTCTGCCCGATTATTCGTGCGGGTGCTTAGTCCAAGTAACGGTCGAGCATCAATATAAATCACATCCATTTTTGTTTCTTCCATAAAAATCTAAACCAATAGGTTAATGTTAGCGTCGTGCCTTAAGGACACGACGCTAAAAATTTAACACTCGAGACTACTTATCCTTAGACCACAGACCGACTTTATTGCCTTCACTATCGGCAAATAACGCGATGTAACCACACTCTCCACCATTAATCGGCGTCACTGGCAGCAAAATATTCACATTGGCGGCAGCGAGTTTATCCACTAAAGGTTGCAAATGGGTGCTGAAATGCAAATACACTGTGCTGCCCTGCATTGACGGCTGGCTCATACTGCACTTGACTAGCCCTATGCTCGCCGCACTCGCATCCTCTGTGACTATGCTCGCATATTCCATGTCTTCCATATCGTCACGTTTAAACTCGACCCCAAAATGCTGCTGATAAAAAGCAACGGCACGGTTCATGTCACTGACAGGAATTTCACCCCAAACTAACGGTGCAATAGATAACATTTTCACTTTCTCCTTGTTGAAAAAATATCAATGATTCAAAACCTTATTAGTACAATTCAGGACTGAATCATTAACGGGCGACAACAAGAATAAAACAAGGCTACTGACAGCATGATGTCAGTAGCCTTTTAATAAAAGTGAATTTTGGCGTTTTAACTTAACCAGCAACCAAGATTATTTTGGCAAACTGGCTTGGTGAGCCTGAATAAAATCATCCATGGCTTTGCTCGCCCTCGCTTGGGCACTAGCTAAGGTATCTGTATCAACCATAGTTTCTACCACTTCGTAGTAGCACTTAATTTTAGGTTCAGTGCCAGATGGTCTGACGATCACCCGAGCCCCGCCCGCTAAGCAGTAAGTCAATACATCGCTCGGTGGCAAGTCGATTTTCTCAACCCGACCATCGGCAAAACGACGCTCAAGTGCCTTTAAATCATCGGTTGAGAGCACATCTAACTCACCAATCTTCACCGGTGGATGCTCGCGCAAATAGGCGCCAATATTGGGCGTGTCAGGTTTTAGCGCAATGCTCACCTGCGCATTGAGATGGAAGCCATGCTCACGGTAAATTTGCTCGAGTCTGTCCCAAATCGTTTGCCCCTTCGCCACCAGCTCGGCAGTTAATTGGGCAAATCCCACCAGCGCCGACAAGCCATCTTTATCCCACACCATACTGCCCACCGTATAGCCAAGGGCTTCTTCATAGGCAAACAGGAATTGATCCTCAGGCGAAGTTTTTGCAATCCCCACATTCATCAGCCACTTAAAGCCGGTGAGCGTGGTAAAGCTTTGCGTGCCAAACCCTTGAGCAATTTTAGATAACAGGCTCGATGACACTATCGTTGTGCCCGTAAGTCGTTGATGATCTTTAGCGTGAGATAGCAAGTAATGTCCAAAGAGCACACCGACTTGATCGCCCGTCAGCATCTGATACTCGCCATCCTCTTTACGCACTGCAACCGCAAAACGGTCGGCATCGGGATCGTTAGCACAGGCGAGCATAGCGCCGTGTTTTTTCGCCTCGGCAATCACTAAATCCATCGCACCCTTTTCTTCAGGGTTTGGGAAGTTCACCGTCGGGAAATCCCCATCGGGTTCACGCTGGGAGGCAACCGAATACACTTGGGTGAAACCTGCATCTTTCAATACCGTTTCAGCCATTTCGGCACCCACACCGTGCATGGCGGTATAGGCTAAACTCACCTTTTCAGGGGCGGTATGGTTTTGCAGCACCTCAGCTTGCTGCACGCCATGACGATAGCTTTGGTAAAAATCGTCCTGCAGGATAATTAACTTACCTTGTTTTACCGCGTCATCATGCTCTAAAAACGGAATCGCTTGATTCGCGGCGCGCTCAATTTGCGCGGCAATGCCAGAGTCGTGGGGCGGAATAATCTGCGCGCCATTCTCCCAATAGACTTTATAGCCATTGTATTGCGGCGGGTTATGACTCGCGGTCACCACAATGCCCGCTGCCGAATTAAAATGTTTTACCCCAAAGGCCACTAGCGGCGTTGGCGCTACTTTGGACGTTAAGCGCACCTTAATCCCCATAGCGGTGAGCACACTCGCCGCATCATGGGCAAAATTAAATGAATCGTGGCGGCCATCATAACCAATCACCACGCCACGCTCGGCTGCATCTTTAATCTGATCAAGTAGATAAGCACCAAGACCAGCAGAGGTTTGGCGGATCACCAAACGGTTCATCCCCATAGGCCCAGCGCCGACGACACCACGTAATCCTGCGGTGCCAAACTCCAAGCGCCCCGCAAAGCGCGCTGCGAGTTCGGCATCATTGCCGCTATCAATTAGGGTTTGTAACTGGGCTTGAGTGCGAGGGTCTGGATCATTTTCAAGCCAATGGTTTACCTGTAACTGCAGATGGGTATTCATATCACGCCTCATTGAAAATCATTTGCAATCACCTTAGGAAAAAGCACGTAGAAGAACAAGCTAATTTGCATTAATTTCAAAATGAGCCAAGGGTATTGCCATAAAAAACGCACTATCTAACAGGTCATGCCAGATAGTGCGTTGGTTTTAAAATTAAACGCCAACATTAGCGCGAGGGTAAAGTGCCATCAAATATACGTACTTTGATATTCTTTTTCAGGTTATCTTGGTCTTGTTGCCATTCTTGCCACTGGGTGAGACTGATACTGAGCTGCAATGAAAAATCAGTAGAAATCCACTGTTTTTGCCCTTGAGTATATTTAGGTGCAGGGACTATGTTACTGGGTCCAACGAAGGACGCAGAACACATAAAGGTTTTGAAATACACTTGGTCAATCGATAAATCGAGGGCGCTGGGCGATGTTAAACATTGGCCACTGCCCGGCTCTTGATACGAGGCAAATTGGTACAGGATTGCCGGTGTATTATTGGTACTATCAGGAACTGAAGCAGTTTGATGGCAAGATAAACAGCTACTTAATGCATTATCCGCAGGGCCATTTAGGCGCCCATTACACCCTAAGTGTCCCGCATTGGTGTGCTCATTCAAACGGCCAACGACCTCTTGAAATACGGCGCTATCCTTAAGCCCTGTGATTGGGTTTTGCGGGAATGCTGCCGCTCCCACTGTTGCTGGCGGCGTGTCATTCCCCCACATTAATCCCAGAGGTGAAATACGATCCCAAGGATTTTTCTCTTTCGCTTTAAACTGACCATCGGCGACAAAAGTGCCATAGGCCCAGCCCACGGGTGAACGGCTGTCGCGCACTGCAATATCAAACTGCAATAAGTACACATCGGCGACAGAGCGCGGGCATTGCTCTGTTTCCTGTTGGAAACTACAGGCACTGCCATCGGCGTTTTTACATACACAGAAATCACTGGCACTGATATTGGCTTGCCAAACAGGTACATTTTCAAGGAAAGGATAGTTATTAGGCGTTGCAGTAGTAAACAATAACTTGCCAATCACACTGCCTTCATTAAATGCAAAATTTTGCTGGGGCATCACAGGTGATGGTGCCCCCGTCCATACCTTGCCAATGCTGTTTGCCGCCTGAGGATTATAAAAACCCACCGCCCACATAGTGGTTTTAAGGGAGCCTTGGCCTTTTATCTCCATAGTGACGGGGGCTTCTCGGGTCAAGCCATGGATAAATTCCCGCCCACTCATGGGATCATAGGTCTGATAGGGAATATGGTACCAAGAGCGCACCTTGTTGTTACACAGATCCCAGTCTTTACTGACATCGCCTTTGTCGATGTTTCCCTCTTGGATGTACTTCATCACAGCCCAGAGGTATTGCTCAGCTTGGGTATTTTTATCACTTTCACTCAGATTTTTATCGAAGGGATTGAATTTAAGCCAAGGTGCAGCGCTATCTGGTTTAGCACTCGAATAAGCATCACTGAGGCTAAAAATAGGCCCCTTCCAGCCAGAATAAGCTTGGTTGATAATGACTTGATTGTCCCACATGCCTGTTTTTGCAAAAGCAGGATCTTGGAAGTAACTTGGATAGGCTCCAGTACAGGTTGAATTTGCGTTAGATCTAGTGTTGGGCGATTGCTTATCTGCAGCTTTTGCGTTGACGGTGGTCAATGAACAAACGGTGAGCAGAAGTATGGCGGTAATGTTGAGTTTCATAATATCGTCCTTGAAGAGTATTAGTCCTAAAAACTCCCTTTGTGAGCCCAAAACTAACAACGGCTCGAATTAAGCATAGACTAATTTTTAACATCTTCTGTAAAGCTTAACGATTCACATATTAAGGATATAAAAAAGGCCGTTTAGTATGACTAAACGGCCGAAACATATTACTTATTGGACTAGCCGTCCAAGCTATTTCTCAACTTCTTGCCCGCGCGTCTTCCACAGCGAATACAGGACACCTAAAACTAACAGACCAAAAGTCACACCAAGGGACACGGCCGTAGGGATAGTAAAGTCCACGATTCCCTCGTGGTTGAAATACACTAAACCCACTTTCACCCCAATAAACACTAATACTACTGACAGCGCGTATTTAAGGTATTCAAAACGATGCACCATAGCAGCCAACGCAAAATACAAAGCACGTAGCCCCAGAATCGCGAAGATATTCGAGGTATAGACGATGAAAGGATCTTGGGTAATCGCAAAAATAGCTGGAATACTGTCGACTGCAAACACCAAATCCGCGGTTTCCACTAAGATCAACGCCAAGAATAACGGCGTCGCCCACCATCCTTTTGTTAACTGATGATCTTCGCCACGAACCCAGAATTTTTCTTTATGCAGCGTTGGCGTAAAACGCATCTTAGTGCGTAACCATTTATAAAACTTATTGTCTTGGATATCACCGTGCTCATCGTTTGAGAAGAGCATTTTCACGCCAGTGAAAATCAAGAAGAGTCCAAATAACACAAGTACACCTTGATACTGGGCAACAAGCACAGCACCAAGACCGATCATAATGGCGCGCAACACTATTACGCCCATAATGCCCCAGAAGAGCACTCTATGTTGGTATAAACGTGGGATACCTAAGCTACTGAAGATTAACGCGATAACAAATACGTTATCCATAGACAGTGATTTTTCAATCAGATAGCCCGTTAGGTATTCCATACCGGCGGTTGAACCCTTGTACCACCAGAGCCAGGCCCCAAACAATAAGCCCATACAGATATAAAAGGCTGAAAGCTTTAAACTTTCAGCCACGGTAATTTCATGCTGCTCCTTGTGCAATACGCCAAGGTCAAAAGCTAATAACGCCAGCACAAAACCGAAAAACATTAACCAAACCCAAAGCGGGTAACCCACAAATAGGGTGGTAAAAAACTCCATAAGTCTCCTTAGTAACACATAACGACTGATCTAAATCAGTAAAGTTGAGCAGATAGACATTAACTCATTGTAGAAATATAAACTGTGAAATCTTATATGAAAAATGCAACTATCAAGATTAAAATTCTTTTATAATCAATATGATTATGGTGCTTATTTATACTTATGCCTCGAATAAGTTCACTTCTCAATCACTGCGCTTCCCTGAGAAAATCATCTAACCCACCCATTTGTGACATTCATTTAGATAGCAGCCTCGAACAAGCGCGTAGATGCTCTACCAATAATGCAAAATCGCTATCAAACATAAAACTTATACCATCCATTAAACGACGAACTACAGCTAAATCAAGGCTAAAGCGGCTAAGATAAAACAGCCACAGTTGAATTATGGCCACTATTTAGCACTCATTTCTTAACTGAAAATGAATTAATTTAACCGCTTAGTATTGCTATAGCGAGCCTTAAAGAACGGCTAAAAATGTTAGTTATACAAAATATTCATCACTTTCAAGACCCTTGGCTGTTCCATATCATCCGAGTGTGATTAACTGCTGCAACAGCGCCGTTTTTTAGCGATCAAAAGCGCCGCGATAATCACAAATAATGAAAAATAATTAATAAAATTCATTACGATAAAATGAATCATTAGCTGCTCGGCGCATAAAGTGCCAGCAATGGGAGTCTTAAGTGTCAATAGAACAAAACCTGCCGCACACAATGCAGGGCCCACAAGGCTCGCCCCCAACTGAAATGCTATTTGGGCATCCTAAGGGCTTATTTGTCTGCTTTTTTACCGAAATGTGGGAACGCTTCTCTTTCTACGGTATGAAAGCATTACTGTTTCTTTACCTGATTAAATATCATCTATTTACCGATGAATTTGGTTACAACGTGATTGGTGCTTACGGTGCCTTAGTGTATGCCATGCCCGTAGTGGGTGGCTTATTGGCCGACCGCTATATCGGCATGCGTAAAGCGGTGATCTTTGGTGGTGTTTTATTGGTGCTCGGCCACTTAGGTATGGCCTTTGAAGGCCATCAAGCGGTTATCGTTGCAGGTGAAATTCAACGGGATGAACAAGCGCTGCAAGTATTCTATTTATCCCTCGCCTTAATCATTGTCGGTGTGGGTTTTTTAAAACCCAATATTTCCACCATAGTCGGTCAGCTTTATCCTAAATCATCCGCTAAGCGAGATTCTGGTTTTACCATTTTCTACGCGGGCATCAACTTAGGCGCCACCTTAGCCCCGCTAATTTGCGCTTATTTAGGTGAAACCTATGGCTGGAAGTACGGTTTTGGTTTGGCAGGTTTAGGGATGTTAGCAGGTTTGTTGGTGTTTATTCGTGGCAAAAAACATCTGCAAGGCTTCGCCGAACCCAGAGATCCTGCGCGGATTTTAAAGAAAACCGCTGGCATAACGACAGAACAATGGATTTACTTAAGCGCAATTGGCAGCGTAATCATAGTCTGGGGGTTGATTCAAACCCACTCCCTCGTACTTTCGATTAGCAGTTTATTACCCGCTGTGAGCCCAGTGATTTGGTTCTTGCACTCAGTATCACTAGTGCTCGCCCTCGGGATTGGCTGGTTCATGGTGAAACATTGTAATCCGATTGAACGTCAACAGATGTCGGCTTTGCTGCTTTTCATCGTTGCGGGTTTGGTCTTCTTTGGTTTATATGAGCAGACCTATGGCTCTTGGGTAGCATTTTCGGACCGTGTGATGGACCGTAACATGCTCGGTCTCGAATGGAGCGCGGGACAATTGACCTTCCTCGGTGCCTTCTTTGTGATCAGTTTGTCGCCTATCTTCGCTTGGCTGTGGCCAGCCCTCGCCCGTAAAAATTGCGACCTAAGCAAACCGGTTAAAACCGCACTCGGTATTTTGTTCGCGGGTTTATCCTTTATGGTGCTTGTGCTCGGGATCCAGATGCCGCTAAGCAGTGGCTTAGTGAGTATTTGGTTCTTAGTCGCGGCTTATTTTGTATTAGAAATCGGGGAGTTATTGTTGTCGCCCATAGGCTTATCTGCCGTGACTCAGCTTTCGGTAAAACGCGTAGTCAGCCTGATGATGGGTGCTTGGTTCCTCGGCACTTCATACTCTGAAATCTTAGCCGCCGAATTAAACAAACTCGCCGCGATTGATACCCAAGGCGGCGTGATAAGTGACGTACCGAGTGCGATGGCGCTATACGAACAACTGTTTATCTTCTCGGCGCAAATTGGCGTGGTGATGGCATTAGTCTTCTTTGCCCTTGCGCCATTAATGAAAAAAATGATGCACGAGAAAATGGCGACTCACTCAGTTTAAGCATACAAACAGAAAGTCGATTGGCTTACTTTCGCCCTCTGAGGCGACGGTAAGCCAATACGATAAGGTGCAAAGCAAGTAACCCCGTAAAAGCCGCGCAGAAAAACAGTAATGCAATCGAGTTTACATCCCTAGGCGCATCACGATAAAGCCACCACCACAGCGGCCAGCCGATGGTCGATAAAGCCGTAAGCTGCCACATACAGCGTTTGCAGCGACCAATCTTTTGTCTGAAAATTGACGTTTTACAATCACCGCAACTCATAAATCCCCAATAACATGATGGCAGTATATCTAAAACTAAAGCGACACTTTAAGCCTTGCCATCCCTTGATTAATAGAGACGAGCGCACGATAACCTAAATCTCGTTTAGCTGCGCTGATATCAAAATAATGGCTGCAGGATAACTGCCGTGCCACGAAGCGCGTCATCATGGGCTCTTCTTGCTTCTTTAGTAGAAAATACACAGTTTCCAACACGGCGCCAGCTACATATGCTACAGATTGAGGCACACGCTTAGTCACTGGCGGTAAAGCATCGCAGGCCAAAATCAGATTGATCATCTCGGCCATAGTGATGGGTTCATCATTACTCAGAAAATAAGCTTTCCCTTGACACTTAGGCTTTGCTTGGCAAAGTTCCAGTGCCGCCAGCACATGGGCATAGGCAGCGTTATCTATGTAGATGGTATCGACTAGCTTATCTTCGCGGCCAACCAGTTTAAGCTTACCTAAATGCCCGCGCGACAATACCCGAGGCACTAGATGGGGATCGCCAGGCCCCCATATCAAATGCGGCCTGAGTGCGACGGTTTTTAACGCATAGGGTGTAGTGGCTTGAGTCGTAACTTGGCCAACTACTTGATTCACATCAGGATTTTCAATTGGCATGTCACCCATTTGATTGGCGTCGAGCATCATCTTTTCAGCGATGGCTTTAGAGTGAGCATAATGATTCAGGAATCTGGTGGCATAGGGAGTAGACTCATCAATACCCGATTCATCCTGACCTGCAAAGGTCACACTCGGGGTACTGGTGTAGACTAACTTATCTATTTTTAATGCCTTACAAGCGGCAATTACATTGGCAGCGCCCTTTACATTCGGACAAAAATAGCTGTCTCTGTCACCCCAAACACCCGCTTTAGACGCCACATGAAATACAATATCGCAGCCTTGCATCGCCTGTTGCAGCAGATCTTTATTGACTAAATCCCCTTGCAGCATGACTACGCCCAGTGCTTCAAGTTCGGGATAATGCCCACGCGCAAAACCTGTGACTTTAATGCCCGCAGCTAACAATCTCAGGCAAATCGCTTTACCTAAAAATCCCCCCGCCCCCGTGACAAAGGCGTGTTGCACCCTAAGCGCGAGCTGCGCGAGTGCCGTTTGTTCAGCCGCATCAAATTGGGCAAGCGTCGTGCTCTTGATTGGGTCTTTCGTCATTAAGGGTATCCATTTCAGCACATTTACATGAACTTAAAGTCGGTGTAATAAGTTTAAAATAAGCACAAGGGCTTAAAAATAAGCGAGTTTGTTCAAATGAACACAGAATATAACGTAAAAAATGCAGGAAAAAAGCCGTGGAGTTTCAAATCAACCTTTCGTTTGTGATTGTGCCCAAACGGCTAATTTTTCTCTAAAAATCTTGGCATTATGCCGCACATCCACAGGGAAATCAGGATGGATAAGAAACCGCCTTATGCCCTGAGTCTGCGTAAATTGCTCGGCGATGGCGATCAAATCTTGGTACAACTGCTGACTCTTATTGCACACCAATGACTGGTCGAGTTCGATACAAATTAACGGCTCTATCTCGTTCGCCACTTTCACTCCCACTAAAGCGGAGCGCTTCACATTGGGATGCGTATTAAAAATGCGCTCGCAGGGAATGGAATAATAACGTTTAACAAACAATCCGTTAAGAGTGGCGTCGACTCTGTGGGCCTTACGACCACACATCCACAGAAGACCTTGATCATCAAGGTACCCCAAATCGCCCATGCGGTGTCTAACGGTATTGGTTGACGAGTCCCAAATCTTGGCCGCCGCAGTCGCGCGTTTGCCTTGGCTTTCGTTTTGGCTAGCGTGCTGACTATTGTTTAGATAATAGGACTGACTCACCATAGGCCCCTGCACGACTATCTCGCCGATTTCACCGTTATTCAGCTGTAAGGCATCATCCCACTCGGGAATAACCTCTTCGCTGATAGCAATAATGCGAATCGTCACGCCATCGATAGCGCGACCGACACAGATACCACCGCCGTTATCTGTGATGTCAGTCGTGGCAAATAACGCATCGCTGGCAATCATACTAATAGGCAAAGATTCGGTTGCGCCGTAGGAATTTAAAATCGGCACACCTTGGCTCAGCATCTTGCTAAATCGGGCGATGGAGGCAATGGTGGCTGGCGCACCCGCAGAAATGACCCGCTGCACGCTGGGCAGTTTATGCTGTTTTTGCTCCCCTGCGCGGCCTAAACGTTCAAGTAAGGCGGGATTAACAAAAATATTACTGCATTGATATTTCTCAATCGCGGCAAACAGGAATTCAGGATTGGCGGTAATGGGCTTGCTGGCATCCATTTCTGGAACGATAGACGCCATGCCAAGTGCGGGACCAAAGAGTGAAAACAGCGGAAAAGTGGCTAAATCGCGCTCGCCATGGCAAATGCCATAATCGTTTTTTAGCGCTTGAATTTGTGCCTCAAACATACCATGGCTATACACCACCCCCTTAGGCGTGCCAGTGCTGCCACTGGTAAATAAAATCGCCGCTATCTCATCAGATTTAAGCATCACCATGGGATATTCAGACTTTGGAGCAGAAGATTGCACTGAGGTGCTTTGCAGCAGAGTCGATAAACTTATCGCACCAGTACTGATACGGATTAACTTTGCCGCTAAGCCTGTTTTGCCGTCATCAACATTGAGTAATGACTTGATACTGCCCTTTCCCCAACCAAATAGACGTCTAGCAATATGAGCCTTGGGAATACCGATAAAGGCATCGGGCGCGGCTTCAGCAAAACACTGTTTAAGATTGCGGATCCCCATGCCGGGATCAACTAGGATAGGAATAACCCCCGCTTTAAACAGCGCAAAAGTAAGTGCAAAAAAATCCAAACTTGGCGTGACCATAAGCACAGCCTTCATGCCGCGCTCAATGCCATGGGCGTTAAGCGCAAAGGCTATCGCATCGCTTTGTCTATCTAGATTGAGAAAGTCCAACTCGCTGTAATGCAAATTCGCCACAGAAGCACCCTGAGCGCTTTGTACTGCTACCGCAAGATGATGGGGAATGGCATGGGCGGCTTGCTTGAGATGACGACAAATATTGGCATCATTGACCGTTGCTGACGCAGAAGTGCCACTTAAAAGTGACTTTTCCAACGGCGTCACTAAAGGAACAACCAAAGGAGCCACTTCAGTCTCAAGCAAGGTCGACATTAACCTGCGGCCTGTTCGGACTGCGCCGCTTCTACGTGGTCGTCAGCCATAAAGCCTTTGATATGGGCAATCACTTCATCGCTGGCATCTTCCAAAATGTAGTGACCACAATCGGCAAATTCATGCACTGTCGCATGGGGCATGTGCTGACGCCATTTTGCTAAAAAGTGCTTATCGAATACAAAGTCCTTGAGGCCCCAGCAAATCAGGGTTGGCACTTTAGCAAATTTAGGTAAACTCGCAGCAATATCAGAGACTAATTGATAATTTCTATCGCCTTCACGCAGCGGAATATCCTGCACAAAACGCAGCGTCGAAATGCGATTAGCCCAAGAGTTAAACGGCGCGACATACGCCTCGCGAATGTATTTCGACATCGGCTGGCGCTTAACACCCACATAGGAAGCAATAGACGAAAAGGCATTGAAACCGCGTACCAACACTGTGCCTAACAGGGTATTACGACAAATCCACAGCGGCCAAGGGAATGGTTTAGTCTCGGGCAAATGGAAAGCGCCCGTGTTCAATATCACTAGGCGTTTAATGCGCTCAGGATAACGCGCCGCATAACCCATACCTATCATGCCGCCCCAATCGTGTACGACTAAGGTAATGTTTTCTTTCACATTCAGGCTATCGAGCAGGGCTTCGAGATCGTCGATACGGTTCTTAAGGGTATAGTCATAACCACTGTCGTCTGGCTTATCCGACAGTCCACAGCCGATATGATCCGGCACTATGCATTGGTGAGTGTCTTTTAAGGCGCTAACAAGGTTGCGGTAGTAAAACGACCAGCTAGGATTACCGTGAACCATGACCACAGGTTCGCCTTGACCCTCGTTGATATAATGTAGCTTGTTGCCATTACGGCTCAGAAAATGACGTTTAAAAGGCAACAGAGTGTCTAACATGACGCTTCCTATCTTGATTCTTTATGAGAGCGAATAACGGGTTATGTACAGCTGGCTTAGCTTATCGACAGAACTAAAGACTGAGCTATCAACTGAATCATGGACTTACTGGGTTGACTCGAATGTATGCCAGCCATCAAGCAAAGGCGTGAAAAGGTGCACTGCACCCTACCACTTAATACCTAACATCATGCAATTCAATCCACTGCCTATGCCTAAAAAGCTCACTTGATCGCCCGCTTGTAAAAAGCCTTGATCGTGCGCCATCGCAGCGGTCACAGGTAACGACACAGTGCCCATATTGCCCAGTAGCTGATACGTTGGAAATTCTTTTTCCGGGGGAATATTGAGCGCACTCAGTACTTGCTTACGATTTGAAGCGCCCACTTGATGGCAAATCACTTTGTCCACTTGCTCAACCAGCCAATTACGCTGCTCAAGGAAATGCTCCCAAGTGTGCTTCGCCAATTCAACACCTTCTTTAAGCAAGGTAACGGCATCGGTACGCATAAACTCACGGTACAGATTGTGCCCCACTTCCTGCAGACCCCATTGACACAACTGGTGATGCTCAGGCGCCGATAAGTGCGATGCACCCAGCAATTGATGCTGACGCACATTTGTCAGCGGCAAGCTGCCATCGGTAAGAATCACCGCCACGGCACCAGAACCACCGGTTAAGGTCGCCAGTGACTGGGCAAAATTCTGCATGGTCGGATCGGCCAACATGTTATCGATAGTGACATCGACAATATCCCGCGCCGACTCACAGGACACCACCATACCCGCCTTGATTTGACCCAACTCAATACGGTTCGCGATATCTAAAATACCCGATAACACCCCAAGGCAAGCGTTGCTGATATCGTAAATCGCAGTGTCTTTTGACACCCCCAATTCGGCAGCAATACGACACGCGGTCGCGGGCTCATGTTGATCGCGGCACACGCCGGTATAGACAACAGCACCTAAATCGGCGACATCAATCCCAGTTTCAACCATGGCTTTACGGGCAGCTTTAATCGCACCGTCGGACAATTGATGTCCTTTTGGCCACCAGCGGCGTTCGGTAATCCCAGTCAATGCGGCAAGCTGTCCCATAGGAATACGGAACTTTTGATACAAAGGAGCAAGACGAGACTCTAGCTCACTACTGGAAACCACAACAGGCGCCAGTTCATAGGCCAGGCTATTAATAAATACGCGGGAATATTTCATGAAACTGTTTTATTCGCTCACTAGAATGACTGACCAGCAGGTCAGCTTTCAGTTGTTATTCGTCATTAATGCGACATTTGAACAAGAAAAGCCCGATGATTCAATAAAAAACCATCTTGAGTGTAAGACTTGTCTCACAGCGCAGGTTCCAAACACGACGGCCCTGAATTCACTATCACTAAACTTAAATGCGCTAATATAGAAATAATTCATAAAAAACATCACAGTACAGCATATTTTTAGACGCGCAAAATTATACCGCCATTTTTTGCGCTAAAATCAGCGTATTTCTTGGTGTGACGCTGTTTGCACAAAATTCACCCACGCAAACACCATATCCTTGTTCTTGCAAAAAACAAGCGCGATCTAAGATTAACCACTGCTCCAGTGCGCAGCGGAATAAATGCGCGACTAAATCAATACGGCGAGTTAATTGTTGTCTTTGTCGTCCAACGTCAAGCCAAGCTTCAAAATCCCTGTTTTTTGCAAGATTAACGGCCTTAGTCTCGGCTGCCCACAGGCAAAAATCCGTAAAACTGCCGCTCAATTGACTCTGTTTTAACGAGGGTAAAGGCAAATATTCGTCGATTTGTCGACATTCACGTTGCAGTGCATCAAAGCCTAAGCGCCACGCAATTTCTTGATGGCGTAGCGCCTGCTGTTTGGGATTAGCGATCACACTCTGCTGTAGCGGTAACTGTAAATCATGGCGACTGAGCTTTAGGCTGCTCTCCTGAGCAAGAATGGATAACGGCTGATAATGGCTCGCTTGAATTAAATGATAGCAACAGGGAGAAATCGCCAATGCCTGCGTGCCCGCCTCGGCCGCCAGCGTTAACAACCGAACATGCAAATCTCCGCAGGCATGCAAAGCAACCGCTTGCTGCTGTGCGGTTAAGGGGTTAGTTGTTAACGGATTCGCTGCTGAGGGATGTTCAACTGGTGTATCGACAGTGGCTATAGCCCTGTGCTCAGCGCCAATAGCAAAGGCATCGGCGCAAATAAAAGTCTGCGATAACTGCCACTTATCAGCAAAGGCCTGCCCTGCTTCACACAGCGGCGCTTGCCATTCTAAACTCACCACTTCGGCGCCGCGAGCTTTAGCAATCAAGCGGCCCAAATGCCCTTTACCCGCACACCATTCCAGCACAGGTAAATTAAGCTGGGGTAAATGCTGCACAAAGGCAGTAATTTGCTGCCATTTTCGGCCTTTAATGTGAGCGCTAAAGTGCGCTTCATCATCAAAGGACAAACCGCGGTCCTGCGCTTTATCTACCTTTGTGGTATCGGTTATTGCAATATCAGCAATGGCAGTGGTAAGCAATGACAAGTCCCAATCTTGGCCTAATGCCATAAGATCGCAGTTTAATGCCGGTGACAGCGTCTTAACCAGTAAAGATTGCTCGGCATCGAGTCCATCAAGCTCATCATCAGCCAGCGCCCACACAGCTTCGGCCAACTTCGGAAAATCCTGTGCCCAAGGTAAAGCGTTCACTTCAAATGCACGCACTTGCCACAGGGCAGCACTCTTTTCAAGCAACTGATTAAGCTTGCTAAATTGCTGTGAGTAAGTGAATTGTTGCTGCAGATTATCTTGGTTCACGTCATGCCCAGTGTAAAAAATACTTGTCTCACCTTAGGCCAAGGGAATGCGCCCTAAAGATGACTTTATGCGAAAAAATGTTAGTATCGCGGCCTTTAAACACTCATCCATATCGTTAACTGAGAAGACTCGGTTAACTAGCCATAAGGCTCCAAAGGACACCTATGCTTTCACCTTGCGTCGCACGCTGCGGTTTAAATGACGAAGACTACTGCATGGGCTGCTTTCGACATATCGATGAAATCGTCAGTTGGCGCACGAGCAGCGAAGCGCAACAGGCAGCCATTTGTCAGCAACTTCCCGCCCGTAAAGCTTTGTTTGAAGGCAGTGAAAACCAGCATATTTTAAGCCGTGATAAATGGTTAGCTGCCGAAGCGCGTTTAACCGACAAAGACTAAACGCCGCCTGCTAACGCCACCCTCTGCGCAAGCTCATCCTGCTAACAGCCCACAAGACTATTTTTTCAGCATTGATTTCAAGTCAGCAAAGGGATTGTAGGTCGCCGCCGCTTGCTTGGTTTCTGCGGTGCTACCGTAGCGGATCAATTCTTCAAAGCGAGAATGTTCGTTGTCATGGCAATAAAGACATAATAATTCCCAGTTTGAACCGTCTGACGGGTTGTTATCGTGGTTATGATCCCTATGATGCACAGTCAGTTCACTTAGGTTTTTTGGGGTAAATTCGCGGGTACAGCGGCCACACACCCAAGGATAGAGTTTTAACGCTTGTTCACGGTAACCGCTCTCACGCTTAGCTTTGTACTCCCGCGCATCGGCTAATACTTTATCTAACTTACTCTGGCCTGGCACTGATGACATAGTGTAATCCCTAAAACAAACCCTAAAAAATTGCCCCAAGGATAATCCGAGTTATCACTTGGGGCAATATTTCCCGCACTTTGCGGGTTAATGGTGCGCGATTTGTAGACGTAAATGGTTAAGCCGACCTAGGTTACTGGCTTAGCTAACTTAGCTTACGTTACTTAGCTTACGTGGGCATGATCGGCATTCGACAGATGCAAATAATGTAAGTATTTTTCATACTGAGTCACCACATCCGCGAGGATTTGCTCTTCGGTATAACCCATCACATCGTAATGCTGACCACCTTGTTCAAGGTACACTTCGGCGCGGTAATACAAGGTATTGCCCTGCTCGATTTCAGTCCCTATTGGGTTAGTGATGTCAAAACAACGCGTTCGTACACCGTAAACAAAGGGCAAGTTCACCTCATTGCTGATCACTAATCGCACGCGGCCATCTAAATATTCAAGATCGGCCACTATGCCTTTAGCCATAAAGTGTTGGCACACCTTAGACAAAGCGGGCGTAGCCACATTATTCAAGAACACTTGCGCTTCTTCATGGGTAGGATGCGAGACTAAAACCCCAATACGCTCTTCCCAGCTCATATTAGTTTTGGCGTATTGCACACTAGTATTGTGTAACTGCACGCTATTAATCTTAAGCCAATCATTTTTCAGGGCTTTAAATAAGCCCAGACACATGAATAGCATCACCACTAAGAACGGCATAGCACTGGCGATAGCCGCCGTTTGCAGCGCCTGTAACCCACCCGCTAACAACAATACCGAAGCAACGACCCCTTGCAACAGTGCCCAAAAGATCCTCTGCCATACGGGGGCATTGTTATCACCACCCGAGGTTAGATTATCAATCACTAAGGATCCCGAATCCGACGAGGTCACAAAGAAAGTGACGACTAAACAAATCGCAATCCCAGAGAGTAAAGTCGGAAACGGCATGTGCTCGAAAAACACAAACAAGGCCACTGACACATCAGTATTCACCGCCTCGGCAAGATAGGTCGCGCCGTGATTCATAATCGAATCAATCGCCGTATTACCAAATACCGTCATCCATAGAAAGGTCAGCGCCGATGGCACAAATAACACACCTATCAAAAACTCACGGATGGTACGACCGCGACTCACACGCGCAATAAAGGTACCGACAAAAGGAGACCAGGAAATCCACCAGCCCCAATAGAGCAAGGTCCAGCCTCCGAGCCAATCTTCCTTATGTTCATAAGCGTACAAGTTAAAGGTTTTGCCCACTAAATCACTTAAGTAGCTACCGGTATTCTGCACAAAAGCCTGCAACAGCATAACCGTAGGGCCAAGGATCAAGACGATAAGCAATAAAATAATCGCGAGACCCAGATTGAGTTCGCTTAAGCGTTTCACGCCTTTATCGAGACCAGAAAATACCGATAATGTCGCCAATAAAGTAATGCCGATAATCAAACACACCTGCACTACAGCATTATTGGGTAAGCCTTCGAATAAATAACTCAACCCAGAATTGACCTGCAACACCCCAAAGCCCAGTGATGTCGCCACCCCAAACATAGTGCCAAGCACAGCAAATGTATCCACTGTATGGCCAATAGGACCATAAATGCGTTCACCAATTAAGGGATAAAGCGCACTTCGCGGCAGTAGCGGTAACTTATGTCGATAAGAGAAATAGGCCAGACTCAATGCCACCACAGCGTAAATCGCCCAAGCATGCAGTCCCCAATGGAAGAAAGTGATCTTCATTGCCTCTTTTGCGGCAATAAGACTCTCTGGGGTTGCATCCGGCGGCGCCAGATAGTGCATCACAGGTTCGGCGACCCCAAAAAACATCAAACCTATGCCCATACCCGCCGAAAACAACATGGCGATCCAGCTTTTATAGCTGTAGTCTGGCACTGAATGATCTGGTCCTAGTTTGATATCGCCGAAGCGACTGACCATGACAAATATGATAAAAATCAGGAAAAACGCCACACTTAGAATGTAAAGCCAACCGGCTTTCATTTCTATCCATGACTGCATTGATCTAAAAAAGGTGTTTGCCTCTGTGGGCCATACTGCGCAAATCATCACCATCAAGATGATGAAAAAGACCGACGAATAAAATACCGGCGGATTAATACTAGACTTGATTGACATTGACTCTCCCTATTTCTAGCGGGTTCACACTCCAAATATCTCAACATACCAACGGCGAGATAGGACAAAACTTATACTTAAAATTTGGTTAATACTGGGTGGCTCATCTATGACCAGTATGGGGGAAATCCCAAAGATCATTGCAACGACTCGCTATGGCTAAACGCGACAGGATCTGAACAACGGGATTAACAACACTCGACTTTTTTAAGCCAATGATTGATGGATAAACAGAATTAACACCACTAAGGCAGCTAACACCCACCTTTAGCATAAAACAAATATATTACTAGAATATTCAGCATAAAAAATGGCGACCATATTGGTCGCCAAAAAATTATACCACAAAAATCATCAAATTTAATTTTAAACGCTAAAACGCACAAACCTTCATCTGATTACTTAGTCGGTGACTGCGAAATGCCAGCAGTTAAATTGAAGCGCATCGCCTCCTCAAACGACCAATCAACCATAATTAAATCATCCCGCTTAACTAAGCTCGTCACGCCCGCCATTTGATAGCTCAATTGGAACAACACAGGCACCCAATCGCCCTCAGGCAACGCATCTAACAAGGGCTGCGGCGGCGTATCCGTCATAATAAAGCCCACCACAAAACTGCCATTCGCCTGTTTCACTAACACTGTCTTTTGGCTTGTTGGCTTACCATCACGATTCATCAAAGAGGCGATATCACGGATACTGCCATAAACCGATTTAAACAATGGGAAACGCATCAACTGGCGCTCAAGCCAACCATAAAGCCACACAATCGGGCTGACCGAAAACAGCAGGCCCACCGCAAAAACTAATGCCACCACCAGCATAAATCCCGCGCCGACAAAGTGTTGGTTTATCCCTACCAACTCTAAAATTACAATTCCTAAACCATCTAACGATACAAACAACGACCAAAACAGCCACAAACTCAAGGCCATAGGTAATAGATTCATTAAGCCGCGGGCTAAGGTTTTTTTCATCACACTCTCATTCAGTCATAGGGATATAGAAGGCATAAAATATTTACGCAAAAAACGCCACAAATGCTACCACAGAGTCACTTTTGCACCAGCACATGATGTAAGGTATCTGGCAGTAATAGTCTCAAGCATAGAGACAGCGTTCAAATTCAGAGCCCACTCTGAACAATTCTAAGGAAAGTAAAATGCGCGTAACCCGCTTAGATCATTTGGTCTTAACCGTAAAAGACATCGCCGTCAGTGTCGAATTTTATCAAACCGTGCTCGGGATGAAAAAAGTGGTATTTGGCAATCAGCGTATTGCGTTAAGTTTTGGCGACCAAAAGATTAACCTGCACCAAGCGGGCGCAGAATTTGAACCTAAAGCCGCAGCAGCCACGCCCGGCAGTGCCGACCTGTGTTTTGTGGTCAGCCACAATATAGAAGAAGTGATCGCGCATTTAAACGCACTTCAGATTGAAATCATTGAAGGACCAGTGCTACGAACCGGCGCCACAGGCCGGATAAACTCTGTCTATATCCGCGACCCAGATTATAACCTGCTTGAGTTATCAGAATATCTGCCCGCCTGCACTGGGTAAGCGAATTTTGGCAAAGGTAAGCGAAGTTAAGAAAGTGTAATCTGTCAGTTCTGCGAGCACGCAGCGAGCAGAACTGCAGTTGACGTTATACTGGTTCACTGTTGTTTGCGATAAGACTCTCGACAGTTAGATGGTATTCATTGTCATTGTTTCCCGATTGACTCATGATCCTTTGAGCTAATAAGAGGTATCCCTATAGGCTCCACTAAAAAGCGAGTGATCAAAACAAGACGACTGGGTTTTGCAGTGTTAATTATCATTACTTCCCCAGTGACTCGCCGTAAACTCATCCTTGAGGGCTCTACTAAAACATCCCTGTTTTAGAAGGTCACTGGTGCAGCAATGATAATCCTAGGTAAGTTATCAATACCTATGTCTACCCTAAAAAGCATTTGCCCCAAAGCGTAATAACACTGAGAAGTTGATGAACAAACAGTTATCTCATTACCCTACAAATGTTCATCTATTTCCTGCTTTCAACTACGAATCACTCGTCGCCAAAACTGCAATTTTATAGAGTAGTATTTCAATCGCTTGGTTTTGAGTCTTTTAAGTCGATATCTTTGCGCGTTATCTCAAACTCTTAAATCTAAATTTTATTAAAATTAATCACTTAAAGATTTTTGTTCTTAGATAATAAGTTTGGAAAACGCGCATGCGCGTTTTTCCTGATGGTATATGTTATTGAAAAATGATAACTTCGAGTTAATACAGATAGTTAACTATGCTCGTTTTTACTGTTCTAATGAGGTAAACGCGCATGCGCACTAATAAAATATTAAACACATAGGCTCTGAAATACTTATGGAAGAAGTATTTATCAATGAATGTTGCGGTGGTCGCTTGACTACTGAAGCTCTCCTGAGGTCTACAGGGAGTATTGACGTAAATTTAAAGGTTAATGCGTTCCCCAAAGAAAAGGTCTGTATTTTTCATGTCGCAGGTGAAAACTTTTGGTTTAATATGGGATTCATTGATAGTGAATTAACGCTACAGCGATGTGATCACGACCTGAGGATTACTGAAAATTTCTTTAAACAGTTACCTGAAAATACTACTTTTATAGCTTCTTGGACGCCAGATTCATTAATAGTTCTACTAGGCAAAAGAGGATTTGACGGCCCAAGTATTCGTAAGGTAATGAAAATTGAACCAAGACCGGCACCGGCTAGTCTATTTCGGTGGGCAAGGCATCAATCATTAATACCTACGGAGATATATAGTAGTGAAGCAGAATTTGTAGCCAGAGTGCACACTGGGTTAGCAATGCTTCAAGACAAAATTGATTTAATGAGCAATCGCGATATTTTTTGGAATGTTGCTCGTGATGGAAGTCAAATTCAACATCGAAGTCCCAAAAAAGAAGTTGATTTACATGGTGCGATTCATGCGTTCTTATCTGATCAATTTTTCTTGGCGTCTATTGAAGTGATTCCAGAAGCAATGAGCAGTGCTGGTCGTCTTGATTTTTTGTTTATCGGTCAGGTAGAAGGACTAGGAATGGTGAAAGTTTGTGCTGAATTTAAGCTTGCGCATTCTAAAGATTTATATCGAGGAATTGAGTTTCAACTCCCAGCCTATATGTCCAGTCACGGGACTGAAAATGGTGCTTATTGCATAATCGATTTCTGTGGCAAAGAGTTCGAATTACCGAAGGAAGATAGTTTGAGTATGCACAATCGTTTGGCCTTGGCTTCAAGCCGCGGATGGCCAAATATTGATCGTCCGATAAAAATTCACAAATTAAAAGTGGCCAAATCTGAGGCTGCATCGAAGTTAAAAAATGCCTAACAAGCGCATATTGTCGTACTGGTTTTCCGCTGCGCTCCAGCCCAGCAGAAAATACGGGCGTTAGGTTAGCAGGGAATTCTATGGGCACGTGGGTAACAACCAACACAGGTTTTAGATCTTTCTTAAGCGATAGAATCGGTTATAAATCTGGTTTTGCACTTAATAATACAGAAATGATAGAACTCCTAGATATTAATGATCCGCTTATCAATATTTTCAAAAATCAGAAGGAAGAACTGATTCGAATTCGAACGAATCACATCGAAGATACCTTTCAAATAATGTTGTATCGCTTAGGCGTCACCACTCAAGACTTCGTGGGACACGCTCCAACTATGCTCGATTTAGAACTTATGCATTCTCCTAACAAGAGGGCTTTGTTCAAAAAGGTATTAAAGGTTCTTGGAGAGAGTCATTTTGATCAAGGCAAAAATTCTATATTCGATGGCTTCGATGAAGATGCATATTATGAACGTATCCAAATAAATATCGGTGTTGAAGCGCTGGAAATTGCACATAGGTTAGTGAACTTAACAAAAGAAAGCGAAGAAGCGAGTCCTTGGGACTGGTTATCTGCAAGGGTAACTGAATGGAAATCCCCAATCGAACTTAAACAGTTATTTGAAAGTGAATCGTTAGATACTATGTATGGTAGCTTTCTTGACCAAAGGTATATCAATTATTTAGCAAGTAATACTGACAAGCTATCTGCAATGCATTGGCGAAAGTTTGAAGCTCTTACTGCTGAGTACTTTGAGCGTAAAGGTTATAAGGTTCAGATTGGAGCAGGAAGGAATGATGGTGGTATTGATGTTAGGGTTTGGAGCAAAAACTCGGAATTTGATCATCCTCCTGTGCAGCTCATTCAATGTAAGCGAACGAAATCGAAAATAGATAAAGTCTTAGTTAAATCACTCTGGGCAGATGTAGTTAATGAGAACGCTAAAGGTGGGATAATTGTTACGACTTCCTCTTTTTCACCTGGGGCTAGTGAAGTTTGCAAGGTTAGAAATTATCCCATTCGAGAGGCCAACAGAAAAACAGTAACTCAATGGCTAAACGAATTAAGAAAAACTGGCAAAGGGGTGTTCATGGGTGAGTGATTCACCTGACAAAGCGCTGTTGTAAGACTGGTTATCCACTGCGCTCAAACCAGCCGCAGAGCGCGGCGTTACCCATAGAAATTTTAATTCAAGACTCACTAATTCGTGCTAAAAGTCTAACTTAGAAATGTCCCAAAGTATGTTGCGTATGTCTTTTAAATCTACAGGTTACGTGAATGCACGAAAGGTGAGCCATGGTGATTAGCGAGACGACCGTCCGCCCCATGGACGGGGCGGTCGAGCATCCAAGGACGGACTTGCTGCGTGTCGGTGAGTAAGTACCATGGCAAGCCTATATGCGTGGATACCAGCCAACGCCTAGCAACTAAAATGACAGTTCACTCAGCTATACTAGCCTGCAGAATTTTCCAATGCGTTTTTACCAAATCGAATTGACTCATCATTGCTATTAGTACTGTCAAATCAGTCTATAAAAGCAGTCGGCATTTATTAAGCCGCATTTAAAAGCCCTAAAAGCAAAACGCTCCACAGAGGCTGCGGAGCGTTTTATTCAGCGAATGGCATTACAATAGCAGACTAATACTTGTGTTAGCCTTTCATGTCCTTTTCCATATCTTCGTAGGAAGTATGGCGAACGTCTTTACCTTTCACGTAGTAGATAATGTATTCACAAATATTTTTACAGCGGTCACCGACACGCTCTACTGCGCGTGCAGCCCATAATACGTCGAGTATGTCTGGGATTGAACGCGGATCTTCCATCATATAGGTCATTAACTGGCGAATGATGCCTTCATATTCACGGTCAAGCTTAGCATCTTCTTTATGCAGCTCTAACGCGGTATCTGCATCCATACGGGCCAAGGCATCTAAAGTCGCATGTAACATCCGAGTCGCATGACGCCCCATATTTTCAATACTAACTAACAAAGGCTGCTGATTATTCAAACGTTTATCTAATGCCGCTTTTGCAATCCGCACACAGGCATCACCAATACGCTCAAGATCGGCGATGGTTTTTGAAATAGCGATAATCAAGCGTAAATCGCTGGCCGCAGGTTGACGCTTAGCAATAATACGCGTGCATTCTTCGTCAATGGAGACTTCCATTGCATTGACTTTATGATCGCCTGCAATCACCCGCTGAGCTAACTCGGCATCGAGGGCACTTAAGGCATCAATCGCTTGCTCCAGCTGACGTTCAACCAAGCCACCCATCGCGAGCACTCGATTGCGGATATCATCCAGCTCAGCGGTGAACTGACCCGAAATGTGCTTACTTAAATTCATGTTTTCCATTGCGTTCCAACCTGTTACTTAACTGTTGACCCATACCAAGCCTTGGTGGCCTTATCCGATACTCAAGTGATTAACCGTAACGTCCTGTGATGTAATCTTCAGTCTTACGTTTTTTCGGCGTGGTGAAAATCGTATTAGTATCAGCATATTCAACTAATTCACCCATATACATAAAGGCCGTTTGATCCGATACCCGCGCCGCCTGTTGCATGTTGTGAGTCACGATAACCACAGTGTATTTCGTCTTAAGCTCAGTGATTAACTCTTCAATCGTCAGCGTCGAAATCGGATCGAGTGCCGATGTTGGTTCGTCGAGTAATAGCACTTCTGGCTCAATGGCTATCGCACGGGCAATCACCAGACGTTGCTGTTGACCGCCAGACAAACCAAAGGCGTTATCGTGCAATCTGTCTTTAACTTCGTCCCAAATCGCCGCGCCGCGCAATGAACGCTCAGCCGCTTCGTCGAGTTCACGACGGTTATTCAGCCCTTGCAATCTCAAGCCATAAACAACGTTTTCGTAAATCGACTTAGGGAAAGGATTTGGGCGTTGGAACACCATACCGACATTACGGCGCAAAGCCGCGACATCAATCTTTTTGTCGTAGATATTCTGGCCGTGCAGCAATATCTCGCCGCCAATATGACAATTATCAACTAAGTCATTCATGCGGTTAATACAGCGCAATAGTGTCGATTTACCACAACCACTGGGGCCGATAAAGGCAGTAACTTGCTTCTTGGGGATCTTCATCGATACATTAAACAGCGCTTGCTTATCACCATAGCGCAAATCTAAGTTACGGATCTCCAGCGCGGTGTCGTTCTGGCTTAAGTTAGCTAAATCAAAGTTATTGGTTTTCATTGCTGTCGAATCTATAGAAATCATATTTAGTCCTAATACTTTCAGGATAATCGCTGATTAGTGCTCAAGCGAACGATATTTTTCACGTAAGTGGTTACGCACGCTAATGGCCGTCAAGTTGAGTGCCACAATCACAGACACCAGCAAGAAAGAGGTCGCATACACCAGAGGACGTGCCGCTTCAACGTTAGGACTCTGGAAGCCCACATCATATATATGGAACCCTAAGTGCATGAACTTACGTTCTAAATGCACAAACGGGAAGTTAAAGTCCAGTGGTAATGTTGGCGCTAATTTCACGACACCCACCAACATCAGCGGTGCCACTTCACCGGCAGCACGAGCGACCGCTAAAATCAAACCTGTCATGATCGCTGGACTCGCCATCGGGATCACAATCCGCCACAGGGTTTCAGCCTTAGTCGCGCCCAATGCCAAACTACCTTGACGTACTGCGCTTGGAATACGACTTAACCCTTCTTCAGTCGACACAATAACCACAGGCAGCGTCAAAATCGCGAGGGTTAATGCCGACCAAATCACCCCTGGCGAACCAAAGGTAGGAGCAGGCAAAGCTTCAGCGTAAAACAATTGGTCGATGGAACCGCCCATCATGTACACGAAGAAACCTAAACCGAATACACCATACACAATCGAGGGCACACCCGCTAAGTTGATTACCGCAATACGGATCATCTTAGTAATAGGGCCTTTCTTAGCATATTCATGTAGATAAACCGCCGCAACCACGCCAAATGGCGTCACGATCACCGCCATCAACATCACCATAAATACAGTGCCGAAAATCGCGGGGAACACGCCGCCCTCAGTGTTGGCTTCACGCGGATCGTCACTCATAAAGCGTCCAATACCGACAAACCACTTACCAATTTTGCCTATGAGTCCTAAGTGATTCACATAGGTCACATCAAGAACGGTATCGAGCTTCAGTTCAACTTCTTCGCCGCGCATATCTCGGACAATAACTGAGTCACGCGCCGCATCATCACGCAGGGCAAATAACGCCTTTTCAAGCACTAAGTAATCTTCTTGCAGTTGAGCTCTCTTGGCGACCAACTCAGCTTTAACACTGTTGGTCAGTTCCCCATCCAGCTCGAAACGACGCTCCTGCAAACGCAATTTTTCAATGGCGTAGTTAATCGAGCCAATATCTTGCTTCTGCAAATCAACCGCTTTGTCCGATAAGGCAACAGCGCGTTCGATATGCTCCATTAAGGAGGATTCAATCGCATCATTCACTAAATCAAGACGCTTGCCATTTTCAATCACGGCTATCGGATAACCGTAGAAGTTACCGTTTTTAGCCCGCTCGATCAGTGCGACCTCGCTTGGCACAGAACGGCTAACAATGTCCGTACCTAATATCCAGCGGAAATCCAAACCCACAAATTCACGGTTACCGGTTTTCACTAAGTAACGGGTCACAAACTCGCCCGGGTGTTGCTTAAACACATGGCCAGCAGCAATCAAACGCTCAGTCGGTACTTCTTCCCTATCGTAAACCTCACCAATTAAGGTCGAACGTACACCCGTGTTATCTTCAAGCTCCCACTGGTAAACGGTTGCAGGCCAAAAGTAACTTAAGCCACGCCATGCGATTAACAATAATAAGCCTAAGACGGCAATCAAACTGATGCTCACGGCACCGCCCGTCATCCATATCCATGGCGAGCCTGATTTTACCCACTTACCCATTGCACAAACCTCTCAAGGTCACTGGCGAAATAGTATTTAATGTCATTGTCTTATCCCCGTTACAGCGAGCTATAGCGTTCACGTAGACGCTGTCTCACCACTTCTGCAATGGTGTTAAAGAAGAATGTAAAGATGAATAGTACGAACGCAGCAAGGAAGAGCACACGATAATGCGAGCTACCGATAGCCGATTCAGGCATTTCAACCGCAATGTTTGCCGCCAAGGTTCGCATCCCTTCGAACACGCTCCATTCCATGATGGCAGTGTTACCGGTGGCCATCAGTACAATCATGGTCTCGCCAACGGCACGGCCAAGGCCCATCATAATGGCCGAGAAAATACCCGGACTGGCGGTTAACAACACTACGCGTGTCAATGTCTGCCAAGGCGTCGCACCTAAGGCTAAGCTGCCGTTAGATAAATGACGCGGTACAGAGAAAATAGCATCTTCAGCGATGGAGAAAATCGTTGGGATCACCGCAAAGCCCATGGCAATACCGACCACCAGCGCGTTACGTTGGTCGAAGGTGATCCCCAGTTCGTTAGTGATGAATTGACGGGTATTACCATCAAACAGCGCCACTTCGATGATTGGGCTGACCGCAAAAGAGAACCAACCCACGAAACAGACCACAGGGATTAACATCAGCTCTTGGTACATTTCGGGTAAACGTTGTTTCCACTTACCCGGCAACCTACTCCAGCCATAGGCAGATGTGAGTATCGAGGTCGGCAATAAGATCAGTAGAATTAAAATGCCGGGGAGATGCTCTTCAATCAGTGGCGCTAACCACAGACCCGCCAAGAAACCTAAAATCACCGTTGGTAAAGCTTCCATAATTTCAATGGTCGGTTTCACAAAACCGCGCACCTTAGGCGACATAAAGTAAGCCGTGTAAATCGCACCTGCAACGGATAAAGGCACGGCAAATAACATGGCATAAAATGCCGCTTTCATTGTGCCGTAGGCCAATGGCATTAAGCTCAACTTAGCTTCGAAATCGTCAGAGCCTGAGGTCGATTGCCATACATATTTAGGCTCTGGATAACCTTCATACCACACCTTGTCCCACATAGCGCTCCATGACACTTCTGGGTGGGAGTTTTCCACACTGAAGATATGCAGCTTTTTGTCCGCCTCAACGACTATGCCATTTGAGCGTGGGGTAAAGCCCATTTTACCGGGGTTTTTAAGGTCAAACTTTGCATCAAACAGTTCACGATGACTCGTGGTATAGAGTAGTGTTAGCTCACCCTCAGGGCTCACAGTCGCAAAACTCTTACGGTAGAATTCAGAGGTAATCGAGCTGATGGGCGGTAAGTCATCAAACTGACGAATCTCTTGATATAAACGCCCTTTTTCACCATTAACTTGGAAGTACTGCGCCACAATACCTGTGTCATAACTGACCAGTAATGAACTCGCACCCGCCAGCAAAGCCACGTTATTAACTTGTGCCTTAGCACGTTCAACATCAATCACCTGCAGCAGATCTAAGCTGTCAGTATCACGGATGTCGTACACGAAAATTTTATTGCCAGTTTGCAACATCAATTGACGTTGATCGGGCGTCATCAACTCGTGGGAGACTTTCTTCGGCGCATCTTGAATTTGTGATGTCGTAGAAACCCACTCCACTTCTTCAGTCATCATGTTCTCTTGCCCTTCGAGACGAGTGAGGCGCCAAACACCACTCTCATCTTGATAAGCAAAACTCATTTTGTCTGAGCTATAAGTGAAGGTCAGCTTATGAATCGCACTGCCCGTCTCATCGACGATAATAGGGGTTTCACCTGCGGGATAACGCAGTTTAGGTGTGATTAAACGTTTGTTATTGGGGTACGTTAAACCAAACTCTAGGCCCGCCACTATGACCTGACCATTACTTAATCCCAGCGCAAAACGTTGTTCGCTCGGTACAGCAACGGCGGCGCTGGTGACTGTAACACCCGCTGGTAACGTCGGGGTAAAGCTAGAAAGTAAGCTACCGTCGGCAACAGTATAGAAGTCCACTTGACCATGAACGCTCACACGGTACATCACCTCATTTTGCTCTTCAGCACCCACCATTAAGGTCGGCACATCCGCGTGTTGATAGCTCACACTCTTAACGGGTGTGACATCAGCACTGTCGAAAATGGGTTTAATCACATACAACAGATAAAAGAAGATCAACAATAAGGCGACAAATACCATAGTGCCGCCGATAGTGACGCTGATTTGCGCCGCTTTATCCTTAAATGCCCTGCGATTCGAGCGTCCGCCTTTAAGCATACTGTGCGATGCAGGACCAGGTTGAGTGACCTGACTTTCCATTAAGAACCTCTATTATTAATAGCTAGCGAGTTTTTTCGCTAGGATTTGCCGAGTGCTATGCTTACACTGTTTGAACGTAAACTGAGCAATAACAACATCCTTTATTCTAAGTGCGTTGGATTATATGACGCAAAGATGACAGTTGTGTTACACCCCGTTTTAAAACAGGTGCCTTTTACAAAAAATAGGAGTCAGTCACTATGCTACGATACTTAATCACACTACAAGCACCTGATAGAAAAGGATTAGTAGAACAAATCGCCCATGCTGTGAGTCGTCATGGCGGCAACTGGCTCGACTCAGAATTACGCCATATTGACGGTGTCTTTGCCGCGATATTGTTACTCGAAGTGCCGTCACTGCGGATGGACGAGCTCATTGAGGCCCTAGAATGCATCGATAGCCTGTCCCTCACCTACTCCAAAACCTCGGTCGCTCTTAAGCCCATCAAACGCTTAAGTTACAACCTAGTGGCCTATGACAGACCCGGACTCGTGCTCGATATATCCAATAAAATCAATGCAATTGGCATCAATATTGAGCAGTTTAGTAGTCAATATGAAACCGCAGGCCACACAGGTATAGCTTTGTTTCGGGCAACCATTGGCCTTGGACTCACAGATCTAGCCCAAGAAGATCAACTGGTAGAATCCCTCTATGCTCTTGGGGATGATCTCGTGCTCGATAGATTAAGCCGTTAATCTTGTTTACTTTTACGGCAAGCTAACACTTAGCACACCAATACATTTAGAGAGTGCACTCGCAATGGCACTTTCAAACAGCACTTTAAGAGCACTTAAAACAATGCTTAAAAACCGATATTCGCGGCAAGGTGTTCAAATTAAGTTAAGCCAGTGCAATCAATACTGGATAGTTGGAATCGTTAGAATGCGCATAGGAATCAGGCAAGTGGGTTTGTAAGTTGATGTCATCATTTAAAATTTATTAACCATATAATAATGCTTAATATTTTTACTATAAAAAGCCCACAAAACCCGATTACTGAACCATAAACACACTAACACCAACAAAATTTAATGTTGTAACTGCCTTTCGATTCATGCTCCCTTGGTAGAATAACCCACGAAACACCATAGCTCAGGTTCAAAATTGCCGCTTTCGAGCTTTTCCATCTTTATGTTTTATCAATTATTTTAGGGAGTAGTACGTATGGAGCAGTTATACGAACTGGCCCAAGCCATGATACACAATGATCTAGCGGTTTTAGCCAATCCTAAAATCGCCCTCATGGTCAGCGCATTAATTTGTGGCTTTTTAGTGTTAGAAAATGGCTTTATTCCCACCGCATTTTTACCCGGAGATAGCCTACTCTTTCTCACTGGAGTGCTGATTTATCAAGATATTCTTCATATCGGTATTATGCCGTTATTGGTTCTAGCAACCTTTACAGGTACAGCTATAGGTTATTTACAGGGTCGATTTTTAGGGCATACCCAAATTTACCAAAAACTGCTGTCGAATATTGATATCAAACATCAGGAAAAAGCGACCCACCTAATTGATAACTATGGAGTGATAACCCTGCTACTCGCACGTTATATTCCTTTTGTTCGTACCGTTTACCCCTATATTTTAGGTGCAACGGGTATTTCTTCCCGTCGTTTTTTACTCATTAACTTCATCAGCTCAATGGTGTGGATTTTTTCCGTTGTTGGTTTTGGGTATCTCATTAGCCATACCCAATTAGCAACAAAATACCAAACACAATTTATGAGCATAATCATTTACTTGCCAGTAGCCTTGCTAACTTTCGGTATTATTGCCTTAGTGTACAAATGGTTAAGTAAAACAAAAGAGGTTTAGGTGCACTCATTCAATCGACTCAGGTCATTAACGCCATCAATCGACTTACTTATCGAAAAATCCTATCTAAACTGGCTTGGATAATCTTGTATACTGGCGACCACGCAATGACGATATAACGAAAGCGTGCACTAGAACGCATAATGAGCGACTAAGCTGCACCAGAACGCAACACATTAGGATGACCATGTTAGGAACGCTAAAAAAGATGCGCGTGCAGTTAGATGACGCGCAACAAGTGCAATATCAACTCGTTGTTGGTGATGAGTTACTCCCGCTCAATCCATTGATAGGCAAGCAATTAACCTTGACCCACACGGGCAATATCTTCTGCTGCAACTGCGGTAAAAAGAGCAAGAAGAGTTACTCGCAGGGCCATTGTTTTGTCTGTATGCAAAAGTTGGCGAGTTGCGATATGTGCATCATGAAGCCGGAAACTTGTCATTACGACCAAGGCACTTGCCGCGAACCAGAGTGGGCCCAGAGCCACTGTTTTGTGCCGCATTATGTATATCTGTCGAATACTTCGGGCGTTAAAGTCGGCATTACCCGCCACACTCAACTGCCCACCCGTTGGATTGACCAAGGTGCTACCCAAGGTTTACCGATTTTTAAAGTCTCAACAAGACAGCTCTCAGGCTTAGTCGAAGTAGAATTGGCAAAACTGGTTAATGATAAAACCCATTGGCAAGCCATGTTAAAAGGCCATGCCGACGATATCGATTTAAATGCTAAGGCTGCGGAACTGATCCCACAAATTGAGGCTAAGTTGCACGAAATCGGCATGCAAAAAGGCGATTACAGTATCGAGCGTTTGCACGAAACGATTCAGCCAATTCATTATCCAATTGACACCTTTCCGAAGAAGATCACTTCGCACAATTTCGATAAAGATGTGGTCGTCAGCGGAATTTTGCAGGGGATCAAGGGGCAGTATTTAATGTTTGATACGGGCGTGATTAACATTCGTAAGTTTTCATCCTACGAGATCACAGTCGAGCACGACTGAAACAGTCTGAAATCAAAATGGAACTTCCATCCATTAAAATGAAAAAGCGCGGCAGTTTTCACTGTCGCGCCCTTTATTGAGATGGCTGTCACTAAAGTACCATGTCCCACAGTTCAAAAATGGGAGCTAGCACCACAAACATGGGACCAAGACACCTCAATTAAGCACTAATCCCGTTTATCTGGCGAATGCTCCAACCAAAAATGCTGACTCAATTCACTTAGAACTGAACTAAAGCTCAAACACTGACTAAAGAGCCACATTAACCGACGGCATATTGGCCAACATACTGGCAATGAGACTGTCGAAATTTTCGGTTAGCTCATCCATCTTTTTAATGTTACCAAAACCTTGGGCAAGCACTCGCCAAATTGGCTCATCAACGCCCTGTATTTTAGTGGGTTTAAAGAGCGCTATCACCACGGTACCTTTGTCATACTTTTGGGTATTCACACCGTCGGTTGACAGCCCAGCGACTAACCCTGTCACTGCCAAAATTTGTTCATCGCTCATTTCAGTTCCCATAGCGACGCCAAAGCCAACCTGAAAATCCGCCAGTAGTGGATCTTCGACCCAGCGATATCCCTTACTCTGCAAAGTTTGCTTTAATACGGCTTGCATGTGTTGCAACACTGGCTGCGGATCTAAGCGTTTATCTGTGATGATTTTTTGAAATTTAGGATGCCAAGTAAATGTCATTGCCGTTGACGGTAATTCACTGAGATCGCCAGACATCACGATTGTGGTTCGCAACGACTGCGCCGCGTTATCCGTCACAGTCACGCACCCAGTAAGACCTAAAACGCTGCTAAAAAGCAGTATTAACACTCTCAAATACCGACTTAACACTCGGTCGGGAGCCCAGCAAGGAACTCGACTGAGCTGTCGATTTAGCACTCCACTTAGCTCACTATGTAATGATGGATTCATCATGCCCTGTTACCTCAATCTATAAAATGCTGTCTAAGGATAGTTACTATTACTAAAACTGAAAGCTGATATCCATCATAGTGTTAAATCAGCATATTCCAATATATCTTGATATTCGTACTAACACAGAAAACCATCAAACTCGCTAGCCCTATTCTCACGCCATTAATCCCATCGAGGCATGTACATATTTTGTTATTCTTTTTAGTTTATAAACTCGCTATGTCGTATAGGCGCGGCAACATTTAATCGCTAGAATGCCTCGCCTGCGTTGCAATCAAATGTCGCAATTTTAAATAATAGCAACACAGTATTGCGTACCGGCCGATGAGTAAATCGCAGGCTCAATGCCGCAAATAATCACAATGCCATAAAACTAAAATAAAGGTGTGGATCTATCTATGGAGTTAATACTCGCTATCGCGTTGTTTGCCTTTTCATCGGGGATCACCCCTGGGCCTAACAATATTATGCTGATGACCTCAGGGGTAAACTTTGGCGTAAAACGCAGTATTCCGCATCTTATGGGAATAAGCCTTGGCTTCCCGACTATGATCCTCGCGATAGGTTTGGGCTTAAGCGCCCTATTCCAAAGCTATCCTATCATCCATCAAGTGATTAAAGTCGTCGGCATAGGTTACCTTTTGTATCTGTCTTGGTTGATTGCCAACAGCAGTAGCAAGATGGAAGGCAAAGCCATTGCTAAACCCTTTAGTTTTATCCAAGCCGCGGCCTTTCAATGGGTCAACCCTAAGGGCTGGATCATGGCCGTGGGCGCGATTGCGACGTTCACGTCAGTACAGCAGGATTTGACCCCGCAGGTCATCACTATCGCAACGGTATTTTTGTGCGTCGCATTTCCCTGCGCTATCGTCTGGCTCGGCTTTGGTGTAGCCCTTAAACGCATTTTAAAAAATGAGCGCCAACAGAAGATTTTTAATATCAGTATGGCGCTCTTGCTTGTGGCGTCTATCATCCCTATGATCGCCCCCTAATTTTTAAGCACGAGCAAACAACCGCCATGAACGAAATTGACATGATCACTCAACAAACCGACGACTGGGTGAAAAAAGTGATCATGAAATACAATATTTGCCCCTTCGCCAGACAAGAAGTCGAGCGCGGCAGTATTCGGTATCTGGTGGTGGAACAAACTAAAGTCAAACAAGTGCTTAAGGCATTGATCGAAGAATGCCAATACCTCGACGCCCACCCCGAAGCAGAAACCACACTGTTTATTCTGCCCCGTGGTTTTGAGGGGTTTTATGCCTATCTCGACCTCATCGACATGGCAACTGATACGCTTATCGAACACGAGTACGAAGGCACTTACCAACTCGCCACCTTTCACCCAGACTATTGTTTCGATGGTGAACCACAGGACGGGGCAGCCAACTTCACCAACCGCGCGCCCTACCCAACCCTGCACATCATCCGCGAAGCCAGCATGGAGCTCGCTCTCGCCAGCTACACAGATCCCGAAACCATCCCAGAACGTAACATCGCCTTTTGCGAACGCAAAGGCAGCGACTTTTTCGTCAAACTGTTAGCAGAGTGCATGGGGAAATCCTCATAACAACTCATACTAGGCAGTGAAATGCCATTTTCAGAAAACCAACTGAAAGCTTAAACAAACAAGGAATGTAACAGCGATGGATATAGTGTTGCCCGAAGAACTCTGCCACTTTTTAAGCACAGCAATTCCTGACTCGCGCCAACTTGATATAGGTTTTGCCTTATTTGAATTCCCACGAGTTGAAGAGCTGATAGACTTTCAACTGGGTTATCGCTGGCATGGTATCACCCGAGCGCAAGAATCGGCTTGGGATAACAATTGGTTAGTGCTTGCAAGTTCACATGGCGACCCCTTAATTTATCATTTAAAGGACGGGCACATTCTTTTCGCTCGCCATGGTGCAGGCCGTTGGGAGCCCTGCCTTCTTTTTACCGATTTAGCCAAAATGTCTCGCTGCTTTAATGAAATTGCGGCTCTTATCACTGAAACGGATAAAGCCCTTTTCGATGATAACGTCAATATCCAGCCAACCTATGTTGAGCTAATTAAAGCGATGATTGTTAACCATGTAGGGCTTGAGCAAGGCAACCAGATAATCGAGCAATTGGAAATCATGGCCTACTAACATAAGTAGGCCATAATAAATAAAACATTATAAATTAATAATTTATACATTATAAATCAATGTTTTTAAAATAGCTTACCCGCAGGCATACCGACGATATCTTTATCATGGTCGTTAATGCTCGCGAATAAGATCTGTCAAACCTATAACTGAAAACGTCTTAGTAATTCTTTTAGCGTAACACCAAGGCTAGCAAGATCGTCGGCGGAACGTGCAGTTTCTGCCGCGCCATCAGCGGTTTGTTCGGCAATATCCCTAACTCTCACAATACTTTTATTAATATCTTCTGCCACGGCGCTTTGTTCTTCCGAGGCAGCGGCAATTTGATGTGTCATATCCTGGATACGGCTAACCGCATCGGCAATATCCACTAACATTTCACCCGCTTCGCGGGATAATGACACTGCGCCATCACTTAATGTTCGGCTTTTGGTCATCATTTGTACCGACTCCAGTGTCCCCTTTTGCAAATTAACAATCATATTTTCAATTTCTTCAGTAGAGGATTGTGTTCGACTCGCAAGGCTTCTCACCTCATCGGCCACCACTGCAAATCCCCGTCCCGCCTCACCTGCTCTTGCAGCTTCAATGGCCGCATTTAGCGCGAGTAAATTGGTCTGTTGTGCAACCGATTTGATCACATCAAGGACGGAACCGATACTGTCACTCTCCGATTGTAAGCGCTCCATCGCATGTGCCGTGGTCGCTATTTCCTTGGCTAAAAGTTCGATTTGACTGACCGCTTCAATAACTTTTTTATTACCTATTGCAGTGGTGTGATCCGCCTCTTTAGCCGCTAGCGCAACATTTTCAGCACTGGTAGAAACCTCTTGCACTGTCGCCGCCATTTCATTAATCGCGGTGGCAACTTGGTCAGTTTCACTACGCTGATTTTGCATACCCGCACGATTTTGTTCAGTGACCGCAGAAAGCACCTCAGCCGATGAAGCCAACTGCACCACGCTATCGCCTATTTGTGTCAACACTTGCTTAAGGGTGCTATTCATTTCACCCATGGCACGCAATAATTCCCCCATCTCGTCCTGACGCTCTGAGTGGATAGTGCTGCTTAAATCACCTGTGGCAATTTTTCTCGCTGTAAGGAGGGTTTGTTTAAGTGGCCCGACAATTTGTCCACTGATTAACCACGCAAGTAAGGGGCCGACAACCAAGGCGACAATTAACGCACCGAGTACCACAGCCTTTGCTTGGGCATCAGCGTCAGCCCGTTTATGCTTTTGGATGTCAACTAATTCACGAATATTCACCATCAATGTTTGTGCTGCGCCGCCCATTGACTGCGCTAGGTTATTCATATCACGATTAACATTGACCATAGCATCAATATCATGGTCGTAACGGTCCAATATCTGGATGGCTTGTGCGGTATCCTCTCCCTTAAGAGTGGCGATAGTCTGTGACAATCTGGCAATGGCATCTTTTGCCGTTTTTAAATTGAGATCACTAGCATCATAGACATAGCCTCGGATGTGATAACGTAACATGGTCATTTGCTGGCTAACACTTAAGGCATCTTTTAATAATTCAGTATTTTGCGTCGCTTGCGCCCTGTTGGTCATTCTATCGACCAGCTCCGCATAGGTGGCAACCAACTTGGCCCCCACTTGAGCACCCGTGACTTTCAATTCCTGTTTATGCTTAAACACATCACTAAACTGATTTATTGATTGATGATACCGCTCCGTCACCACTAACGATTCTTGAAGATACAGCCGATCGTATGCATCGTTAGACGCTAACAACTGTTGCTGTAAACCGCTTTTTGTATTTTCAATTAAGCTCTGTAGTTCATCCAATTTTTTTAAATCGCCATTTGCGATAAATTCTAATCTTGCGGCCTTAGCCGCAAGCAGTGTTTTATCGACATTGGCAATAAACTCCAACCGACTACTGCTGATATCGATTGAGGTAAGTCCCCTGTATCCAGCCGCTGCCACAATAAATATCAGCAATAACAAGATCCCAAAACCAAGCCTTAACTTATTGGTTACCGTCATGTTTCCTAGCAGGCGGCGCAAACCTTCCATTTAAATACCCCATATCAAATTTAAAAATGAATATACAAATCCAATGCAATTGTAATGAGTTTTTCATGGCCGTTTATTGACCCAGTTAACCAATCTATAAAATACATTATATGTATAACATTTAAATTAAGGATGTATTGTGGAAGTCAGAAGCAAGAGAAAGCATTGTGGGAATGACAACAAAAATGAAAGAGTGATGACATGTCATCGTAGAAGGCCATGAATGGACCATTATTTAAGAGAAGATTAAGCGTGCCCGCAAGTAGCTGCATTCGATTTACAATAGACACACAGCCAAATTAAAACAATAAATTTGAGCACTACGACAAGGCTGGTGACATCACAATATCCGATACATCTTCGTCATGGTCGATACTAAAGGCCATAAAACCATCGATTTTAGGGATCGCTTGATAGACTTCAGTTTGGGTAAACAACACTAGACATTCGTTAAACACTGCGCGTATTTGCCGTGCTATCTCCTCCCACTCACTAAAGTCATCCTCGGGTAAGCTCTGTTGAATCGTCTGCAACTCATCCTCTGAAAGCAGGTAACATGTACTAAAACATTGATACTCCCAGTCACCTGTATTGAATTTAAGTTCTTGGATAGCCTCAGGGCTTTGGTATGACTCAGCCCATTCCCCAGACTGGTAATAGGCCAATCGCTGCTGAAAATCTGCCTCTGTATTAAAACAAAGATTTAATTCTGCGTATTCAGCATGGGTGTCAAAAGCAAAGGCATAAAAGGTTTTATCAGGATGAGCTAATAAAAATTGCTCAACCTCAACCGTTGTAAACCGCAATGTCTCGGCTTTGATTCGAGCAATAAGAGCATTATCTAATGGCATAAAGATGTTCCATTTATACAATATTTTTTGTGTCTCAGTGCATCACTTAAATTAAACCGACGTTACTAAACTCAATGCTTTAGTCATTTTTTACTAACGTCAAGCATTGAGATTAAGCTGAATTAAAGGATTTGTACGCTCCATTTCTCATTGCCATAGCGACGATTTTTATAGCTATCGATACGCCATTCATCGGCTTTTTTGAGAGCAATAAACAAATACTCATCTTCGAAGTTAGTGTTGGTTTTAATATAAATTTCGGCTCTGCTTTTATTTTTTAAAGTAATTTGCACTTCAAGAGGATGAGCGCAACCATTAAATTTTGAAGGAAACCCGAAGGAATTACGCACTTTTCCGCCGTAAACGCGCTGTTTTTCGGTGCAAAAATCGTCAAATAACGGCGCTATTTGCTCATTCAGTAAAGCAAACCAATCGGTTTGCTTCGCATAATGGAATTCAGCCACTGGCAATTCCTGCCGTAGCTTATCTTCTTCGGCAGTTCTTTCGGTATAGAGGGTATTTTCGATACTGTTCCAGCGCGTACAAAAAGATAACACTTTCTCTGTTAAATATGCTTTTAATTCAATATCATCCATTTAAATTATTGACTCCTTTATTTATAAGTCTGTCGGTCAAACCCGCCAAGAGTTTATACCATATCGGGACAGACGAATGACTCTTTACCGCGATTAAACGACGTATTAAAACCAATCCTTTACGCTCAAACGAGCTTGCACCACTGCAAACTCGGCAGCAAGCCATAACACCAAGATTTACAATGCTATAGATTTAATCCCCACACCTCAAAGGCATCACGACTTAATTGTTCCCTAAAATCTGGGTGAGCAATGGCGATCAGCGCTTGTGCCCGTTCGCGCAGTGAACGGCCGCGTAGATTGGCGGCGCCGTATTCGGTCACAATGTAATGCACATGGGCCCGAGTGGTGACAACCCCAGCGCCAGGTGATAACACGCTTGCAATGCGAGAAAGCGTTCCCCCCGCGGCAGTGCTGGGCAGCGCAATCACAGAACGACCACCTTCAGATAACCCTGCTCCGCGGATGAAATCCATCTGGCCGCCAACACCGGAATAGATTTTAGTGCCAATGGAATCGGCACACACTTGGCCTGAAAGGTCGACCTGCAGCGCCGAGTTAATCGCCATCACATTGGGATTTTTACGGATAATGGCCGTGTCGTTAACTTGCTCTATGTCCATAAAGATGACCGCAGGATTATCATCAACATAGTCGTATAATTTCTGGCTACCCAGGGCGAAACCTGTGACGAGTTTCCCCGGATAAAAACGCTTCTTGCTGTTGTTAATCACGCCCTTTTCAACCAGTTGTAATATACCGTCAGAAAATAGCTCTGTGTGGACGCCTAAGTCTTTATGTTCGGTTAAACAAGACAGCACGGCATCGGGGATCGCTCCTATACCCATTTGTAAACAATCGCCATTACGCACCAATTGGGCAACATTTTTACCGATCGCCAAACTCACCGCATCCCCCGTCGCGAAGGAATGAATGGGCAACGCCGCGCTCTGCTCATACACAGCGGCAAAACGGTCGATATGGATAAAGCTGTCGCCATGGGTTCGCGGCATTTGTGGATTAATATGAGCGATGATCTTACCCGCGACTTGGCAAGCTGCGAGCGTTGCTTCAACCGAAATGCCTAAGGAACACATGCCATGCTTATCGGGTGGCGACACTTGGATAATTGCGGTATCAATTTTTTGCTCGCCGGAACGAAATAACTTAGGCACTTCAGACAGGAAAATCGGCACATAATCCGCGTCACCACTTTGCAGTAATGCCCGCGTTGGCAGCCCACCGAAAAAACATCGATGGCGTAAATGCCCCTGTAAACTGGGATGGCTTAAGGATTCGGCGCCTTCAGTATGTAACTGTAACAGGGTGAGATTTTCTTTGGTGAGAGCATGCTGCGCCAACGCATCTAATAAAATGCGCGGAGTGGCGCCCATGGAATGAGTCCACAGCGTCTCGCCGCTTTGAATTAAAGCAACCGCATCGAGCGCGCTATGACAAATGATTGGAGGCATAATGAATTCCCTTCGCTAAGCATGATGGCGGCAATCGCCCTAGCGGCAGTGTAAGGGATATCCTAATTAAGCAACATCGATTTCAATGGCTTAGCGCGACTGTTTACTGATAATTTGCGCTATATCAAAACTCGGCACTTTGCCCTTGATGATGAAACTCAGTACAGGGTTAATCCAAGCGCTTCGAAAATCTCATACTGGCAATCAATAACCCAATACAAGTAAAACCTATCATCCACAGGGCATCAAATTGCAGATCCATCACTTGGGCATCGCGCAGCACTATGGCCCGTGACATGCGCATAAAATGGGTTGCGGGTAAGGCTTCGGCAATCCATTGCGCCGCGATAGGCATGGCTTCGTAGGGGAACATAAATCCCGACAAGAGAATCGATGGCAGGAGGATAAATACCGTCATCTGCATCGATTGCAACTGGGTTTTCGCTATGGTCGAAATCACTAATCCTAAGGTTAAACTGGCGCAAATGAACAACATAGCAGCAAGGGCGATAGAATCAAGCCCGCCGCGAATGGGCACATCGAACAACAGATGCCCTGCGCTCAAGATAATGGTCACTTGCACAAAGCCAACCATCACATAGGGCACGATTTTACCCAGCATCAATTCCAGCGGCCGTACTGGCGTAGTGATCAAAAACTCCATATTGCCCTGCTCGCGCTCACGCACTATGGCGGCGGAAGTAAACATCACCATGGTCATAGTCAAAATCACGCCCAACAGACCGGGCACTATGTTGACCACAGAACGTTGTTCTGGGTTGAAATATTGCACCACTTCAAAACTCGGCATCGCCGTTTTTAGTGCTCTTCCTGCGACTTCATCCAGTGGCATTTGCCTTAAGCTACGAATAGTTGAAGCGACAACCGTATCTGAACCATCCACCAGCCATTGGCCAGCGGGTTGTGTGATATAGGACTGCGCTAAATATTGCTGACCCACAAAGCTTGGGTGACGCACTAAGCGCTCATCAAGATCGGCGGGCAAATACAGCACAGCTTTGACTTCGCCGCGAGTGATCGCCGCCTCAGCCTCGGCTGCACTTAAATAACGCTGTTTAAAATCTACGACCTGCGTTGCTTCCACCGCCTTAACCAGTGCGCGACTGTAGGCAGAATCACTCAAATTAACTAACCCAGCAGGCAGATGGCGAGCATCGGTATTGATCGCATAACCAAACAACATTAGTTGCACTAACGGGATCATGATTATCATGCCAAAGGTCATGCGATCCCGCGACAACTGCCGCAGCTCTTTGACCACAATCGCAAAAATCCTACGCCACATGGTCAGTCTCTCCCTTGGAAACCCCAGCCAAGCGCTCGCCAGTACAAGTGACAAACACATCTTCTAAGCTAGCGCGCACTTCTTCCATCGTCCGGCTGGCAACTCTTGGTTTAAGCCAAGCGAGCGGATCTTCAATATCGCTGCGCACTAACACCCGCAAACGACTGCCAATTTGCGCCGCCGACAATACCGCAGACTCGCTGATCAGTGATTGTTTTAAAGTGCGTAAGTCATCCCCTGAGATCTCAACCACCCGAGCCCCCATCGCCGCCATCAACTGCTGGGGTGAACCGTCGGCGCGTTTTATCCCCCGCTCTAAAATCGCAAGACCATGGCAACGCTCGGCCTCATCCATATAGTGAGTCGACACAAGTATCGTGGTGCCTTGGGCACAGAGATCGAATAAGCGTTCCCAAAACTCGCGTCGATTTTCAGGATCGACCGCCGATGTCGGCTCATCGAGGAACAATAATTCGGGCTGATGTAAGGTCGCCGCCGCTAAGGCCAAACGCTGCTTCTGGCCGCCACTCATGGAGCCCGCCATTTGTTTTTCTCGGCCAACTAAATCGTATAGCGTGACTAACTCGGCTATCCGCAGCTTTGATGCTCTGCGGTTAAGGCCATAAATTTGCGCGACAAACTCTAAGTTTTCCCGCACCGAAAGATTGTCGTACAGGGAGAATTTTTGCGTCATATAGCCAATGCGGCGGCGCAGTTTTTCCTCGGCGCCGGGTAAGGTTTCACCCAATACGCGGATATTCCCCGATGTGGGACTCAGTAAACCAGTCAACATGCGAATTGAAGTCGATTTTCCGCAGCCATTGGGGCCGAGAAACCCATAAATAGTGCCCTTGGGAATGGCGAGGTCGAGGTTTTCTACCGCATTAACACCACCAAAGGCGCGGGTCATCCCTTGGGTCTCAATAGCAAAATCAGCGCTTTTCATGGCTGCTCCACTTTTTGCTGCACTCCTTGCAGCACATCGAGTTGCAGCACATCGAGTTCAACTTCTAATGCCATGCCAGTAGGTAAGTCCTGATCTGCGGCGGAAATGGTGATATCGGTCAAATACATTAAGCGCGCTCGATCACGTTCATTCAGCGCATAAAATGGCGTGTAAGCAGGTTGACTGCGAATATTGCGCACAGTGCCAGCAATCGGTATCTCGCGGCCATCTACAAGAATATTGACGCTATCACCTGCCTTCACTCTGTCTAACCAAGTCGCGGGCAGGTAAACCCGCACATAGGGATCCTCGCTCGCCAGCAAACCAATCAACTGGGTGCCTGCGGCAATGCGATCGCCGACTCGCCAAGGCAACATATCGACAACGGCGTCACGCGCCGCCACTAAGCTCAAGTCGGCTAAGGCTTTTTGTTCGATGGCAACACTGGCGCTGGCGGCGGCCACCGCTGCTTTGGCTTGTTCTAGCTGCTCACTACGGGTGCCATTTTCTAGTAGTCGCAGGCTTTGCTGCGCCTCGGCTTGCTTGGCTAAACTGGTATCCCGCGCTGCACGGGCGGTATCTAAATCCGCTTGGCTCAGCACTTTGGTGGCATACAAACGGTTAGTACGCTCAAAGGCACGCTGCGCTTCCTTCACGCTGGCATTTGCCCCGTCGAGCACGGCCTTGGCGCGTTCGATATCTTCTAAACGCGCGCCAGTCACCGCCTCAGAAAGTTTAGCTTTAGCCTGTTCAAGCTCGGCTTGACGCAGGGCAAGGCGCGCATTGGCCGAAGTCGAATCGAGCGTGAGTAGCACTTCGCCCGCCTTAACCTGCTGACCTTCAACCACATTTACCTGAGTAATCAACTCACCCACGGGCGCGGTCAGTGTCAGCCTGTCACGCTCGACTGTGCCAAGCACTCTGGGCGGCGCTTCGGTGCAGCCGACTAATAGCAAGATCACACAACCCACACTCACGTGCGTAAGAATTTTAAAATTCACACCCATTACGACTTCCTCGGTTCACGCAGTACACCTTGGGTAAAAACCTGCATATTGTGCAGCGCTAAACGCTGTAAACCATCAGCATCGGCACTAAAAAAACCGAACTGACGCATTAACACCGGTGGCGCAATAAGCGGAAAAACCATCAGACTCACAAAACTGAGGCGTACTAAATCGGGATCTAATCCCTCCTTCAATAGCCCCGCATTGACTAATGTGGATTCGAGCCATTGCCGCGAGAGGGATAAAATTTGCTCAAAAACAGACAACATAATGCGATAGGGTTCTGAGCCATCGCCTTCCTGTAACACCCGTATAATCAACCGTGGCAATCCCAGGTTAGGTGCCATAACGCGATAATATGTCTGCATAAGTTCACCCAAGTTATTAGGGGCATCCGCAGCGGATATTTCGCGAAAACGCGCTAATACGGGCTCAAGGGTTTCCCGCACCATTTGTTCGAACAAGCCCGCTTTTGAACCAAAATAATAACGAATAAGCGCGGCATCAACCTCGGCTTCGCGGGCAATTTCACGGGTAGAAACGCTGGGATAACTGCGATGACTGAAGAGACTTAGGGCTGCGATAATTAAGCGTTGGCGGGCATCGGAATCCCCTTTCGGACGACCAGGAGTCTGCGGCTGTGATTCAGTTTGGGCGGTAAATGGCACAACCCCCTTTGGGCGACCGGGAATAAGCGACATGGCAAGCTCCAGCAAAATTCATCTATTGATGAATATACTGAAAAGCCGCGTAAAAAGGCAGCAGTTAAATTCCTCATTTTCATTGATATTGAGGAATTTAACCCTAGCACTGCAAGGCTAAAATTTGAGTACCGTTCAATCGAAAAATTAAGCGGCCTTCTATTAGATATTTATACAGTAAAAGCTTATGCGCCTTTCACTATCGCACTCAAACGGGTAATGAATTGCTGTACGGCTTCAACTGTGTCAAAACTAAAGGCAAGGCCATAGTGGGTTTCGGTCAGACTCTTATGCAAACGTTTGGGGAAACGTGTCATCTCGGCATTGTGGAAATAGTCGTATTTGGCATGCACGCCTGCAATAGTGGCAAGTTCGCCGGAAAAGACTTCGAATGCGGGACGAATAATCAAGTTTGGTGATTTACCGTCGAGGTGTAAATAGAAAGCCTCTTTGGTTTCTGGGAGCATGTATTCAGTAATGTTTTTTATGGTGAAATTAGTGCGACATTGCAGTCCACTTAAGCAACTCACCATCTTATTATGTTCTATCGCCAAACTTATTCTCCCGTGTTTGTTGTCTATTTAGATTAAACCTGCCCATATCGCGCTACTTTTTCTACTCCCAGTCAATCCATGGCTCAGATGACTGATTAAGATAAGAAGAATATCATCTCGGCAATGTTGGTTCTTATCCCGTTTATCCCACTTTACCTCAGCTCAGCCTAATCGGTTTAGTCTTTAAATGCACTAAAGTGATACCCATATCCCAGAGTAAATGGGCGAGTTTGAATTATTTATCACAAAAAACCTTTATATACAGAACGATAAACCGATTAACTCAAACGCTAAGTGGGTGTCACAGAAAATTCTTTTGTGTAAGCAAATCGATATTTCAAACACGATAAAACACAACTTAGTTTATTAGGTATTGCTTATCATCAGGTTACCAACCTTTAGTTTGACATTAAAACGAACCGTTCAAAATGCGACCCTGCGATTGCATTTTATAATGATTGTTTTACTTGCCAGCTTAAAATGTTGCGTCTAGGTTAATAACCTTGAGTTAAGTCCTGTTGATAATGGCGAAGTTACGGCAATCACATTTGATGCCAACGTAAACTAGCGCATTCACGTTATCCCGTCGTATTCAGGCCTTAAGTCATGTTTTACCCAAAATGAGTAACCCGCGCTTGAGCGCCTATAAACCGAGCCATGCCAGCCGATTTCAAGCTTATTTACGGCAAATCCTGCATTAACTGACTTGCCCTGAACTGTCGCAACGGACTGGCGGCCACAATCAACAAGACCAACAACACGAGATATAGCCATGAAGATCAAAAAAGCCCTCATGCTCTTGGGTCTGTTCGCTGTCAGCCCAGTCACGTTAGCCGCAACCGGAGTCGCCTTTATCCATGGTACGGGTCACCAGACCAATGCCTTAGCCGATTACTGGACGCCCGAATTTGTTAACTCAGTGCGCCAAGGCATCCCAGTGCCAAACAATTACACAGTGATCAACTGCGACTTTGACCAATATATGTGGGAAGAAAGCGCCGCAGGTTGTCTGGCCACGCAGCTCAATAGCTTTATCCAAGCCAAAAATATCGACGACTTAATTCTGCTGACCCACTCCAATGGTGGCAACGTAGTGCGGTGGATTTTATCTAACCCTACGTGGGACAGCCGTTATCCTGCAGTGATCAACGCCACCTCAAAGGTTATCGCCATCGCGCCTTCCAGTGCTGGTACGCCGCTGGCCGACGCGGTGAACCAAGGTAATGTGTTCGAAACCAGCTTAGGCTGGCTCTTAGGCTATGGCAGCAACGCGGTGAAACAACAGCAAGTCGGTTGGATGGCAAACTACAACAACGCTTGGCTTAATGGCACAGCGGGTCGCCCATCGCTGGGTAAACCCTTCGAAGTCGTGGTGGGCTCAGATGTTGATTCCGCCATTTGGGACAGCGACAGTTACTGCGCGGGTTATCAATACCAAGTCGCGCTCGAAACCACCCAAAACTGGCTCGATAGCTGCTCCGACGGCTTCTTAAATTGCAGCTCACAAAAGGCGGCTGGCACTGTCTGGTTTACTGATAAACAAAAGACCCGTGGCCAAGAGCCCTTAAGCCATCAGCAGAGCCGTCGTACGTGTTTCAACTTAGACACGCTGATCCGCAACCACATTTAAGGAGCACTAAGATGCACACACTCAGCAAACTTGCCAGTGTCTTGGCGCTAAGCGGACTGCTTGCAGCCTGCCAAGATGAAGCCACACCCATAGATCCCAAAACCAATGCCAGCCCAATGTACGCCAAAGGGTTAACCCTAGCCGCGCCGAGCGATACCGATTTAGTCGATAGCAATATTGCCAGCCCAACACTCACGCCCATCAACACCAGTACGGATTACATTAGCTTTATCACCCCGCTGTACGGTGAGTATCAAGCGAGTATGCTTAAGCTTGAGCAAGCCAGCCAAAGTGACGAGTATTGGGTCAATGTAACAGGCGCACAGCTTAATGCGGGCGTGGGCCTCACCATGAGCCAAGCGTCGAGCTTAGTGCGCATTGCACCTCGGGGCGATACCCGCTCTGGCGCCTTAATGCATGCAGAGGCTATTGCCCCTGAGCGCGTACAAATTCAGCGCGTTACCCCTAATCAGTCACCCCAAGGCAAAGCAGCCAACAGCAGTGGGATAAACACCAATGAGTCACTGGTTAAATCAATGGTCAACGCCGATGCTTTGGCTAGCGCAGGGTTAACCGATGATTCCAGTGCGCTGCAAATGTCGGCGAAGGCCACACCGGGCGAATATCGCCTGCAGGTCAGCCAGCCGTTAACACCGAGCGCCAGCTACTTAGTCAATGTGAAGGAAAAAGGCTCGCCCTATCAACTGAGCGTCAAAGCCCCCACTGCCATCGCGGCGGATGCACAAACCCTTGGGCTTGAACTCGCACTCAGCCAAAGTGATAACACCTTTGTGCCACAGGCAAAACTCAAGCAAGCCGATGGCAATATACAACTGCTGGCGATGGTAAAACAAGGGGAGACATGGCAAGCGGTGATCCCCGCGGGCGTCGCACTTTCGAGCAGCAATGCAGGTTTCAGTGAAATTGAAATCACAGTGCAAACCCAAGTCGATGGCCGACCTGTGCAGCGCACGGTCAAATCTGTCTTTAAGTCCTATGTCAATTCGGCGAGCATCAAGCCCGAAGTGCTCACGGTTTGGGATAAAGGCTTGCCTAACCAAATCAACTTTGAGTTAACTGTCGCCGAGGCGGGACGTTTTGGCTTAAGTGGCACGTTAACGGGCACCAGTGCCGAAGGTCAAAAGGTGGCGATTCTACGCACCCAAGCGGCCAATTGGCTGACCCCAGAGTCGCCGAAGTTAAAGCTGATGTTAGATCCTAAGCTTATCCAAGCCTCGGGTTTACAGCCGCCCTTCGAACTCAATGAATTAGAACTGCAAGATCAAGGTCAAATGGCCAGATTAAGCTATCAAGCCAAGGCACTAACCTTAACGCGCTAATTCAAAGGGACCAATGTTAAGGGGCTAACGTTAAGATACTTAGCTTAACGTGCTGATAAGTCAGGCTTGTTAGCCTTAAGTTCATCTCTAATACCAAGTGCCCAATCACGGGCACTTTTTTATTGTTGATCTTTTGCAATCGACACCTAAAAGCCATCACCTTATTTAACATCTAGCGCAAAGCACAAACTGTTGACAGAAAAATGACAAGCTAAAGACTATTTACCACACCTCACCCTGATAAAATTTACATTGATTATCAAGGGTTATTCCTTTTAAATAACAATCATCAACGGCATAATGTCAACGTCTTGACATCAGACCTTTGAATGACAAGCATAGATCTTTATAACAATACGTATAACAATAAGAGTGACTCACGGCGCAAGTTTTTACCGTGCCATGGTCAATACTCAATAAATGGACATCGTTATGAGTGACAGCACATTTTTCTTTGGTGAATGGCAAATCAATCCCAGCGCCAATAGTCTGCTCCTTGGCAAACAAGTCAAACAACTTGAACCCAAGGCGATGGATGTGCTGCTATTTCTCTGTCAACGGGCGGGCGAAGTCGTCAGCAGTGATGAAATAGTCAGCCACTGCTGGCCAGGTGTAGATACCGGCGACAATCCACTACACAAGATTATCAATCAGTTACGTCGAGCATTAGGCGATAGCGCCACAGAACCCACCTATATAGAAACCATACGCAAACGCGGCTATCGCACCTTAGCCGAAGTGCGTTTTCCTATCGGACACCAAGCCACCGCCAGCCCACAGAGTTGGCAAGGCGGCTCGCCCTTTCCGGGACTGCAAGCCTATAGCGCTAATTATGCCGAGGTGTTTTTTGGCCGCAGTGAACAAATCAGCACTTTGCTTAACCGGATAAGCCAACAAATCCTGTTTGGCCGTGCCTTCTGCCTGATCTTAGGTCCAAGTGGCAGCGGTAAATCCTCCCTGATTAATGCGGGTGTTGTGCCCAATTTAATGAAGGGCGACGGCTATAACGGCATTGGTGTCGCGTCATTCAGCAGCTTAGATTTTGCCGATGTGAGTAAAGGGCAACTACTCACCGATCTTGCCAGTGCAATGCTCGACTGGGAAATCAACGACATCCCAGTATTCGAAGGCATGAGCGCTGAGACTCTGGCGATTCAACTCGTCGAAGATATCCAAAGCGTGATCAATCAGTGTACCCAAGCGCTCAAGGCTAAACCCTTTTCCAATCCGTTTTTTGCCTTGTTTATCGACCGATTAGAAGTGTTGCTCTCATCACCGCTATTTAGCGATACCGAACGAACCCAGTTCATAGAATTATTGGAACAACTCGCCACCTCAAAAGCCGTGATTATCATCAGTGCCTGTCGCAACGATTTTTATCCTTTATTGGTCAATTACCCAAGCTTAATGGCGGGTAAAGCCCGCGGCGCCCACTTTGACTTAGCGCCGCCAACACGCACTGAGCTATTACAAATGATCCGCCTGCCCGCGGTGGCTGCCAACTTAAGCTGGGAAGTTGACAGCGACACCGCGATGCCGCTCGACGAAATGCTCTGCAGCGATGCCGCCAGTAACCCAGATGCGTTGCCTATGTTGCAATACACGCTGCAAGCCTTGTATTTGCAACGCAGCGCCGACGATAAGTTATTAGTCTCGGTTTATCATGCACTTGGCGGTATTGAAGGGGCGATTGGCAAAAATGCCGAGCAAGCGATTTCCCATTTAAGCGATGCCGAAAAAGCCAGCCTACCGCGGATTTTATCCCTGCTAGTGACTCTGCGTGAAGATGAAAAGTCCATCACCAGCCGCACCGCTCGCTGGTCACAACTACAAAGCACCGCTGAAACCGCCCTAGTGCAAGCCATGGTCGATAGCCGCTTATTCGTGTCGCATCTGCAAAATGGTGAACCCTGTTTTAGCATCGCCCACGAAGCACTTTTACGCCGTTGGCCGCGGGCAACCGCTTGGATTAGCGAGCATAACGACAGCTTAAGCATTAAGAGTCGCCTACAGCATTTATCTAAGCGTTGGCTCAGCGAAGCCAAACACAGCGCTTATCTGCTCGCCGACGGCAAGCCGTTGAAAGAGGCCCAAAGCCTCAGCCAAAATCCGTTATTCGATTTAGACGATCCCGAAACCGCCTTTATCGCAGCCTCCAGCAAACGCGCCAATATGCTGCGCTGGACGAGGCGCCTAACCGTCGCCCTGCTGTGCGTCCTCACCTTAACCTCCGTCATTATGAGCGTGCGCAGCATAGAGGCCGAAAAACTTGCCCTGCAAAAACGCCTCGCCGCCGAAGATTTGCTCGGCTTTATGGTGGGTGACTTCGCCGACAAGATGCGCGGCATCGGCCGTATGGACTTACTCGACGGGATCAGCAATAAGGCACTGGAATATTTCACTGATTTTTCCAATAAAGAGGATGATGCACACTTAAGTTTTGACGCCCGCTTCCAACACGGCCAAACCTTAGAGGCCATGGGGGAAGTCGCCTATTCGCGCAATAAAATCGATGAAGCCCGCAGCGCATTACTCGCGGCGCAAGAAAAAATGTTGCCACTGCTCGAATTGCAGCCGGAAAACTTAGCCCTACTGAAAACCTTAGGTGCCAATGCCTTTTGGTTAGGACAGCTTAAGTATGATGTGAGTGATTGGGCGGCATCGCGCCCCTTCTTCGAGCAGTACTTAGCCTATAGCCAAACTATGTACGCCCTTGCGCCCGAAGATAAAGATGCGCTCATGGAACTTTCTTACGCCCATAACACTTTGGGCTCAGTTTCGATGAAGCAACAGGAATTTGCCAAAGCACAACAAGATTTTGAAGAGTCGCTAAGGCTTAAATTGCTGGCGTTGGCTAAAGCGCCTCAAGATAGCCAGCTGATTGCGGATATTGCGAATGCACGTTCTTGGTTAGCGAGTGCGGCAGTGTCACAAGGTGATGTACTTTCAGCCATACAGATCCACACTCAACTCCAACAAGAACTAAGCAATAACATTAAACAGCCATATATATTAGATAGACTAGCAGCCAGCCATCAAATTCTTGCTAAGTTATACGATTATCAAGATCTACCAGAACAAGCCCTAAGACAAACCCGACTTGGTTTGGAAGCAATATCAAAAGCGCTAGAACAAGATCCTAAAAACGATATTTGGACAAGACAAAATTACTATTTACACTTCAATCTTCTAGCATTTGCACGCACTGATTCTAATGAGATTACAAGATTAAAATCTTTACTAGATTCAGATATTGATTTGAATTCTTCATCGAAGAGAGACGAAGTGTATGCAAGCTATTTTCTTGCATCAGCACAACACTTACAACGACAAGGTAAGTTTGATAAAAGTATAGAATATGCTGTGCTAGCAAAAAATGAATTTCTTAAGTTATCAAAAAAATTCAATCAAAATATTAACTTCATTTCAAACTTATCGGAAAGTATTCTATTTGAAGCTAAAACGGTCAAAAATTATAAAGCCAAGCATGAATTATGCAACACTTCAAAATATTTACTATTACCTATAGTAGAAAAAGATAAATCACCAAATTTCACCATTCATTATGTTAAAGCCCTTGACTGCCTTGGCGAAATTATAAGCGATGACAATCTTAAACATTTACTATTAAAATCTCATATAACCAATACCAAATTTTAACCAAAAGAAAGGAAGTTAATATGTTCGCACCACAAGGCTCGGCTCAATTTATTAAAGTCAATGTTAATCTAGAAAATGGCGAACCTGTATTTATTTATACAGATGCTAATGGTGAACAATGCCAAGGGGATGTGACTATCACCCAAGCTGGTACTGTTACCTACTTGCTAAATGATCAAACAGGAAAAGGTTTAAAATTTGTTGGGGTCGGCTTTGTTACCCCATTCGATGATATTGTCGATGCGGTAACCATCAGCAGCGATGGTATGTTAGTACAACTCGTCGACCTAGATAGAACGTCGGGAACTACTAAGTTCCAATTTGTATTGAGCAATACTACTAATACCTTACTGATATTAAGTCCTGATCCAGAAATTATCAATCGTCCTCAAAACTAATCGAAATGCCCAACCTTTAATCGGGCTGGGCAGTTTCTACACCCGAAGAAAAGGGGAAAAGCGGGGACAGCCATGTCTTTTTGTGCTTTGTCCCCTCTTATACTAGCCTTTACATTATCTTGATTGCGTCTGTTTGGAGCAGATGATGACCCCGGCCAGAAGAATGCTTATCGATGCTAATACAACGCCCTTCTATCATGTGATAAATCGCTGTGTCAGAAGGGCTTTTCTGTGCGGTGAGGATAAACTCACAGGCCGCAGTTATGAGCATAGACGTGACTGGATTGTCGATAAAATCAAAGCATTATCCACCATCTTTAGACACTAAAATCCTTTGCGCTTGCCGCTTAATAGCCAAAAATCCACTCATGGGTACCGCTCTTTCAACTTAGCCATGCCCCAAAACCTCGCACGTTTCAGCTAAACCTGAGAATTTACCGTGAGAAGATTAAATTTAAAACCTTTATAAACAATAGATTAAATCGGAAGGTAAGCAGAAGGTATCTTTTCTTTGCGAAGAATAAAGTCATCATCAGAAAAGCGCTTAGCGCAGATGGCATTAGGTTCACGGAGAATGATAACAATGACAAGCTCACCTAAACTGACACGTTCACAACATCCATTATCACTTGTGGGTGAAGGCAATGGTTCACAGTGTACTGCGCAGCAAGGCTTGGTCGAGCCCGCATTGCCGTTAACCTTCTTCGAACATGCCTCGATTGAAACGATTCAACAGTTTATTCAGCATCTGACTGAACCGGTGATTATCGTCAATGCCCAAGGTTACATTTACTTTAGCAATAGCAAAGGTGCTGACTTACTGACATGCCCGCAGGCCAGTTTGAAGGGACAAGATTGGCGCAACTTTTTGACTGAACACCACCACGCTCGCTATGACAATCTGCTGAGCAATGATATTAAATTAGGCAAAAATTGCGGTATCCCAGTGCAGCACTGCGCCGAAGAAATCACCCTCATTACCGCCTCAGGCAAAGCAAAAGATGTTGAGCTTTCCATTTCCTACATCCCCAGCCATGAACCTCTGTTTGTGATGATGATGCACGATTTAACGCAGCACAAAGCGGAAAATCAAAAGCTACGTAAATTGGCCGCCACAGATTCACTGACAGGACTGGCGAACCGCCGATATTTTGATGAAATGCTGCATCACTACTGGGAAGAATGCACAGGTAAGTTGCGCCCGATCAGCGTGGTGATTATCGATGTGGATTACTTCAAAGTGTTCAACGACCAATTCGGCCATATCCAAGGGGATGAATGCCTACGTAAGATTGCCAAAGTGATTGCTGACATAGTGCCGATAGAAATTGGCCTGGCAGCGCGTTACGGCGGCGAAGAGTTCGCGCTAATTCTGCCAAGCCACAATGCCAAAATGGCACTGACGATTGCCCAAAAAGTGCAGCAAGGGATTAATGACCTGCGCTTTACTGAGCAAGGCCTGCGCGACTATGTCTCTGTGAGTGCGAGCCAAGGAATTGCGAGCGAAATCAATGGCCAGTTCCGTACCTCACTTGCCATGCTGTGCGCCGCCGATACCGCATTGTACCGCGCCAAAGCCGATGGCCGTGACAGGATCAATACGTCGCTTTAATACCTATTAATTGGCGACTTGTTTGCCCGCAACTGATTTACCCAAAACTGATTCACCCAAAACTGATTTACTCAAAACATAGTTACCCGCGGCTTAGTTACCCGCAATTGATTAACAACGGGATGAATGACCTCAGTAGCGCTTTACCGCATTGAGGAAAACACGCAAAGCACACGAAAGGACTCATGAATATGGACAAGCTTGAGGCATCAAGAAATATACGGGCAGTGATTGAAAAAAGCTTACCCGTGAGCACGTCACCCCTTGCCATATTTACTTACCAGTGTTGGGTAAAAACCAGCGCGGGTGGGCGTGTGTTCCATTATAAAACCGATCGAGAAGATACCTATTTTGCGGTGGATATTAATTCACTGGGACATATTGAATGCGTGATTAATACCACCTTACTGCGGGTTGAGGCAATTTCAACCTTAGGTGGACTCAACGATGGCCAGTGGCACTTATTGTCTATCTGCCATGAATACCATGAAATCAATTGTTATGTGGATGGTGAAATTACCCATACACAACTCAATAACCTGTCACTGGTTGCCGACAATGAGTTTTTAATTGAAAACGTGTCATTACCGAATCATCGCGATACACATTTCGATGGTGAAATATTTGGCATCACCTTGCTCAATCGATTATTAACCCGAGCTGAAATCGTTGACTATTACCGTAATCCAGCGCAACAAAAATCGATTAGCGAAAATAACCTCTACATTTATCAGCATCAAGATGCACATAATATTCGTGGTGAAAACTTTATCCCACTTAAAAGACAAAAAGTGCTGCTGGTCATATTTAATGATACTGAACATCAATTCATAAAAACCACTGCGGATAGCAACACCTATAATCAACAACTGCCTAAGATTATTCCGCCCCACGAACGCCGAGCCTATATTATTGAATGTAACTATAATACTTGGCCCAATTTTAGTTATTTAGTGAATTACACGGCGAGTAATCAAGCGGATATTACACTCAATATTGAAGTGTTTAAATCGCTGACGGCCTATCGCTCTAATATTAAAGTCACCGTCGCAAATGAACTGGAACGGGATTGTTTGATTATTCAATCGACCGAAGAAGAATTAAGTGCTGAAGTGCGTATTAGTGAAAACTTAGTGATCACTCAAGCCAAAAACTTTGTTAATTTCATCAATGAAGTTCGCGCACACATTCCGGCCGATAATATTATTACCGGTGGCCATTATTATAGTGAGCAGCAACTCTCGGTCAGCACAGGTAAGCAAATGATTGCCTATCAACAGGCTTGCCAACTGTTCAACCGCAGGTTACAAAAAAAGCCACTGGCGATCATCAAATGCACGTCAACTGAAGAAGTCAAAATCGCCTATAAAGCGGCCATTGATTATAACTTGCCGATCAGCGTGCGCTCGGGTGGGAATGATCACGAAGGTGAAAGCACTGAAACGAATACCGTAGTGTTAGATCTGCTGAAGATGGATAGCCTCACTTTAGATCCCATCACAGGTATTGCGGCCATTGGCCCAGGTAATCGTTTTATCAATCTCACCACAGCCCTTGCCAAACAAGGCGTGATGATCCCCCATGGCACCAGTGGCAGTGTTGCCATAGCGGGATTTATTATGGGCGGCGGCTCAGGACCTTGGACCCGCAAATACGGCATGTGCTGCGAATCCCTATTACAGGCAGAAATTGTCCTCGGCATTGGTGAAACTCAAGTCGTCTCTGTTGCCAATAAACCAGAGTTACTCTGGGCGCTCAAGGGTGGCGGTGGGTTAAGTTACGGCATTGTAACCCGTTTTTTTGTGCAAACCTTTCCACTACCGCCTTGCCTTATCAAGTTTGAATTAGAGTGGAATAGCTACGATAAACAAACCCATGAACTTATTGAGCACACCCCAACTAAAGACATTTTACAGCGCTGGGAAGCCATCATAAATGCCGACAGCACTGGCTGTTTGATTGGCACTAATCTCAAGATTAATGCCAAACATTTACCCGTAGAACAACACAAAACACCCGACATAGACACTGAGTCAATTACGCATAACTGCTTGATGTATGGTTTTTGGGAGGGCAATTCCGCCAGCCTACACCACTTTATCCAGACACAATTTAATGAATTTGGCCTAGTCCCCAATGATATTCGCATCGAGGGTATGGGCGGACTCACCAAAGCTTACGGTGAAAACTTAATGCCCAGTTGGGAAAGGGAATCTTTTCATCATCTGCAAGCTGACTTGCAAGGCATAAGCCGCTCACCGACGCCACCCGATTTGGATGAGCCCGCACCCCATAAAGTCACCTCGCGCTTAGTGAATCAAACGGGCCTGAGGGACGGTTATAAGCCACTGCTTGAAAGCTTAACCTCTCGCTATGTGCTTGAAGGTAATCGCCAATTGGGGCTATTTACCTATGTTACCCTTGGCGCTATAACTGGTGATTATTATCGCACTATGGGCGAAGAGCAAAAGAGCCGCAGCGCCTTCCCCTACAAGGACAGACAATATACGATTCAATATCAAACTTGGTGGAATAACGCCCTGCAAGAGAAGCAACAATTGCAGGATAGCCAAGTGTTTACCCGCATTAATCGTGCGCTCGATTGGATTGATGCCAGCCGAAACTATGACATCCCCAACACCTCGGGCGCTTTTATCAGTTTCAAAGATAAGGCCATTCCTACAGATGTGTACTTTGACCACAATTACGCTGCGTTAAAACGGATTAAGGCGGCCTACAGTCAAGATAGCTTTAACCATTTCCGCTCACGTAAAAGCATTATTTAGTTAATACATCGACATAGCCTAGGGTGAGTTTTTAAGGCAAAATCGACGCCGTCCACAGGACGGTGTCGCCCCTTAACTCTCTGTTCACTCTGTTGTAGGTTATCTATGCCAAGCTCAGCTTTAGCTATCATTTTTGCCCTATTGGCGGCCATTCTTATGGGCACTATCGGTGTATTAGCGCGCTTTGCCGCCCTGCCCGCCGAGCACATTACCTTCTACCGCTTACTGCTCGGTGCCCTATTTCTATTGGCTTATATGTTATTCACTGGCAAAGGACAGCAAATTCGCCATAGACCGAGTAAGCGTAACTTAGTTAACGGCGCTATGCTCGCGGGTTTTATGGCGTTTTACATTGAAGCCATTCAGTACACCCAAATGGCCAATGTGATCATGATCATTTACTTAGCCCCTGTGGTGTCGGCTATTTTCGCCCATTATTTCTTTGCCGAGAAACTCACCCGCTTAAGCATGGCAAGCGTGGTCGTCGCACTAATGGGTTTTATGTTAATGATCCCAACAGGGCCGCAGCAAGCGAGCAATCACACTGAATTATTAGGCTATTTTTATGCCATACTCGCTTTATTAACCTACTGCGGTTTTATGTTAATCAACCGAAAACCTAGCCTGAGTTCGCCATATCAAAGCACTTTAGTACAGCTTAGTGTCGGCGCTTTGTGTCTACTGCCCTTAGTGATAAATACACCGCTAACGCCAAGTTTGCCGCAAATGGGTTGGTTAATTGCGATTGGATTCTTCCCCGGATTTTTAGCCATTTTGCTGGCGGTAAAAGCCCTGCGCCAATTGCCTGCGGTCACTTTTGGCACCCTCGCCTATGTGGAACCGGTTATCGTAGTGACGTTAGCATGGTGGATATTTGGTGAAAGCTTAAGTCCCATGCAGTTAAGCGGTGTCGGCTTGATTATTCTGGCCGGCATTAGCCAAGGCTTTATCAGTCAACGCAACGCATTGATTACGAGCGGCTAACCAACAACACTTTGCCAAGTAGCTGAAATAATGTGAAGAAAATAGTGTAAGCTCGATAGCGGATTGATTGAACATTGCACTTAAGACGTGCGACTAAGACTTAAGATCAGGAGGTCAAATTGAGAAAGCTACTGTTAGTCATTAGTATATTTTTGCTCAGCGGTTGCTTAGGCATGCCTAAACTGGTTCAACCCGTGAATGATTTTGAGCTAAATAAATACTTAGGTAAATGGTACGAAATTGCACGATTAGATCATTCATTCGAAAGAGGCTTAAGCCAAGTTAGCGCAGAATACAGCCTGAAAGAGGATGGTGGTGTTAGGGTCATTAACCGTGGATTTTCAGCGGCTAAAAATGAATGGAAAGAAGCCGAAGGTAAGGCCTATTTTGTGAATGGGGACTCAGAAGGCTATTTGAAAGTCTCCTTCTTTGGGCCATTTTATGGATCGTATGTGGTCTTCGAATTAGATCATGAAAACTATCAATACGCTTTTATATCGGGACCCGACACAGGTTATTTGTGGCTATTGGCTAAAACCCCGACTGTGCCACCGGAGGTGTTGCAAAAGTTTGTTGAAATGTCTAAAGCCCGCGGCTTTGATACCGACAATTTGATTTATGTGCAGCAAGAGTCAGCGCCCTAACGAGTGCCGCCAATGCGCTAAAATCGAGTGCGCGAAAGCTAATCGCTAGATAAAAAGACAACCAATGGATATAAAAACGCCGCTATGAATCGCGGCGTTTTTATTGATGCTGCATTTAGCTGCACTGTATTTAAATGCATGTATTTAAATGCATGTATTTACACATGCATTTAAATAACAAATAGCGTTAGACTTCAATGCCTTTGCTGGCAAGGAACTCATCGTAAGTGCCTCTGAAATCATTCACGCCTGAGTGAGTGACTTCAAGGATACGGTTTGCCAGAGACGATACGAATGCACGGTCATGACTCACGAAAATCAAGGTCCCTTCGTACATTTCCAGCGCGTTGTTCAGTGATTCAATCGATTCCATATCCATGTGGTTGGTCGGTTCGTCGAGCACTAAAATATTGGCTTTTTGCATGATGAGCTTGCCGAATAACATACGACCCTTCTCACCACCGGACAGCACTTTCACTGACTTTTTAATATCGTCTGAACCAAACAACATACGGCCTAAGATACCACGTACCGATTGGTCGTCATCTTCTGGCTTGCGCCATTGGCTCATCCACTCGAACAGAGTCATTTCGTTAGCGAAATCAGACTCATGGTCCTGTGCATAGTAACCAATGTTAGCGTTTTCAGACCATTGGATAGTACCTGCATCCTGTGGGATATCATGGATCAGGGTACGTAACAGAGTTGTTTTACCAACGCCGTTTTCACCCAGTACCGCAATGCGCTCGCCCACTTCAACAATCAAGTTTAAGTCTTTGAATAGCGGCGTGTCGTAGCCTTTAGTTAGGTTTTCAATCACTAAGGCATTACGGAATAATTTCTTCTCTTGCTCGAAACGAATGAAGGGGTTCACACGGCTAGAGGCTTTTACTTCATCTAACTTAATCTTGTCGATTTGACGGGCACGAGAGGTGGCTTGTTTCGCCTTAGAAGCGTTAGCCGAGAAGCGTGCTACGAAGGTTTGCAGCTCAGAGATCTGGGCTTTTTTCTTCGCATTATCAGACAATAAACGCTCGCGAGCTTGAGTCGCTGCTTGCATGTATTCGTCGTAGTTACCTGGGTAAACGCGCAATTCGCCGTAGTCTAAGTCAGCCATGTGAGTACAAACTGAGTTTAAGAAATATCTATCATGGGAAATGATAACCATAGTACTGCTACGTTGGTTCAACATGTCTTGTAACCAACGGATAGTGTCGATGTCCAAGTTGTTGGTGGGTTCGTCGAGCAGCAGCACGTCTGGATCAGAGAACAGGGCTTGCGCTAATAGTACACGCAGTTTTAAACCCGGGGCGATTTCAGACATCAAACCAAAATGGCTGTCGATACCGATACCTACACCTAACAGCAATTCGCCAGCGCGAGATTCAGCGGTATAACCGTCCATCTCAGCAAAATCCATCTCTAGGTTGGCGACGGTAATGCCATCTTCTTCACTCATTTCGGGTAAAGAATAAATACGGTCACGTTCTTGCTTTACCTTCCACAGTTCGCGGTGGCCCATGATCACGGTATCGATCAGGTTGAATTCCTCATAACCGAACTGGTTCTGGCTTAATTTACCCAGACGCTCATTCACATCTAACGAGACGTTACCGCTGCTAGGGTCTAGATCACCACACAGGATCTTCATGAAGGTCGATTTACCACAGCCATTCGCGCCGATAAGACCGTAACGGTTACCACCGCCAAATTTAACTGAGATGTTTTCAAACAGTGGCTTAGCGCCGAACTGCATGGTGATATTTGCTGTTGTGATCAAAATGAACTTCCAAATCGAGTAATGTTGGCCGAGCCCGCTGGCGCCGCTTTAAATAAGCATAAACCAAATAACGCTATGCCGAAGGGGTAAAAATAAACGTGGCACTATAGCAGTTTGGGCTAAATTATCAACTACCAAGGCGGATCAAAAAGCCAGAGGGAATGCCGAAATCGCCGCACTATGCCTGTATGAGAAGCGTAATTGATTTTACCCTATTGGCTTAGCTTTCAATGTATTCGAGCAGAATGACAATCTGATGACCCTTAGCGTCGTAAAGCTTGGCGATGCTAAAGGACTATCTGCTTAGGGGCTATCTGCTAAAGACTTATGTGGTAAGTGTTAATGTGGACATAGCCCAGAGTTAGCTCAAGATACCCGTTTCAACATTTTAAGTTAGCTTAGGTATCGACAACTTATAACTTCTGTCGTCTTAAGCGGTTGGCGTTCGTGACGACAGTCAGTGAAGACAAAGCCATGGCTGCACCCGCAATCACAGGGCTTAATAACATGCCCGTAAGTGGATAAAGCACGCCCGCCGCAACCGGAATACCCAAACTGTTATACACAAAGGCGCCGAACAGATTCTGCTTAATATTGGTAATCGTCGCCCGCGACAATGCCAATAAGTTAGCAATCACTATCAATTGCTGCGACAGCAAGGTGATATCCGCACTTTCAATCGCCACCTCAGTGCCCGATCCCATCGCGATCCCAACATCGGCGCTCATCAGAGCTGGCGCATCATTAATGCCATCCCCAACCATAGCCACCACATGCCCTTGCTTTTGCAAATCCAGCACATGCTGTTGTTTTTGCTCGGGCAGTACGCCGGCAATCACTTCGGTGATACCCACTTGGTCGGCCACCGCCTGCGCCGTTTGTGGGTTATCCCCCGTTAACAGCACCACGCGAATGCCCCTTTGCAGCATGGCCGCGATGGCTTCTTTGGCATCGGGTTTTATTGGATCGGCAAGCGCGATAGTGGCCACTAACTTGCCCGCTTTGGCGACATAAATTGGGGTTTTACCTTGATTTGCAAAGCTTAATGTCGCGTTAGGATCTAAGGCACTGCCATCGGAATTGACAATATTCAATGCCGTCATCAAGGCGAGATTACCTATCGCCAGCGATACGCCATCGACCTTGCCCTCAATCCCCTTACCTTGATGGTTCGTAAATGCCTCTGTGTCGGGCAATTGCGTCAGTGATTCCTTGGCATAACTGACAATCGCCCCCGCTAACGGATGCTCAGAGTGCTGCTCAAGGCTTGCGATTTCGCCCAGCAAGGTTTCTTTATCGGCATCACTCAATGTTTGTACTAATACAAAGTCAGTGACTTGCGGCTTGCCTAAGGTGACAGTGCCGGTTTTATCCAGCACCACACAATCAACTTTACTGGCGGTTTGCAGTGCCTCGCCATTTTTAACTAACACGCCCATTTGGGCTGCGCGGCCAACGGCCACCATGATAGACATAGGCGTAGCCAGCCCCAGCGCACAGGGACAAGCTATAATGAGCACACTCGTCAGCACCACTAACGCATGGCTTAAGGCGGGCGCTGGACCTGCGAAATACCAAATTGCCGCCGCCAGTAGTGCTATCGCCACCACAGTAGGGACAAATACCGCGGAGATCTTATCGGCCAATCGACCTATGGGTAATTTTGACGTTTGTGCCTGTTGCACCAGTGCGATGATTTTGGCGAGTTTGGTATCTTCTTGCCCCGCCGTTACTCGATAAACTAAGCTGCCGTTGCCGTTGACTGTGCCCGCGCTCAGACTATCTCCCCGATTTTTAAGGACAGGAATAGGCTCACCTGTGAGCATGGCTTCATCGAGTAGGGATTGTCCTGTTTCGACCTCACCATCAAGGGCAACTCGGTCACCGGGGCGCAAACGCAGCTTATCACCCAGTTTCAACTGACTTATCTCAACCTTTTCATCACCCTTATCCGTAATACGAATCGCAGTAGTGGATTGCAACCCGAGCAGTCGCTGCACCGCTTCGCTGGTTTTGCCCCGCGCTTTGAGTTCGAGTCCATGACCTAAGTTAATTAAACCTAGAATCATCACACTTGCCTCAAAGTACACATGGCGGGTATCCATAGGGAATGCGCTGGGCATAATGACCACCAGCATGGAATAGGCCCATGCGGTACTGGTGCCCAGCACAATCAGCGTATCCATGTTAGTGGTTTTGGCTTTTAGCGCCCGCCACATGCCTTGATAGAAATGTCTGCCTGTGGTGATGAGTAAAGCCAAAGTGACCAGTCCCATGATGCCCCAGCCTAACTGCAGGTTTGGGCTGTTGATCATCATTTCACCGCCCAGCAATCCCCACAGCATCATGGGCACCCCCACAACGAGCGCGGCTATAGCTTGGCGCATCCGCAGTCGATACTCGGCGGCATCTTCAAGGCGTTTTTCTTCGGCGGCGACTTTAGCATCAATAACGACCTGCGCCGGATAACCCGCATTCGCCATCACAGCCAATGCGGTATCAGCGCTCATCTTGCCTTCTACCGTCACTTGCTTATCGGCGAGATTCACACGCGCTTCAACGCCCGCTTGGGCGGCAAACGCCTTTTCAATTTTTGCGACGCAGCCAGCGCAATTCATATTGGCGACATAGAGTCTGGTCATAGACATAGGAGATCCCTCACTTGATGTTTCACACTTTAGGTCTAAGATAAAGTCTCCCATCACTGGAGAGTCAAGGATGAATTTGCTCAATGTGATCACATCGACAATTAATTGTTGGGCGAAGTGGGTGATACCATTCAGTTGGAAAAATAGAGGTCAAAATGAAGATAGGTGAAGTCGCGAAACAAACGGGCTTAAGTGTTAAGAGTATCCGTTATTACCATGATATTGGTTTAGTGTGCGGCGAGCGCAATGAGGCGGGTTATCGAGTTTATCGCCATCAAGATATTGAAGCACTTAAGTTTGTGCATCAATGTCGCGACTTAGGTTTTAGCCTAGAGGATTGCAAATCCTTGCTTGGTCTTAAGGGCAATGAAAGCCGTAATGCCGAGGACGTTAAGCAGCTTACCCAAACGCACCTTGCCTATGTCGAGCAGCAAATCAATAAGTTACAGCAGCTTAGGGCGCAATTACAGCACATGGTGACCCAATGCCAAGGCGGCGATCAGCCCCACTGCGCCATTATCGACAGCCTAAGTCACGAGACTCATGGCTGCCTCGAAAATCACAAGAGCCAGCAAAATGCTGGCTCTGAGTGTTGCGGTAAAAGCCAATCGCAATAGCGATGGCAAGTTCAATAACGGTAAATACCACGTTATTGACTTCTCACTATGGTTGGCTTTAACGCCGCGGCGTTATCCAGTACCAGTGTTACAAGCTTACCCGCTGGGGTAAAGTTAAACACTTGCCCATAAAATGCCAGCTCAGTTTCTAATCCTGCGGCCTTGTGCTCAGGTTTCCAACCGCCGTGGGGTTCATCCTGATAAGCGATATAAGCCGTGGGTACGCCTCTCACTTTCAACGCCTCATAAATCTGCCGCGACTGCTGTGGTGGCACGATTTGGTCACGTAATCCTTGAAAAATTAATAAAGGCTCATTCAATCCTTCAAGGTGATGCAGGGGCGACAGCTCCCTATAGCGGGCTTGATTTTCACCATAGGGGCCGATAAGCAGATCTAAGTAGCCAGTCTCGAATTTATGGGTACTCTTGGCGAGCTGTTCAAAGTCACTGATCCCCGCATAGCTCACCCCCGCTTGAAATACATCATAAAATGCCAAGGACGACATCACAGTTAACCCACCAGCGCTAACACCTCGAATCGCCAGTTTTTGTCCATCGACCCAACCCTTATCAACTAAATAACGGGCCGCATTGACCGCATCCTCCACATCAACTTGGCCCCATTTTCCGTAGATACTTTGACGATAAGCACGGCCAAAACCACTGCTACCACGGAAATTAACATCGAGAACCGCAAAGCCTCGGCTGGTCCAAAATTGAATGTCACTGCGATAAGCCAGACTCGCACGCGCCGTAGGACCGCCGTGTAACATTACAATCAAGGGCGGACGGGTATCATTAGGCGCAGTATAGTTGGGGTTAACCGGACCATAAAAATAACCGTAAGCTTGCTGGTTAGCACCTGTTTTAAAAGTAATATTTTTAGCACGGGAGATATAATTGGGATTAAGTTTTGGTAAGTTAGGGGTATACACCAACTCAGTACCACGACCGATCACTTTATAAATGCCCTTCTCTGGCGTCGCCTTAGCGCCGACAAAATAAACAGTATCTTCCCCTCGGATCACTTGGGTGATTTCACCAAAGTCGACGGCCAAAGATTCGGTCAGGCCTGAATCTAGATGCAGTCGAATTAAAACGGCCTGACTACCAAGCATATAACTGGCAATAATTGTTTTTTCGGATTCAAAGGCATAGTTATGATTGCCTAAATACCAATCAGCTACCGCAAACTCGGCCTTTTTCTTTAGCACTGGGTCTAAGGTATTTTGTGCCGTGACTCGATAGATATTCCACCAGTTACTGATATCCGATACGACATACAATTGCCCATCGGGGCTAAATAACGGCTGCGAAACTGAAGAGTCCGCGGGCGTGTTTACCTTACGAATATTGTGTAATTGCCCTTTACGGTCCAGATCCCCAAGCCAGAGCACGCTATTATCCCATGGCATATAGGGATGTTCCCACGTGATCCACGCCAGTTGGCTGTTATCGGGCGAAATGGCTGGCGAAGAAATAAAGTCATGGCCCGAAACAAAGGTATCGCCTTCACCGGCAAAATTAAGATTAATGGTAACAAGACTCGCCTTAGGCTCACCCGCTTGACGATGATCTTCGCGCACACAGATAATCCTCGACCCTTTGGGGTAAGCAATACAATCTGCATGGCGAGTACCATTTGGCGTTAAAGGCAAAGGGGGTTGATTAGGGGCAAAACGATAAAACAGTTGGTCCTGTGCCTTAGTGGCAAACAGACTCTGACCAATCCCCAAAAAGGCGGCACCACCGTATTCATGAACGGCGGATTTAACATTAAACGCAGGCGGCACTATGTCGGTAATTTTTCCCCGTTGATCGAGGCGTTTAATGCCGACTTGGCCTTGTTTTTCACCATCAGACTCAGAGAAATAAATTGCACCATCAACGCTTTGCAACTCAGCCACATTATCGGCCTGCTCAAACACTTCAGTCGCCGATAACGGAGACAGCCAACTACCATAGGGCGCAACTATGCGCGCGCCATTATCACTAAGATGCGGCGTCTCTTTGTTCGAGCGCTCGCAAGCACCTAAACAAAATAAGCCCCCCAGCATCCATAAATATCCATGTAGCTTCATTGTTTCTCCCCAATGTTTGCCAACTGCACAAACCGAAACAAAATATGAACTTGCAGAAATGAGTTATGTGTAAATTAGTTATTTTTTAAATTTTTTTAAGAACCAATTTACCACTTGCACTTGTTGTACTTGCGTTAAACCAAAATAAATACACACCCAAGGTGAGATAAGAAAAAACCATGGGATCACGGCCACAGAGCGGCCACTAAAGAGCAGAAAAAAGAAACCGCAATAAATCACAACCAACCCTAAGATACCCACGATCAACATCATGCGCTTAGTGATTTTCTCAAGCCAGTGGGCTTTTTCCTGCCAAGACATCCGGATTTCAAGCTCCATTACATGTGATCAACATGTTTGTAAAGTTATGTAAAAAAATGGGAGAGCGATTGTTGAAGGTTAACAACTAAATGTCAACTCCAACAGTGAAATCTAAATAAATCCGAAAGCTAGGGTATAAGAACCATTATCTTTATTTACCCTATAAAAAAACCGAGCCTAAGCTCGGTTTTTATGCAAATCAGTAAGATATCGCTCTAAAGACGAATACCACCATCGATTTCAAACACACGACCATTAACATAATCGTTTTCAATAATAAAACGTACGGTAGAAGCTATCTCGTCGGCATGACCTAAGCGGCCAACAGGCACGAGTTTCTCTAAACGCTCCAACGCTTCTGGCTTCATTGCTGCTGTCATCTCGGTTGCGATCACGCCAGGTGCGACCGCTGCGCTACGGATATTGTAACGTGCTAACTCCTTTGCCCAACCGACAGACATAGCCGCAACACCCGCTTTTGAGGCCGCATAATTTGATTGACCCATATTACCCGCCTTAGCAAGGCTAGAGATGTTAACAATCACCCCCGCTTGACCCGATTCAATCATGGCCGCTGCGGCCTCACGGCCACAAAGGAAACTGCCGGTCAGGTTCACATTGATCACCGATTGGAATTGCTCGTAAGACATACGATCAGTGACCTTGCCGTCTTTGGCTTTGACTAACATGCCATCACGCAGAATACCAGCGTTGTTCACTAACACGTTCACTTGACCAAAATCTTCGAGAATATAGGCAAAACCCGCGACGACGTCTTCTTCGTCTGTAATGTCTAAGGCATAACCTTGAACTTCAGTGTCCGATCCAAGCTCAGCGCAGGCTCGCTCGAGTTTTTCTTGGTCCACATCGATAAGCGCTATCTTAGCACCCGCCTGCGCAAAATTTTGCGCCATTGCTAAGCCTAAGCCCCCCGCGCCGCCAGTAATGACGACAACCTTATCTTTTAAATCCATCTGGTGATCCCTTGTTATCTGTGTCTATTTTTTAAGTGGTGCAAATTGTTCAAATATACTGGAAAAATCTCGGCGGCCATTGCCTTGTCTTGCATGATTAACATACAAGCTGCGGGCTAAAGCGCCCATTGGCGTGCTAGAGTTGCTCAATAATGCAGCTTCTTGTGACAGACCGAGATCTTTGACCATCAAATCTACCATAAAGCCCCCCTGATAGCCCTTAGAAGAAGGCACTGTTTCCATCACGCCTGGGCAGGGATTGTACTTCTCTAGCGTCCAGTTTCCGCCACTGCTGACCTTCATAATGTCGGATAGCACTTTGGGATCTAGGCCATGATCGACGCCCATTTGCAGGGCTTCGGAAGTACCGACCATCAACACAGATAACAGCATGTTATTGCAGATTTTCGCGACTTGCCCCGCACCTGGACCGCCTGCGTGGAAGATATTCACACCCATAGCCTTAAGTACGGGCTGCGCACGTTCAAAAGCGTTATCCGAGCCACCACAAATAAAAGTTAAGGTGCCCGCTGCCGCGCCTGCCGTGCCGCCAGAAACTGGTGCATCCATAAATTCGATGCCGCATTTAGCCGCTTCGGCCGCCACTAATTGTGCGCTTTGTGCATCGATGGTTGAACAATCGATGAGCAAGGTATCACCCGCAACCACTTCAAGCAGACCTTTGTCTGTTCCATTGCCTAAATATAAACTTTTCACATGCTTGCCCGCAGGCAGCATAGTAATCACCACACTTGCGCCCGCTGCAGCGCCGCAGGCGGTACTTGATACTAAGGCGCCTTTTTCGGCCAATTGCTGCATAGCCTCAGGGACTAAATCAAAGACGCGAACCGTCATGCCTGCTTTTAATAAATTGGCCGCCATTGGGCCGCCCATATTACCTAAACCGATAAAGGCTACTGTACTCATGCCATCACTCCTGTGTTGTTCTTTTTAGTGTTGTGATAATGCTATCAAATTGATTATGCTGACTTTATCACAGAGTAAAGCGAGCTTGGCTAAGCAAATAAACACAGCGCTTAGCCAACTCGGCCCTTAAACGCTTAACTCAGTTGGTTAAAGGGATGCGCCTCGCCCCATGGGGAAGCCAATATTTGCTCAAGTACCGCTGTGGGTACTGAGTTAACATCCTTAAAACGCCATTGCGGTTTCTTGTCTTTATCAATCAAGAGTGCACGAACGCCTTCGCAGAAATCACCGTGGGCGCACACGTTAACACTCGCGGTTAATTCCCATTTGAAACATTGAGCTAAGCTAAGCTTAGTCCCTAACTGCCCTTGGATATAGACCAAGTGCCAGCTGATAGGGCTACCCGCAAGGAAGGTGTCCCGCGCTTTCATTAACCACTTTTCTTCCGATACCAGAGTTGACATGCGTGCTGCAATATCCTGCAGACTGCCCGCCATAAGCCTGTCGATTATGTCTTGGCTTTCGGCTAATACACTGTCGCCCTTCGGAATATCCACTTGATTAGACAGCTCGTTGATCATGCTATCTAAACGTTGATGATTAAGAGCTGGCGTATCACTCCAATCTAAGGTTGCCATGGCATCAAACATCAGCTCTTTGTCGTCGCGGTTCAGGTAATGATCCGCAAGGCCCACATAACAGGCATCGGCGGCATTGAGTTGATAGGCGGTCAATCCCAAAAACAATCCCATCTTGCCCTGCATACGATTAAGGAAATAACTGCCGCCCACATCGGGATACAGGCCGATAGTCACCTCTGGCATAGCGATACGCGAGGTTTCGGTAACGACTCTGTGGCTCGCGCCCGCCATCAAACCGAGGCCGCCGCCCATGACTATGCCATCGCCCCACACCAACACAGGTTTGCCAAAGGTATGCAGTAGATAATCGAGGCGATATTCCTCTTCGAAGAAAACCTTTGCTTCCTCAGTCACTTGCCCATTAGCGGCAATGGAAGCATGGTATAAAGCGCGCACATCACCCCCGGCACAAAATGCCTTCTCACCGCTGCCATCTAATACGATGCAAGCGATAAGGGGATCTTTCTTCCACAGATTAAGCTGCGCCGTCATAGCGCGCACCATGCCTAAATCTAAGGCATTGAGGGCTTTTTCCACATTGAGTGTGACCACCCCAACCAATTTGCCAGAAGCAGTGGCTAAGGTTTGAAAAACCACATTTTGTGTGGTCTTGACCTGATTTGCGACATGCTCGACCACGTCATTATCTACTACATTCGTCATTAGCGGTTTCTCCACTCAGCTTTACGTTTCCCTAAAAACGCATTCACGCCTTCGGCCTGATCTTCAGTATCAAATAATCCGACAAATAACTCACGCTCAATCGGTAGCGCTTGGCTACGCGCCATAGTGCGCCCCGCTTGAATAAGTGTCTTGCACGCTGTGACGCTGCTTGGGCTTTGGTTAGCGACTTTAACGGCCAACGCGATTGCCGCATTAAGCGCTTCGCCAGTATCAACCACTTCTTCCACTAAACGTAGATTCAATGCTTGAGTCGCATCGATACGCTCGCCGCATAAAATCATCCGTTTAGCCCACCCTTCACCGACTAATGCGGTCAGATTTTGAGTGCCACCCGCACAGGGTAATAAACCGACCGTCGCTTCGGGTAATGCCATTACAGCTTGAATTTCGGCGATACGAATATCGCAGGCCAACGCGACTTCTAAGCCGCCGCCCATGGCATAGCCATTAATCGCGGCAATCGACACACCGCGGAATTGGCTTAAGGTTTCAAAGGCTTCACCAAAATGCTTTGCCATCGTTGCCGCATTGCCTTTGTCACCATCGCTAAACAGTTTTAAATCGGCGCCAGCGGAGAAGAACTTTTGCCCTTGGCCCGTTAACACTAAGGCGTAAATCTCTTTATTGGCATTCAGCTCAAGCACTTTGGCTTTAAGCGCCTGCAAACTCTCGGCGGTCCAAGTGTTGGCTGGCGGATTGTTCATGGTCAGAATCGCCGTGTGGCCTTCGATACGTTCAACTAAATATTCCATCTTTATAGACTCCTTTTCAGTTATCGCCGACCTGTAAGTCACGCATATTGCGAGTTGAATTACAGGATTTGTCCTGCATTTTCATCGAGTAAACGACGGGCGATAATTAAGCGCATAATTTCGTTAGTGCCTTCTAAAATCTGGTGTACACGCACATCACGGAAATGACGTTCCAGCGGGTACTCCCTTATATAACCATATCCACCATGAATTTGCAGCGCCGCATCGCAGACTTGAAAACCCACATCGGTGGCAAAGCGTTTCGCCATAGCGCAATAAGCCGTGGCCTCAGAATCGCCACTATCGAGTTTAAAGGCCGCAAGGCGCACCATTTGGCGGGCAGCCACTAACTCGGTTGCCATATCGGCAAGTTTAAATTGCAGCGCTTGGAAAGCCGCCAAAGGTTTACCAAATTGCTGACGCTCATTCATATACTGAGTTGCGCGCTCTAAAGCCGACTGCGCCGTCCCTACAGAACAGGTGGCTATATTGATGCGACCACCGTCTAAGCCTTTCATCGCGAAAGCAAAACCTTGGCCTTCTTCACCGAGCAAATTCGCCACTGGCACGCGCACGTTTTCAAAGGTGATTTGACGGGTCGGCTGGGCATTCCAGCCCATTTTATCTTCAGCTTTACCGTAGATAACACCAGCGGCATCCGCCGGAATCGCAATGGCCGAGATCCCCTTAGGGCCAGCTTGACCTGTACGGCACATCACGACTAAAAGCTCAGTTGCGCCCGCACCCGAGATAAACATTTTCGAGCCTGAAATCACATATTCATCGCCGTCGCGCACCGCTTTAGTTTGCAAAGATGCAGCGTCCGAACCCGCGCCCGGCTCAGTCAAACAGTATGACGCTAACATCTGCCCAGTGGTTAACGGCTCAGACCAAGTCTGACGCAGGGTTTCAGTGCCCCAAGTCGTCACCATCCAAGTCGCCATATTGTGAATGGTCAGCATGGCCGTGGTCGCGGTGCAGCCCTTGGCAAGTTCTTCAAAAATAATCGAGGCATCGAGGCGCGATAAGCCCATGCCACCTTCGGATTCTGGCGAATACAGAGAGCAAAAACCTAGCTCACCGGCTTTTTGGATCACGTCTTTGGGGAAATGATGTTCTTCATCCCACTTGGCGGCGAACGGGGTTAATTCTTCCGCGGCAAACTGGCGCGCAAGATCGGCAAACTGGCGTTGGTCATCGTTGAAATTAAAATCCATTTGGCTCTCCTATGACTCTATGGTCACTTTTTATTTAATAAATTGGGCGCCGTAAAGACGCCGTGGTTTATCGATTAATCACCGAGCTTAGCGTAAGTTAATGCTCATATTTGGCGTTGAAGCTACGGCAATATCAGACTCAAACCAGCGGGAAGTTATGGTCTTGGTCTCGGTATAGAAACGCACCGCTTGCTTGCCATAAGCATGTTGATCGCCGTAGAAACTGCCCTTCCAACCCGTAAATGAGAAGAAAGGTAATGGCACAGGAATCGGCACGTTAATCCCCACTTGGCCGACTTCGATTTCGTGTTGATATTTACGGGCCGCCGCGCCGCTAGCGGTAAAGATAGACGTGCCATTGCCATAAGGGCTGGCGTTGACTAATTCGATGGCGGCGTCTAAAGAGTCTGATTCCATACAACACAGTACAGGGCCAAAGATTTCTTCCTTGTAGATGCTCATCTCAGTGGTGACTTTATCGAACATGGTTGGGCCAATCCAATTACCGGATTCATAACCTTCCACGGTAAAATCGCTGCCATCGAGTAAACACTCGGCGCCTTCGGCTTTACCTTGAGCGATAAGTTTAAGCACCCGCGCCTTAGCGGCTGGGCTGATAACCGGGCCATAACCCGCTTCTTTATCGTCCCATAAACCTGGGCGAACTTTGGCTAAGGCTTCTTTTAATTCTGGGATCCACTCTTTAGCGGCGCCAACAAACACGGCAACCGAAATCGCCATACAGCGCTGACCCGCCGCGCCCACAGAAGCGCCAACTAAGTTATTGATCACTTGCTGTTTATTCGCATCAGGCATGATAACGCAGTGGTTTTTCGCGCCCGCAAAGGCTTGCACGCGTTTTAAGTTATCGGTACCCGTTTTATAAATATATTGACCCACAGCCACAGAACCGACGAAAGAAATGGCTTTAATCGCAGGGTCTGCCAGCAGGATATCTACGGCGGTTTTATCGCCATGCACTAATTGCAATACGCCCTTAGGTGCGCCCGCCTCAACAAACAGCTCAACCAGACGCTGCGGCGTCATAGGATCTTGTTCTGAAGGCTTTAAAATGAAAGTGTTACCGCAGGCAATCGCCAATGGGAACATCCATAACGGGATCATCGCAGGGAAGTTAAATGGCGTAATACCGGCACACACACCGAGCGGTTGAGTGTAGCTGTAAGTGTCAATTGAACGCGCGACGTTCTCGACGGTTTCACCCATCAATAATGACGCCACGTTACAGGCGTGTTCAGCGACTTCGATACCGCGCCATACATCGCCCTTGGCATCTTCGAAGGTTTTACCAGTTTCCTTTGCAAGAATGGTCGCCAGTTCGTCGTGATGTTCTTTTAGCAAATGTTGATAACGCAACATGACGCGCGCACGTTCAGACACTGGCACTTCTTTCCAGGTTTTAAAGGCCGCTTTGGCGCTGGCAATCGCGGCGTGAACTTCTTCGCTAGTGGCAGCATTAATCACAGCAATCGGCGAGTTATTCGCGGGATTGGTGACAATAATCTGTGATGTGCCCGTACCTTGGATAAACTCACCGTCAATGTAATGCTTTACTTGTGTGGTCATGTTGCAATCCTTTCCTTGTAGAGTGATGGGCTGGCGGTGCGATATTATGATTATCCTCAAGGGAAGTGATTGCCCTTGCCAGCCCCGTCTTGTTGATTTAACTAAAACCTGATTTGACTAAAACTTTTGCAATTAAACCTCAATCGCCATCGCTGTCGCTTCACCGCCGCCGATACACAGCGAGGCAACACCACGCTTAAGGCCGCGGGCTTTTAATGCATGGATTAAGGTCACCAGCAAACGTGAACCCGAGCAGCCAATAGGATGACCTAAAGCGCAGGCGCCGCCATTGACGTTAACTTTAGCCACATCTAAACCCAGTTCAGACACGGCAAGCATAGTCACCATGGCGAAGGCTTCGTTGATTTCAAATAAATCGACTTCATCCGTTGACCAACCCACATTAGCCAGCAATTTCGCCATAGCGCCAACCGGTGCAGTGGTAAAGAGTGAAGGCTCTTGGGCGTGGGTCGTGTGACCTTTAATAGTGGCTAACACAGTTAAACCTAAACGCTCAGCTTCGCCACGCGAGGTCAGCATCAATGCGGCTGCGCCATCGGAAATCGAGCTAGAGTTGGCCGCTGTGATAGTGCCATCTTTGGTAAAGGCTGGGCGCAGCGTAGGAATTTTTTCAGGGCGGGCATTACCGGGTTGCTCGTCGGTATCGATAGTCACATCACCGCGACGATCACTAACTGTGACAGGCGTGATTTCGGCCTTAAAGGCGCCCGAGTTAATCGCGGCATTGGCTTTTTCGAGCGAACTTAGCGCAAAGGCGTCCATCTGCTCGCGGGTGATCCCAAATTCATCGGCGGTTTTCTGGGCAAACGTTCCCATGGCGCCGCCAGTATAAGCATCCTCAAGACCATCTAAAAACATATGATCGAGCACTTTGCCGTGGCCCATGCGCATGCCGCCGCGAGCTTTATCCAAAAGATACGGCGCTTGGCTCATACTTTCCATACCGCCAGCGATCACGACTTTTGCACTGCCCGCTTTAATCAAATCGTGGGCTAACATGACCGTCTTCATGCCTGAGCCACAGACTTTGTTCACTGTGGTCGCACCAACGGATAAGGGTAATCCCGCACCCAAAGTTGCCTGACGCGCAGGCGCTTGACCTAAACCAGCGGGTAATACGCAGCCCATCAAGACTTCATCAACATGCTCACCCGCTAATTGAGTCTCCGCCAACAAGCCCTTAATGGCTGTCGCGGCTAAAGTCGGTGATGCAACAGATGACAAACTGCCTTGAAAACCACCCATAGGGGTGCGTTTAGCGGCAACAATAACGATATCTTGATTTAACGGTTCAGTACTCATGCAGGCTCCAACCCAAATTGACCACAAGGCCTAGTGCTAGCCTTGGGACGTTTAATAAAATCGACAATAAAACCACTCTGACGTTTACGCGAACGTAAAGCAAGTATTCCTTGGTCTAATGTGTCGATTTTATCGGGTGAAAATTGTCAGTAAGGATTTACAGCGAGGCAGGGATTAAGCACAGTCAAGTGTGGACAACAGAATCTAAGGGAGAGATAAATTAAGGGCTTTTGGGTATCAGCTTAGGTCACATCCATGTGACCACATCACCATAAAAGGCTAAAAAAAACCTTAGCGCGATTCCCACGGCGTCATCGCCGTCATATCACTTAAGTCATAAGGCGTTAACTGGTAAACGTAATAATTGAGCCAATTACTGACCAACAAACTACCGTGGCTGTGCCAGCGGGCAATGGCTTCAGCTTCTGGATTATTATTTCGATAATAGTTTTGTGGCACATTTGGCGTTAAGCCTTGGGCTAAATCCCTATGGTATTCATCGTTTAAAGTCGATTTTTGATATTCAGGGTGACCCATTACAAACAAGTTACGGTTATTGCGACTTAATACTAAATAGGCCCCGGCCTCATCGGACTGCGCTAACACTTGCAACTGCGGGTGTTGTCTAATTTCTTCCACATCCATCTCGGCAAAACGCGAATGAGGTGCAAAGAACTCATCATCAAAGCCACGTAGTAGTGGGAAATGCTGACAAGTGCGCCTATGTACAAATACGCCAGAACGCTTCTGTTGCAATATTTTTCGATTTAAACCATAGAGATGATACAAGCCCGCATGGGCTGCCCAGCATAAAAACAACACTGAGGTGACATGCTCTTGGGACCAGTCGATGATTTCACGGATATGATCCCAATAAACCACATCTTCGAAATCTATTTGCCCAAGCGGCGCGCCTGTGATGATAAGACCGTCGTAATTTTTATGGCGCACGGCTTCAAAATCACGGTAAAAAGTATTCATGTGGTCGATGGAAGTATGCTTGGACTCTTTGTCGTGAATGCGCAGCAAATCCACATCGACTTGTAAAGGCGTGTTGCCCAGTAAGCGCAGTAACTGGGTTTCTGTCTCGATTTTGTTCGGCATCAAGTTCAAAATCAGCACCTTCATCGGCCTGATATCTTGATTCGCCGCCCGCGTCTCGGACATAACGAAAATATTTTCTGACTCTAACACCCCTGCTGCGGGCAGATGATCTGGAATTCTAACCGGCATACCGCGCCTCTTCTGTTCGTAAATACTAACGGATTCGGCGCGTATGTCAGCTCACTTTTGAGCGGGCTAACTAGCCACCGACTTTCTCTAGCAGTATCGTCATTGGCTCAGTAGAATTGAGATCAATGTGATAGGCTTGAGTATTAATAAACAATAACTTATCACCCAACATAATCCGGGCACCTATGGCATAAGTGTGACCGGGTTGGAACTGATCGCTACCAATCGCAAAACTGAATGGCGCGGGTGTCGCAGCACCTTGTTGCACGCGCTCCGCCATCACTATGGCTGGCACATCCATTTTTGAGACATCAAGCAGTTGCACTATGACCTTAGCATCGGCAGGTAAGGCTATCCGTTCGCGATATAAGGTCTCGCCTTTTATCTCAACGATAGCATTAGGTGTCGCACAACCCGATAACACCCCCATTACGGCCATTAATGCTAAGGCTGTTAATCTCAACGCGCTTAAACGCAACCATTTGTTCATTTTGTTTCTCCTAATCATACATAAAGACTTCTAGATGTCCATACGCCCAAGCTATAAATCTTGTCTTGGTGAACATAACTTTCTATCATAAGCCACCATTTCGTTGCCGAAAAATCTATGACCCAAGCAACTGCAATCATTGTGGGAGCTAGCTCACAATTAAGTCGTGAACTTGCAAAGCAATTGGCAGATCAACAGGTTGAATTAGTCTTATTCGCCCAAGATCCAGAATCACTGCGCGATTTTGCCTTATCCTTGCCAACAAAAGTACAAGTTTTTGCACTTCAAATTGAACAACCTCAAGCCATCATCAACCAACTTGAATCAGTCTGGCAAACTCTTGGCGGCGCGCACTTAGTCTTAGTTAATACAGGCCTCAATAGCTATGACCCCGAGTTGCCTTGGCTACCGGAGCAAGACATTATCGATGTCAATGTGCGAGGTTTTGCTGCCATCTGCAATACGGCATTTAGACTATTTCGCGAGCAAGGTTATGGACAACTGGCGGCAATCAACTCGATTGCGGGCCTGCGCGGCGGGCCGAGTGTGGCCTATCACGCCTCAAAAGCCTTTGGCCAGAATTACCTTGAGGGCTTAAGTATGCATGCTCAGCGCCTTAAGTTACCGATTACGATTACCGATATCCAACTCGGTTTACTCGATAAAGCCGCCATGCAACAAAGTGCAATGTGGCTTGCCCCGTTGCCACAAGTCGCAGCACAGATCATCAAAGCAATGAAGCAAGGTAAACGCCGCGTCTATGTGACTAAACGCTGGCGCCTCGTCGCTTGGCTCACCGTATTATTACCCGAATTTATCTATAACACTCGCCACTGGAAGGCTAAAAAGCCAAAGCGCTAAGTCGGCTTAACCTGAGTGGAACATGTCAGGATAAAAGTGCAGAAACGAAAAAGGAGCCTAAGGCTCCTTTTTTACGCTTATCTGATCCGTAGATTAGAAAGTGTAACCTACGCTGACCATATAAACCCATGGGTTGATATCAGTGTCGATAACTACAGTGTCGCCCGCTAATTTAAATTTCACGTCACTGCTAATTTGCGCGTACCACACAGAAGCGTTCACTAACCAGTTTTTGTTAACCTGATAGTCAACACCCGCTTGTGCCGCTAAGCCCCACGAAGTGCTCATGCTCAAGTCAGTTAACGCACCACCTAAATCATTGGTGAACTCATTATCGAAGAAGTTAGTGTAGTTCACACCAACACCCACGTATGGACGTAATTTAGACTGTGCATCACCAAAGTAGTACTGCGCCACTAAAGTGGGTGGTAAATGCTTAGTTTCGGCAATCTTAGTGCCACCCAAAGAAACGTCATGGCTGAATGGCGTAGCCGCTAATAACTCTACCCCAAAGTTATCTGTCAGCATGTAGCCGAAGTTCAAACCCAATTGAGTGTTATTGCTAATTTGGAACTCGCCCTTACCCGCAACATCATCACTTGATTCGTTTGGCGCGACAACAACAGCACCCGCACGAACGATAATGTCACCTGCTTGGTGAGCCGATACAGAAGCAGAAAAACCAGCAGCTAAAAGGGTGGCAGCGATCAGTGTAGAAACAGTATTTTTGTTCATCATCATACTCCATATGTACAACATAGGTTTTTGTTTTAAATTACATCCTTAACAATTGACGCCTACACTGCCAGAGAAGTGCGACCACTTTATTGATCCAAATCAAAGTGAGCGAGCAATACTCACTTATAGGTACTACACATGGGAGCTGAATCACGAAATTCAAACATTTATTGATAATACCCCTTTGTTTTCTGTGAGCTAAGTGTTGTATTAGCCATCACTAATGACTACCGCAAGAGGTAGTGATCAATAACACCATAAACATTTTAGTAACAATGAAAAGCACTTAACTAAGAGGTTATTTGAACATTAATTTCAAATTATAGAGACGAGTTAAATGATACCAATCACATTAAATATCTAATCAGTTCAGAGCCTCACAGGCATCTCAATCCAAGGCGCATTGACTTAAAATGGTTATTCCCTTTTAAGTCAATGCAACGCAGGAGTGGGATGCCTGTGTGGCTCCCGAAGGGCGGCTGATGTTAACGGCATGGCAACGCGCTTTATACTGCGTTTAAGGCTTTCGACAGAGCACCACTATGCCTTCATGCCTTCGCCTTGTCTAAAGCGCGTTGAACTCCCGCTGAATGAACAGATATTTAATACGATTGGTATTAGGATAAAAACAGAAAATGGACAAATAAAAACGGCTTGAAGATGATACCTATCATGTTAGATAACTTGATTGCATGGAATGACAGTGTGAGGCGGTTAGATCAGTTTTAGACTGAACGAATAAGAAAGTGAGAAGATTAGCTTGAGTAGCAACACGTAAGCAAAGGATAGCGAGTTAGCCAGCCCTTAGTCGCAACTCTGTGCTTAAAAACTGGTAATGATCGCTTTGGATTGGCGCTCAATTTGAGGGCAAACAGGGAGTTCAGCCCAAAGGGAACCACCAGCTCAATACCGTAATGCATGGAATGATGAGCAGTCTCTGCATCTACCTGAGTATCTGTCTCAACATGAGATTTTAAACACACCCCAACCGCGGTTTCTAACTCTGGCCAATGGGCCATAGCATCAATACAAGATGTGTAAGCCATGTCTTGATTGCGACTATGCATGCGCGCCTGATTCTTAACCGACCATGGTAACTCAGGGGCAAGCTGATGAAGATAGGTTTCAATCGCCAGATCCCGCTCAGGGCTAATATCTAAAGGGCAAAAATAGATCAGATCGATATCGTTCAGTGGACTCAACTCAAATTCGTGCAAGCGATCCCAGACTAAATTACGGACAAATCCTGCCGCCAGACACCACTGCGGCATTGAGTGTACTTTGGCGCATTGAAGCACGAGTTCAAGCGCCCTCACCCGCTCACAGTCTTGAGCTATCCATTCGAGTAATTGATGCTCTAGCGCTGCTTCACTCATTGCATCATTCATAACATTATTCGTAGCAACACTCATGACATTACCCCTAGCACCACTCATAACAGTATCGCCCGCTTCAATATCAGATAAAAACACGGGAAAGACATTAGGCTTACTCCACTTCGCCATCGGTTTCTGAGCACTTTACGACCTCATGACAGAGTAAATAAACGAGACTATAAATCGGTGCCATTACCGCAAAACAAATCCAAAACCCATAGACATCTTTGTCTAGCAGATTAACGCTAACAGTAAAGATGGGCATGAACAGTAGCATCCATTTTATTACATTGAGTTTGTACAGTATCGGCTTATCACAATGGCAGCAGCGTCCTTCCTTAATCGGCACATCCTTAGCGCCGAGTTTACCTTTGCAATACGGACATTTTTTACTGAAAAGCATTTAAACTCCATCGCTGAGATTAGACTCGCAAAGCAAGTCTCATCATCCATTCTTTCTATTCGTAAAAACCGTATCCGCGCAATTCGTTACACCGCATCCGCTTGGCGCTCTGGCGCAGCATCGACAAAGGCTTCAAGCTGATTACACTCAGCCCACACGCGCATGATATTGGGATAAGGCGTTAAATCCACATTAAAACGCTGGGCGTTATACACCTGCGGCACTAAACATAAGTCGGCTAATGTCACGGCATTCCCAAAGCAATAACGACCGCTATGCCGTGTTAACAAGGTTTCTAAGGCCGTAAAACCACTTGCGACCCAATGGTGATACCAAGTATTTTTGGCGGTGTCATCAGCACCTAAGGTTTGCGTTAAATACTGCAATACCCGCAAGTTGTTTAATGGATGGATCTCACAGGCGACCGTAAGTGCCATAGCGCGCACGTGAGCACGTTCAAGAGCCGATGCAGGCAATAATGGCGACTGTGGATGTATCTCATCAAGATATTCGATAATCGCTAAAGATTGCGACAAGGCATCCAGCTCATCATCCACCACTAAGGTTGGCACTAACTCTAAAGGATTAAGCGCAATGTAGGCCGCTTTATGTTGCTCGCCGCCATCACGTACGAGATGCACTGAAAACTGTTCGGCTGAAATCCCCTTGAGATTAAGGGCAATACGAACCCGATAGGCTGCACTGGAACGCCAATAACCGTAAAGTTTCATATTTTCATGTCCTTATAAAAGTCAGTATAAAAACGGGGCAATTAAGCCCCGTTAGTTTGAGTCGGTGTTGCCCTTTAAGGAAAAGCCTTAGGCTTTGTATTCAACCACTTTTTGATCGATAGAACCAAAAATGGTTACATCATTATCATCGAGCATTTCGATGCGCACTGTGTCACCAAAACGCATAAATGGCGTAGTGGCTTTGCCTTCGGCAATCACTTCTAACATACGTTTTTCCGCTAAACAGCTCGAACCTGCGCTACGGTCATAGTTAGAAATAGTACCAGAGCCTATAATCGCGCCTGCGCCCAATGGACGGGTTTTTGCAACATGCGAAACTAACTGACTGAAATTAAAGGTCATATCAACGCCCGCATTCGGACGACCAAATAATTCACCATTTAAATAGGTGATCAGCGGTAAATGCACTTTCGAATCTTCCCAACGGACACCCAATTCATCCGGTGTCACAGCCACAGGCGAAAAACTGCTCGATGGTTTAGATTGGAAAAAACCAAAGCCTTTCGCCAACTCACCAGGGATCAAGTTACGCAATGACACATCGTTAACTAGCATCAACAATTTAATGTGCTTAGCTGCATTGTCAGTGCTCACGCCCATAGGCACATCATCGGTAATAACCGCAATTTCAGATTCGAAATCGATACCCCAGTCTTCACTCGCCAATGGGATATCCGCTTTAGGGGCAATAAAGCTGTCTGAGCCTCCTTGATAAAACAACGGATCTGTCCAAAAGGTTTCTGGCATTTCTGCGCCACGGGCTTTACGGACTAACTCAACGTGATTCACATAAGCGCTACCATCGGCCCATTGGTAAGCACGCGGTAATGGCGACAAGCACTTAGCTTCGTCGAACGCTTGCGCGTTATCTAACACGCCTTCATTTAACGCATCGTACAATTCTTGCAATTGCGGTCTCAGTAAATCCCAACCATCGAGTAATTGCTGCATAGTGTGGGCGATGGCAGGAACGGCAACCGTTTTAGTGAGATCGCGGCTGACTAACATCAACTGACCATCACGACGACCATTGTTATAACTTGCAAGTTTCATATTGGCTCCAGTGCTCTTCGGCTAGGTGTACAATTTTATTGTGCTGGAAAACGTGCGACGTCACCCAGCTTATATTCGGCGATTTAAATCGGACTTTTTGACTCAATTAAGGGCATACACGTTACGCAGTCCGCGCCAACGAGGCATGCTCTGTTACTTGCTTTAACGTATTTGTTGCGCGTAGAAATACCCGATGCAGCTCAAGATTCCTATAGCGTGACCAAAATCACATTTAGGTCAATTATTTCACATTTTGTAAACTAATCATTACGTTTATAACCTAGTTACCGCTTATCAATATCTCGGTAAGCAATATGCCTGAAAAGTCGGCAACTAAGTGGAACGATACTGTTACATTGACTGTGTCAACCCAACGAGACTTTGACTAACGGCGCTTGGCTATCTTGTATTCTCGCAGTTTATTAGCAATAGCTGTGTGTGATACACCTAGCTTTTTCGCCAACTGGCGAGTGCTCGGGTAGGCCGGATATAATCGACGCAACAAACTCGCTTCAAACTGCTTCATTGCATCGTCGAGATTGCCTTCAAACTCATTATCAAAGTAACCAAAACCTTCGGCGTATGACGGCAATTTCAGCTGTTCTACCGTCAACTCGGCCGACCCATCCCACATAGACACGGCTCTAAATACCGCGTTTTTTAATTGGCGTACGTTACCTGGCCAAGCGTAGGTGAGCAAATGATCGCGGCACTGGGCCGAAATCCGTCGCACTGGGCTAGACAACTGTTGACTGTAATGTTCGAGGAACATTTCCGTCAGTGGAATGATATCGACTTTACGCTCGCGTAAAGACGGGATGTGATAACTCAACACATGGATGCGATAGTACAAATCTTCCCTAAACTCACCGGTTTGGCATAGTTCAGCTAAATTTTTCTGGGTCGAGCAGATAATTCGCACATCAGCACGCACTTCTTCATCGCCCCCTATGCGTCTAAAAGTGCCATCTTGCAATAGCCGTAGCAGCTTAACTTGAGCCGCCCTAGACATTTCCGCCACTTCATCGAGAAATACTGTGCCCCCCTTAGCTTCTTCAAAAAAGCCTCGTTTGACGACTTTACCCTGACTGACGTAACCGAATAATTCTTCTTCGGCAGCGCTGTCGGGCAGAGCGGCGCAGTTGATGGCGATAAAAGGTTTTTCACGGCGCATCCCCGCATCATGGCTAGCTCTGGCCATTAATTCTTTGCCAGTACCCGTTTCACCCGTGATCAACAAAGGTGCATCGAGCTGGGCCATACGCCGCGCTTGCTTAAGCACTTCCTTCATCTTGTCACTGCTGGCTAATACATTTTCAAAGCCAGTGGTTTGGTTCTGCAGCGCGTTAAACTGTTTTCCAACGCGCGCAGGGGATTTCAGCGACACCACAGCACCAACCAAGATGGTTTTTTCATCCTCATCGGGTAGGTAAATCGGCAGCATTTCCGCTAAATATTCGTTTGGACCGATTTGAACTCGCGCCGCTTGTGGCAATACTTGTGCTTCACTCAACCAACGGCTGAAGTTAAAACCTTGCACCCAATGATTAAGCGACTCTTCGAGCACTTCGTGCTCACCCATGCCGATATTGAGCAAGGCGGACTCATTAACGATACGGATACGTGCCTTGGCATCGATAGAAAAAACGGAGTCGGGTAAGGTTTTGAGCAGGGTTTTAAGGGCGTAATGTTCTTGCTCTGAGGGCATAAATGACACCGTACGCACATCGTGGACACTTTCCACTTTGCGGATCTGCGGCATCAAGGCACTCAAGGTTTCAAAACTGATTTCGGCAAATTGTAAGTACAGGAATCCTTGGTTACTGGCATCAATGGCAATTAAATTAATACCATAACGCTCTAACACGACTAAGATATCTTTGGCTAAACCAACACGATCCTGACAGCTGACTTCCAAGCGCATAATGACTGATATTCCCTTTTTTGATTTGAATTTTGGGGATAAACCGTGCAGAGCTATTTTTCGCCTTAGGCTTTACAACAAAAATAACGCTTGCTAGGCAAATCGTTACCTTTGACGAAAACGTCAGCGATGAGGGGAAATAGCAGAGCCCGTATACGTTAGAAGGTTAAACTGAAAGTGGCAAGCCTAGTTTACAGTTGAATTGTAACAGGAAGAAAAAATCAGCATCATAAAACACATTAAGATGCTGATTAAATTGATTAAATAATTAACCTAGTAACTGGTCTGTCTTGGCGGCCATGATGAAGTCATTCTTATGTAGCCCCTTAATGGAGTGCGACCACCAAGTGACAGTCACTTTGCCCCATTCAGTGAGAATGCCTGGATGGTGGAATTCTTCTTCCGCTAAATCCGCCAGCTTATTCGTGAATACCATCGCCAGTTTAAAGTTTTTAAACTTGTAGACGCGCTCAAGCTGCATTACGCCGTCACGCACTTGCACGCCCCAGTCAGGGATCATACGAATAAGTTCTGCCAATTCTTCATCGGTCACTTTTGGTGCATCGGCTTGGCACGCTTCACATTTCATATTCGATAACGCAGTCATACATACTCCTGTTGGCAACATTGATAGGGATATTCAGTTGCACTTTACTCATTACTTATTAATTACTTAAATCACATTACTAAATTAGATGGCGGCTCAAATAACACATCAAACCATCCATCGAACCGAGACTAGCTCGCCTTGGCTTTGGGAGGATATTTAGGAGCAAATAAACCTAACTGACGTGCCTTAGTGACATAACTCATGATGTCCATTTTGGCAATTTCATCAAGCATATCAATGTGCTCAATCACATAATAAATCGGCTGCATAATATCAATGCGATATGGGGTTCGTAGCACATTCAATAAATCAAAGGGCTGACGTTCTGGCACGTCACTTTCCATTGCATATAAAGTTTCACCAGGTGAGCTTAAAATACCGCCACCATAGATACACAAGGGGCCATCTTTAGGCTGTAGCAAGCCAAACTCAACCGTAAACCAGTATAAACGCGCTAAAAATACCCTTTCTTCTTTGCTGGCATTTAAACCTAATTGGCCATACATATGTGAAAAATTGGCAAATGAAGGGTTGGTGAGCAAAGGGCAGTGACCAAAGATTTCATGAAAAATATCAGGCTCTTGCAGGTAATCAAACTCTTCCTTACGGCGAATGAATGTCGCCACAGGAAACTCTTTATTGGCCAGCAGTTCAAAGAAACGGCCGAAGGAAATCAGCGCAGGTACGGCTGCCGTTTTCCAGCCGGTGGTCGCTTGCAATACAGTATCAATTTCAGTAAGTTGCGGAATACGATCCTTTGGCATAGCCAAGGCATCTAGCCCTTGCAAATACTCCTTACAGGCACGGCCAGGCAGGTTTATCGCTTGACGGGCATAAAGCTGGCTCCAAATCTCATGTTCTTCTTGCGGGTAGTTGATAAACCCTGTGTCATCAGCTCTGTGAGCGATGTACTCTGTTCCTTTCGTCATAGTCTTCACTTAGTGGCTAGCGCTCATGGAACCATAGTGATCTAAGCCTTTAAATTTGTTAACTCCCTCACACTTTATTCTTGCACCACTACTGTGACGTAAACGTAAAGCAAATATTACAAGGGTATTAAAAATGCCATGCAAGTGCACATCACCCATGCTGGATTAGATGCTCTGTGCTACCTTTGCTAAAACTTACGTCGACTTCGCTGTAAAAATACTTAAATATCCTAAGTTTTCAGCGTTTCTAAATAGCTTTTCTGTGCAGGTCATTTACAATATTGGCCATTAACCGCATCTCCTTGACCTAAAAGGTTCGCAATGAAACAACATCAAATTCGTAAAGCCGTTATTCCTGTCGCAGGCCTAGGCACTCGTATGCTTCCCGCGACCAAAGCAATTCCAAAGGAAATGTTACCTGTTGTCGATAAGCCATTGATTCAATACGTAGTAAGTGAAGCTATCGCGGCTGGGATCAAAGAAATTGTACTCGTGACCCACGCCAGTAAAAACTCTATCGAAAACCATTTCGATACCAGTTTCGAATTAGAAGCCCAATTAGAACGCCGCGTTAAACGTCAGTTACTTGAAGCCGTACAATCTATTTGTCCTAAAGATGTAACAGTGATCAGCGTGCGCCAATCTCAAGCTAAAGGCTTAGGTCATGCGATTTTGTGTGCTAAATCTGTCGTCGGCGATGCACCATTTGCCGTATTGCTACCGGATGTGATCATAGATGAAGCCAGCTGTGACCTTCGTAGCGATAACTTAGCCGCTATGGTTGCCCTGTTTGATGAAACCCAAGTCGGTCAAATCATGGTGGAAGGCGTGCCACATAACGTCGTCAACCAATACGGTATTGCCGATGTGAATGGTCATGATTTACAACCAGGTGAATCTGAGCCATTAGTCGAACTGGTTGAGAAGCCAGCCGTGGATGAAGCGCCATCTAACTTAGCCGTTGTAGGCCGTTATGTTTTACCAGCCAGCATTTGGCCGCTACTGGCTAAAACCCCTGCGGGCGCAGGCGATGAAATTCAATTAACTGATGCGATTGCGATGTTAATGAAGCAAGAAACCGTAAATGCTTACTACATGGAAGGTAAGAGCCATGACTGTGGTAACAAGCAAGGTTATATGCGTGCTAACGTTGAATATGCCCTGCGCCACAGCGAAATCGGTGAAGATTTTGCGCACTATTTAAAAACCGTTGTAAAAGGAATTAAGTAATGACGATTTTAGTGACCGGTGGTGCTGGCTATATTGGCACCCACACAGTAGTAGAACTGCTCAATGCTGGTAATGATGTGATTGTATTGGACAACTTGTCTAATTCAAGCATAGAAGCCTTAAACCGAGTCGAGCGGATCACTGGTAAATCGGTTACTTTCTATCAAGGCGATATTCTCAATAAAGCGTTATTGCAGAAAGTGTTTAACGATCATGCTATTGATTCAGTTATCCACTTTGCAGGATTAAAAGCGGTGGGAGAATCCGTCGCAAAACCCCTGAAGTATTATGAGAATAACGTTACGGGTACGCTTATCCTTTGCCAAGTCATGGCAGAATTTAAGGTAAAAAATCTCGTATTCAGCTCATCAGCAACCGTGTATGGCGATCCCGCAAGTTTACCGATCACCGAAGACTTCCCCACTGGGGCAACAAACCCTTATGGTCAGTCTAAGTTGATGGTTGAACATATACTGGCAGATGTACACAATGCCGATCCGAGCTGGAATATCGCCCGTCTGCGCTATTTTAATCCGGTTGGCGCCCATGCCAGTGGCTTAATCGGCGAAGATCCTAACGATATCCCTAACAACTTAATGCCCTTTATTGCGCAGGTTGCCGTGGGTAAACGCACCGCCTTAAGCGTGTTTGGTAATGATTATCCGACTCACGACGGTACCGGCGTGCGTGACTATATCCATGTCGTGGATTTAGCCAATGGCCATTTAAAAGCGCTCGCAAAATTGGCCACTAAACCTGGTCTGGTGACCTATAACTTAGGCACAGGCCAAGGATATAGTGTATTAGATATGGTTAAGGCCTTTGAAAAAGCCTGTGGTAACACTATTGCCTACCAAATTGCGCCACGTCGCCCAGGGGATATTGCCGCCTGCTACGCCGATCCAACCCACGCAAGGGAAGATCTTGGCTGGCAAGCGACTCATACCCTAGAAGATATGGCCAACAGTAGCTGGCATTGGCAATCAACCAATCCCAATGGTTATAACGGCTAATAACTTGAATGGCTTGTGGAAATCTCCCAAGCCATTTTTCTTTACCCTCTAAATACCATCGCTTTACAGCATTAACCACCCGAGGAGCAACATGACTCAAAGTATTAATCACAGCCGTCGCAGCCTCTTTCGCCGGCGTAAAGATAATGCGATAAGGCCGCCTTGGGTACGTGATGATATCGAGTTCACCGATGTGTGTACTCGTTGTTCCGCCTGTCTTGAGATTTGTGAAACTCACATTATCATCAAAGGTGATGGCGGATTTCCTGAAGTCTCCTTTAAGGACAATGAGTGCACATTTTGTACTCTGTGTGCTAAGGCTTGCCCTGAAAATATTTTCGATTTGACTCAAGCACCTTGGCAATACCAAGCCCATATTCAAGAAAGCTGCTTAACCTTTCAAGGGATCTGGTGCCAAAGTTGTAAGGATGCCTGCGAACCAAGAGCCATCAGTTTTGTATTTAATATTGGCCAAGCTCCGCGTCCGCAAATAGACCTTGACCTTTGTACTGGATGCGGTGCCTGCGTAGCTCCTTGCCCTAGCAAAGCCATTGAGATAAAACGACCAACTTGATAGAAACACTGTAATTGCATTAACACATGCAGAGCTGTGCTTCTCATGGATTTTAAGCTAGTATCGCGCCTCTGTTTAACTCAGTGAATCCCTTCTCGAATTAAGTTAATTTATGATGATGTTTGTAAAAAAACTGTTTTTCCCGCCTAAAAAAAGTACCTCTTTTAGCTTTATTGCTCGAGGCACTAAACTCACGGGAAATATCGAATTAACAGGCGACGTGCTTGTTGGCGGTGATATCCAAGGTCAGCTGCTTTCTGAGGCCAATATCACCATAGAACAAGGCGGTATAATTCAAGGTGAAGTAAAGTGCCATGAATTTATCGTCGATGGGCACTTCAAAGGCAGACTTATTTGTGAGCGTTTAGTGATCCAACGTAATGGTGTTGTCGACGGCGAAGTGGCAAGTACCTCAATGCAAATCCTTGAGGGTGGCCAATTTATCGGGATGCGAATTAAAGAAGATGCACCAACCATTTATTCCCATGCAATAGGCCATACACCAACAGCAGATTCACTCAACTTACCGCCCGTGCAAAACGACGTCATAGAATCTCGCTAATCTTAAATGCATCACTATCGTTTGCTCGCCGCCTTAGGCGAGCAGACTTTGACTCACTCTTTTAGCTCAATCATTCCTTATCACTCGACGTTAAACATAGCGCCTACTCATCTAACTCTCCCCAACGCTCCTCTTTACAATGGTTAAATAATTGTTATTTTGCCGAGAGAGATCACAGTTAATCCGCATGCTGAATGTTAATCTTGGCAGTTAGTAATTATGATATTTGATCGCGGTGGTTCGGGTAATCGCAAGGACACAGAACTCCCCTAATAGCACCGCAAAAGCATTTAAGACTCATACAGGGCAAAATACAAAATGAGCAACTTATTACTAAAACAGATCTGTGAACTCGATGTTTTTACCTTGCTTGTATTTAAAAGTATTTTCGACACTGGACACGCAAATAGCGCGGCCAAAGCGCTAGATGTTTCTGCACCCAAAATAAGCCGCTGCCTCAATGCATTACGCCTAACCTTTAACGATGAACTATTTTATCGTCGTCAACAGGGGCTTAAACCGACGCCTTTAGCAGAAAGTCTCTATGTTGCTATTTGCCAGTTTACTGAATCGGTTTATCACCTCGAACAATCTGCAATCCAGATACAAAATGCGGCCATCAATACCGACTTACCGCTGCATATCGCTGCTTGTAATGGCCTGCTAAGCTTTTTAGCGCCTCAGTTAAGTACTCCTGAACTTGCCCAAAAGCTAGGACAAATACGCTTACATAAATGGCAGGAAAATAGCGCTGAGTTGATCCACGCAGGTGCGCTTGATTTTGGGATTACGTTTGAAAGTGCTGAAAATAAAGAATTAAGTTACACCAAACTTGGCTCAATCAATGGCATTTATATCGTTGCAGCCAAGCAACATCCGCTTTGGGACGTTGAGACAAATATTACCTTAGAGCAAATTTGTCGCCATCCGTTTCTATTTCAAGAACTCAAGGGCTTTAACAGTAAAATCGATCCCTTAGAATTATTTTGCCAGCGCCAAGGTATCTTATTGCCTACTGTAGAGAAAGTGATAGACAGGGAGGAATGGTATGCCCATCTATTAACCATGAAGAGTGTGGCTTTTTGTTCTAGCATTGATATGCACACAGTTAAACATATGCCCGGATTACATCTCGAGCGCCTTAGCGACACAGAGCTTAATAGACTCCACGAAACTATGATGGCGCCACATTATTATCTGATTGAGAAACCTGCAGTTCATCGGCGTTACAGCCAAAGCCAGTGTGATCTCGTCGTGCGCTCCTTACTTGCCGCACTCGAACCAGCACACTAATACAAAAATAGATTACACACTAAGTTCATCAACCTAGCTTACGTCATGGATGTTAAATGGGTTAAGTGGGTTTACTGGGCTATACTTCTATTTATCCAAGGCACAATTCAATCACTTTAAAATGCCATATCTTCCCCCCATTCTCGCCCTCTTATCCCATTGCTTTTATGCTCAAAACCTTAAGATAACGACTTAAGATTTAGGCTCCCTTAACATCGTTCATTTTGCTTAACCGAAAATGAATTCATCATTTCGGCCTAAGTTTAAAGATTGAAATTGTGATGCACATCATAGATTAGCAGCTTAATTTCACTATTTAAAATATCAAAATGCAAAGTTTAGAATTACCATTCACAGGTGTTAAATCATCGTTCACATATCAGATACAAATTTGCAAATACCACTTTATAAGTAGATGAATCCTCCTATATTAGAGGCACTGCACACGCAGTCTTATAGATAGAAAAAGGGACGCGATGATGAAAAACTACAATAAATCTCTACTGGCACTGGCTCTCGTCAGTACCTTAAGTCTTACCGCCTGCGGGGACGGAAGCGATGGTCAAGATGGGGCACCTGGCACACCAGGTACACCCGGAACACCAGGTACTCCCGGAACACCAGGTACACCCGGAGCCCCTGCGGGTTCCTTCGCAACGACAGCTCAATCCATTACAGATCTGGCATTCACGTTAAGTCCTGCTGACATTAAAGTAACCAGCAGTGAAGGCTTCAGTGTTAAATTTACTGTTACGGGTAAAAATGCAGGCAAAGTAGTCCCTTTCAAAGGACTGGATAAAATTGCAATTTATTCTTTAACAGCAAATGAAAACACCTCAGGTACTGGCGCACCGATTGAGTGGCAAAATAATGCCACGGCAAATGCCGCTGGCACTTCGTTAACTTGTACTCTAAACGGCCTGAACGGAACTAAAAACGCTTGTACTTTAACCGAAGATACAGCGACGCCAGGCACTTACACAGCAACTTGGACTTATGGTGGCGCAGCGCCAATCATTAATCCAAATGATAATCCAAACGCAGTACACAGAGTCTTTTTACGTGCTTACAACATCGCCGATAGTACAGGTGTCGTCCTATCTGACAAGATTTTGTCTGTACCCGTTGATTTTATCCCTGCAACAGATGAATTAGGTGTATCGGGTAAAGACACAGTATCTAGTGCGGCATGTAAAAACTGTCACGGTGAAGTAGACGGCCATATCGCGAAGATTGAAGCCCACCATAACTACCAAGATGTTAAAAACTGCGTAACTTGTCATAACCCTGATCTCGTTCCAAGTGACGCACAACTGGCCGAAGGTTGGGTATTTGATTTTGCTCCCATGATCCATAGGATCCACGCAGGTCATCACATCAGTGACAGCTTAAGTGGCGAAGCAAAAGAATATTTCGGTGAAGTTGGTTTCCCATCTGATTTGAAAGAATGTAAATCTTGTCATGATGGTGCACCAAGTTATAACACCAATATTTATGCACAAGCTTGTGTGGGTTGTCATATCAATGTGAACTTCACCACTGGCGAAAACCATTCAGAATTTAGTTTAGCCCAAGCTGATGATACTCAATGTAAATCTTGCCATGGCAGCGGTAGCTTAACACCTGAAGCTGTACACAGTGTCGGTAAACGCGCTGAGTATGCAAGCCTATTCAAAGTTGACTTTACCAGTGCTGCAGTAGTGACTTCAGCAGCACCTGGAATGAAAACATTGACATTAAAAGCCAATGTGACCATGAATGGCGCTGCAATTCCTAACGGAACCGATTTAAAAGTGTATAACGCGACAACTAACCCTACTGGTATGTTTGTGGCTAACGGCTTATTACTGGGTAACGTAACCACTGATGGTACTGTTTATGCTTGGAGAGATGTCAAACCAACAGCAATCGCTCTTAAGCTTGAAAATGGTACGCTGGTCGATGGTGTATTAACCTTCGTAAAAGATATTCCCGATGCCCAAGCTGTAGGTACTATCTACGTCAGTTCAGAAGCCAACGTCTGTATCAAAGCAGGTAAAGTGAGTAGCTGTAATGCCACAGGACTTGAATTTGGCCCAACAAATCCAATTGGTAACACTGCTCCTGTTAAATTCTATAGCTTAGATGCTTCTGCAGTAGTTAAAGCTCGAATGACAGATCCTGCTCGAATTACCGTAGAAGAAGCAAAATGTAACGCCTGTCACGGCACCTTAGATTATATCAAGGGCACCAGACACGGAACTTACACTTTTGATCAATGTATGAACTGTCACAACGATACAACGGGTGCATCAGGCCATAAAACAGTGGTTTCTAAAGGTGAAGACGGTAGCAAAGTCATTAATCCAGAAGTCACTTTCAATAACAAAGACTTATTCACCGTCGCCCACCGCTTCCACAGTGGTAACTTTGATGTTATCGCAGGGATCTTCCGCGATGCCAATGGTGAATTAGTCGGTTATCCATCACCAGAAACTGCATGTTCTGCATGTCACAAAGATGATGCAAAACTGTTTGCGACTGACGGTGGTTTAGCCTCTGAGAAACGTTCAATCAAAGTGGGTAGCAACTACATTAGCCCAGTAGCTGAATCATGCCGTAGCTGTCACGCTCACTCTGATGCAGCGGCTGTCGCTCACTTTAGAAGTAACGGTGCTGTGGTTGAAGCTGACGCAATGACAGATCCTAACTTACCAGTAGAATCTTGCGCAACTTGTCATGCTGAAGGTAAAACCTACGGTGTAGATAAGGTACACGCAGAGGTAGCACACTAGTACCTTTGGGTTGCCCCTGCACAACCCAAACTTTAATCTCTGCAACTCATTGGGGACCCTAGGGTCCCCTTTTTTATTGCTGATGATCTTCAATTGAGATTGTAGACTTAACCAGCTGAGCGGCTACATTGTGCAATACGTTGTCTAAGTAACTTAATAAAGTCCTTAGGTTCCCTATCTAAACTGTCATGGGGAATATACAAGTGATACCCTAAACGCGTATCTAACATCACGCAGCGATGCCCAAACATAGCCAATACGCCACGATAACGATCCCCTTCAATCACTAAAGGGCCAAACTCAGCGCCGAGATAAGTTTCTAAAGTCGCTAAGTCTGCATCTTGAGAGGCGGCTGTCACCAGCAAAGGTCGCTGTTCAGTTAATAATCCTGTTGCTAGACGCAGGGAAATATTATCGAGAATGGGATTTAAATGTTTCAGTTTAATGCCTAAATAAGATAACTCTATAGTATCTAAACCATTAGTCACCCGCGGAATATCGACCCGCTGAATATTATCCCAATCGATAGACACTTTGCCGCGGCGATGAAAATAGGTCAGCCCCTTGTCATCTAATGCTAGAGTCGTTTCCGGTTCATATACCTTGGCTAAACCGAGAATTAATGAAATCGCTCCCAAACTAAAAAACATCAAACCAACAGCAAACAAGGCCGACCACGTCAGAAACAGTCCCAAACCCAGCACCAGACTTAAGCCTCCCAGCCAAGTTAAGGTTAACCCATTTCGTTTCGATAAAGGACGCACTGATACTATTTCTGACTCAATTGTCATTGTTCATATTCCTGTTAAAACTCACTATCTTTAGACTGAACTCGGCAAACCACACCTTTAACTTACTGCCTTTATCCATAACCACAAACGGCCAATGTATTCGTGAATCGCCCGTTGAGAAGCCACTAAATTATCGGCGGTTAACCGCCACCCAAAATCATCTCGGCCAATAAAATCCGTTGGGGCAGCATATGGCTGTAAGCCTTTAGCGGCGAAAATAGCCATCGCCCTTGGCATATGAGTGGCCGATGTGACTAAGCGAAAGGGCTCCTCCCCTAACTCCCACTTTAAGTATTGCGCTTCTTCAATCGTATCGCGCGCCAGTGGAAATTGAATAATTCGGCTTTTATCAACACCTAGCTCTACCGCGGCTTTAGCCATCATTTCAGCATGGGAAAATTGAGTGAGTTCACCGCCCCAGCCGCTGACGATCAACATACACTCTTGACCCAACTTAAGTTGCCGAATTCCTTCAGTTAACCTTGTAAGGGCGACGTCCGATAAGGATTGCACCGCCGTCGCTCCCGCTATATCAGCATGCCCTGAACCTAATACCATCACAAAACAAGCGCCTGTGATGGGCGAGGAATTAATCGGGTAAGCTGATTCTAATGGCCGCACTAAGGTATTCACACTCAGTTGACTGCTTAAAAACAGTAAGAGAAAAAAAGCGCAGGATACTAAGTATTTCGCCATACTGCGACGGCGCCATACTAGAAAAGAAATCAGTAATAACAATAGGATAAAGGGAATCGGCATCATCCCCTGTGAAACAACTTTCTTAACCCAAAACATGATGTCCATGCCAAGCAATCCAAAGGAGCGCAATCATAGCATCAAAATACGGGGGGAATACATCGCACATAAAGCTAGCCCAGCGTTTTACTGGGCTATTATTTACAAGACTCCGATATCACTAGACGTTGATTTCATAGCGTAATGAGTTCACTGGTTGAGTTTATATCTTCAATAATGGATCACTTTTCCCACAACCAAGCGGCACCGCGCACACCCGATGAACAACCGTATAGATTCTGCACCACAGGCGTATGACACTCACGTCCCACCACATAATGGGCCAGCAATGCCGGTAATCTTGGGTAAATCGCCGCGACATTCGACATTCCGCCGCCCAACACTATGGCATCGGGATCGAGCATATTGATCACATGGGCGAGTGAACGAGCGAGTCTATCCATATAACGATCAAATGCAGCAACCGCAATGGCGTCACCTCCATGGACTAACAGCATAATATCGGCACCTGATTTGGCAGCAGCGCGCACTGTACCCGCAGCCGTCAAAGCCGCATTATAATCACGCACAAAGCCAGTGCCAGAGATAAAGGTCTCGATACAATCGGGATTGCCACAGAAACATCGGGTGGTATTGAACTCTTCCTTGGTCATCCAAGGCAAAGGATTATGACCCCATTCACCGCCGATACCATTACCACCACCGTGAACTTTGCCGTTAATTGCCACACCCGCGCCACAACCAGTACCAATAATCACGCCAAACACCACAGAAGCGCCAGCGGCTGCCCCATCGACCGCCTCTGATACCGCAAAACAGTTTGCATCATTGGCAACCCGCACTTCACGCTGCAACAATTCCCCTAAATGTACATCGAGGGGCTGACCATTGATCCACGTCGAGTTAGCATTTTTGACTAAACCTGAATAGGGCGATACCACACCAGGAATACCCACGCCGACAGTGCATTTCTCGCCAAGAGTCGCTTCCGCTTCCTTAACTAAATCAACCACCGCAGTAAGCGTGCCCTGATAGTCACGTGGCGTCGTCACACGTTTGCGAAATAGCTCATTGCCCTCATCACTCAGTGCGACTAATTCTATTTTTGTTCCACCTAAATCGACGCCCATGCGCATCATGAATTACCACTCCAGTGTTTAGCTTGCCCTTTCATCAAGTGAGATTGATGCAAGGCAATCGTTATTTTACCCAGCCAGGAGCTGTGGCAATAAAGTAAGGGTTTAAAATGTCAGGTTTTTGATTATAAGTTAATGGTTCACCTGAGTCATAACAGACAACTGTACCGCCTGCACTTTCGAGTACAGCTTGCGCCGCCGCAGTATCCCATTCGCTGGTTGGGCCAAGTCTGGGGTACAGATCGGCACTGCCTTCAGCCAACATACAAAACTTAAGCGAGCTACCCACGCTTAAGATGTCATGCTCACCAAACTGTTGTAAATATTGCGCTAAGCCTGGGCTCAAGTGCGAGCGACTGCCGACAATCATCGGCATTTCGCGTGGCGTGTTGGCCCCCAATAAGGGACTCTCTTGACCCGTTCGTTGGCGCCACGCACCTAAATGTTTAGCACCGTAATAATACGTATCGAGCACAGGCGCATATACTACACCTGCGATAGCAACCCCTTGATGGATAAGCGCAATATTGACGGTAAACTCGCCATTGCGTTTAATAAATTCCTTAGTGCCATCTAAAGGATCAATCAACCAATAGGTTTGCCATTGACGACGCACGTCCCACGCGATATCCGCCGCTTCCTCAGACATAATAGGAATACCGACAAACTGCTTTGCCAATGCTGCCACTATCACGTGGTGCGCGGCTAAATCGGCCGCCGTCACAGGGCTATCGTCCCCCTTATGGCTCACCGAAAAGTCATCTTGACCATAAACCGTCATAATGGCATCGCCTGCGGCTTTGGCAATCGCGACCACTTGCAGTAGATCTTGTTTGGTCAATGTCTGCGCTATTGTCGTCTTGTCTGTCACTGAAACTTCCTTAATGCATTAAATATCTTGGCATTATGCCATTGTCATCCAAGGGGAATTTAGAACAAATTCATCATACATCAAGCAAAATAGACTAAGACTCGCAGCTTAAACCGCGGTGCACAAAACCACAGATAAACAAAGTGATTACGATACTAAGGTAAGCCATTGGCGCTGAGAAGAGGCTTAAGTCCAGTTGCATTCGTATTCACAGCTCATGTTTTCATATTGATAGTCTAAAGCCGTCGCTTAAATCTGATTATTGGCGAGCTTATTGTTTTCGAAAGTGTTAATCACTGCGATGACGTAAACGCTTAACGCCTGATTAAAACTGCCTAAACCCAAATGTGAGTCATGTTAATTGTCGTCATGATAGCGTCGCAACATGCAATTCAGTTGCTGACGCCAATCTTGCCATACGACGTTATCAGGCATAGGCAGTGCGGTATTGACAGCCAAAGTGGACTGCACTTTGGCACTATTCAACACGCTATAACTCGGTCTTTTTGCCAAACTCACGCCGCGATTTAATGCTTGTTTAGCATAGTGAGCGCTGGTAATCGGCTGGATAACTACTGGCAGACTTAACAGATTTAGCGCTAGGGCTTGTCGCTGGATTTCACAGGCAAATTCATACCAACTGCATTGGCCTTGAGCGCTGTAATGAAATACGCCCGAGCACTGTTGCATGACTAATTGCCAAATCACCTTAGCGAGTGCATCACTCCACGTCGGACAGCCGATTTGATCGACTATCACCTGCAATCTTGGTTGAGTGCGCATCAAGTTCAGCATGGTTTGGACAAAATTATGCCCATCTTGACCGTAGAGCCATGAGGTACGCACAATCGTTGCATCCTCGCCCAGAACCGCCAATACCTTCTGCTCGCCGAGCAACTTACTCGTACCGTAAGCAGACAACGGCTCGGGAGCATCAAGTTCAACAAATGGCCTTGGTAAATGATTTGGAGCTGAGTCTGGATTTTGATACTGCTCAGCGCCAGTTTCTCTAACATCACAAACAGCATGACCACCAAACACATAATCGCTCGACACATGCAGTAGGCGCGCCCCCGACAGCCAACATTGCTGCGCCAATAACTCAGGGCCGAGTGCATTCACGCCATTCGCTTCAATTGCATCATGCTCAGCAGCATCCACTGCATTATAGGCCGCACAATTGATCACCCAGCTTGGTCGATATTGAGTAAACACGGCAGCAATATTGGCGGCATCGGTAATGTCTAACTGACTACGACTTAGCGCATAAAGCTTAAGTGGTGCGACTGAGTTTGCACTTGTACTTGTACTTGTACTTGTGCAGGTATTTGGGGCTAGCTCACCAATATCGGCAGCGACTCTCAGCAAGGCCTTAGCGAGCTGACTCTTCGCACCAGTGATTAACACCACTTGAGGAGTGTTAGCGTCTGTGGCACTCGCCGCCCCGCATTGAAGTGGCGTCACTTTAGTTGCCACTATTTTCATCACTAATCAACAGCATGGCTCATCGTCACTGAATAAGGGGATCAAATCAGCAACGGTTTCATGGCCACGGGCAGCTAAAAAGGCCAAGAGTGCTGAAGGACTACGATTAAGTAATCGTGATGGCGGATAAGCCACTTCATCGATAATCGCTTGCGCCCGCGCAAAACCGCCTAAGCTAAAAGCCACGTGGGAATCAGAGCCCATAACTAAAATCGTGCCAAATTCCTTGGCCGCTTTGGCAATCGCAGTGCAATTGGCTTCGCTGCCCTTACGGGAAACTTCAAAGGAGGAATTGTTAATTTCGAGCGCCACACCGTATTCGGCTGCGACGCGGGTAACGGCTTCAATATCAATCGGATAGGCTGGATTACCTGGATGAGTAATGATATCAACCTTGCCGCTCTTAATCGCATTAATCATGGCCTCTGTGTGAGTCGCTTTATCTGACGGAGGATAGACGGGCTCATGAAATCCTGCGAGCACAATATCGAGCTGCTTTAAATAATCACCAAAGAAATCAATCTCGCCGTCGATATTTTTGATGTTTGCTTCGATACCCCGCAAAATCCCGACGCCATCAACCATACGTGGCAAAACTCTTAAATTCACAAAGTGCCAAAAATGCGGCGCATCGGCCATCGCAGGCCCATGATCTGTGGTGGCAAATAGGCGAATCCCCTTCTGCTTTGCCACCGCTAAGTAGTCATGAATCGTGCTATAAGCATGGCTCGAAGCCACAGTATGGGTATGAGTGTCGACTTGGTACTGCATGGTTCACCTCAGTCAAATGATTCAATCAATTTAGAAAAACTGGCCACGATTTAGCTAAAGAGCGATAACAGTTCATCGGCGCTTCCTTGCCATGTGCCCTTGCCTTTACCTTCGAGAATACTGTCCGCCAGACTTTGCTTATGCTGCTGCATTTCTTGGATTTTTTCTTCGACTGTACCTTCTGCAATCAGCTTATAGACAAACACGGGCTTATCTTGGCCGATACGATGGGCTCTATCCGTAGCCTGTTTTTCCGCCGCCGGATTCCACCAGGGATCATAGTGGATCACAGTATCCGCCGCGGTGAGATTGAGCCCAGTGCCGCCCGCTTTTAAGCTGATTAAGAACACAGGCGTATCGCCCTCTTGGAACTTATCTATCTGCGCTTGGCGCAGGCGAGTTTGTCCTGTGAGTTTACTGTAATCGAGCCCCAGGTCCACCAGCTCAGCTTCAATCAAGCTGAGCATGCTAGTGAACTGGCTGAAAATCAATATCTTACGTCCCTCTTGCACCATTTCTGGTAAGTTCTGCTTCAGCCAGTCTAACTTAGCATTATTCTTCACTTTCTGCGCTTGCTCTAACTTCACCAAGCGCGGATCGCAGCAGGCTTGGCGTAGCTTAAGTAAGGCATCGAGAAACTCGATATGACTGCTACCAACGCCTTGAGTGGCAAATAAATCCCGCAGTTTTTTCTCCATCACCAGTCGAATACTCTCGTAGAGATTACGCTGATCTTTTTCTAACTCTAAACTCTGGGAGATTTCGGTTTTAGGGGGTAATTCACCGACCACTTCATCTTTGGTTCGACGCAACACAAAAGGCGCAATCCGCTGACTCAAGATTTGCGCTTGCTCCATATCGCCATAACGTTCGATTTTGTGCCTAAAGGATTTGTTAAAGAAGGCATTCGTGCCGAGTAATCCTGGCAAACTAAAATCCATCAAGGACTTAAGTTCGCCTAAGTGATTTTCAAGCGGCGTACCCGACAGGCACAATCTAAACGGCGCTTTAAGATCTTTAATCACTTGAGTCACTTTCGCCTGCGCATTTTTTATCTGCTGCGCTTCATCCAGCACGATATGTTCAAACACCTGCCGTTGATAATAGTCACTGTCGCGCACAATCAGCGGATAGGTCGTCACCACAATATCAAACTCATTTAAGCGTTCGAGCAAAGGCTTGCGCAAGGCGCCATGAATGACGACAAGCTTTAACGAAGGCGCAAATTTCGCGGCTTCTTTCGCCCAATTACCCACCAAGCTCGTTGGGCAAATAATTAAACTCGGTGAACAACTTGCCACCGTGGATTTTAGTTCTTGCTGCTTAAGTAAAAAAGCCAAGGTTTGAATGGTTTTACCCAGCCCCATATCATCGGCCAAAATACCGCCAAGCTGATATTCCTTTAAGAAACAGAGCCAATTTAAGCCTTGCTGTTGATACTGGCGTAACTCAGCATTTAAGTTGTCTGGGACTGTGACCTCTAACACACCGTTAAAATTTTCGAGCTTAGTCGCTAAACTGCGCACTCGTTCACCATTAAGCAAACGAATATCACTGTCGGCAAAATCATTTAATAGGTGGGCACGGTATTTAGGCAAAGACACGCTGTTGCCTTTGTGGCTATCGAACAGTTCTAAAATAATGCTGATCAGCGGCTTAATCACGCTGGCTTTGACTTTTAACCAATCACCATTTGGGCTTGGTAACAGCAGTTCTGCATCATCGGCGGGCTCACCGTACTGCTTAAGCCAAGTGGCAATTAAAGGCAACATAGGCACTATTTGACCATCAATGTCAGCATTCAGTGACAGAGAAAACCAACCCTCTTGCGTATCATCCAGCTCAATCGCCAGCGGAGTATCAATGACATTTAAGCTGAAATTGTCGGCAAAATGCACTTGGTGACCTAAAGCCTCTAGCGCCGGGATTTCCTGTTGAATAAAGTGCAACCAAGCATCAATCGTTTCAGGCAGTGAACCTAACCCCCAAATGCTGACATAGCTGCCACTGTTAGGGATAAAAGAAGGCGCAAGCTCCACCAGTTCCAATGCCATCAAACGATTAATCGCATCCATTTCCGCATCGAGTTGACGCGCGATTTGATAGGTTTTGCCTTGATGGGTGACTAAGGACAAGGGCTCGTCGGGATATTGGCCGCCGAGCACCACATCTTGATAGACAAATTCCAGCAGCACTAATGGCTGCGCCATAGCAAACTCAGGTAAATCCTGCGAGGTTAAGGTCAACCTAACTTGAAGCGGCACTTGCAGCTCGACAAAATCAATCAAAGCAGGCGTAGGTACCGTTTTCGCCGAAAAATGCTTAATCAGTTTGTGGCTCACCAGTTCAATCTGAGAGCTAGGCACTGGCGGCATCTGACTGAGTAATAACAGCTTTTCAACACTGATCTCTGTGTCTAATGCGCCCACTTTAAAATAATCTAAATCAATATAAGTCGGTGGCTCACAGGGGATAAGCTCCCAATTGTCTTTATTGGGCAGCATTAACTGCATTTGTTTATGCTCGGCATCCTTATCTAGCCAAATGAATTCAGGCTTGCTCGCTTCACCTCGGGTGAGCGGTAAACGGCTCTCCTCCCAAAAACACCGCCCAGTGACGAGCATTTTTTCCAGTGCCATGGCACCTAACTGAGCTTTAAGATACAGACGCGAGGCACCGTGGCGACGGGTAGACATGATGAGATTGATGATGAGCACGTCTTCAGCACCAATCCAAGCAGGCATGTAATATTGCACGTCGGATAAAGCGATTTTCGAGCCTTTGTTATAGCCACCATTCTTCGCCAACTTGCCTTTTCTTAGCTCAAGAAAGACACCGTTATCATCTTTAGATAACACGTACAGCACGCGATCGTCGTAGAGTAAATCAACATTTGAAACCGTGAGATCATCACTTTCGTCTAGCAGATGTAACCACTGAGCAATACGTTGATCTTCAACGGTTCTATCACTCAGTAAACTGTAAAGTACGGCAGCAATATGTTTGCAATGCCCAGTGGCGGGACATGAACAGAAGCCATTCATGATCAACTTATGGTTCATGCTGACAAGGCGAATATCCTGCCGATAGGGCTGGGATTCCGTCCCCATGACACGACCTTCAATATGACGAAAATCGGCGTTCGCTTTGGCGCTCAACACCCGTCCTTTCATCACATAATCACGGGCACGCATTAAGGTTGGCGGCGTGAATAATGACTCAATCGTGGTTCGAGTCAATTGGATAGGATCTTGGGGGGACAAGCGATTCATGTAAAAACCTTGAAACTAAAAATATCAACTCCGAGCAATAGCAAGCCATTGCCGCGCGACATTTATCAATAAGTTGTGTGGGATTGTATTGAAAGCCTTGGCCGAAAGCCAGAATGATAGCCTCTATCGATAAACCCACCCTGCCTGCAAGATAAGAGAACACACTTATTCGCAGACAGGGTATGAGCTTTACCAAGAGTAAAGTAATTGATAAATAATTACTTATTATCAATTGCTTAGCGTTAACCACTACAACCAAATGCTAAACTTGCGCTTTAGCGTCTGTGGCTTTGGCCTCAGCATTTTTTGTATCAGCACTTTTTTTATCAACAATGTAGCGATCGACTAATGTTTCTAAGATATCCAAAGGAACTGCACCATTCTTCAGAACTACATCGTGGAAATCCCTGAGATCGAACTTATCACCTAAGGCCAACTTGGCTTTTTCGCGCAGTTCGAGAATTTTCATCATGCCGACTTTATAGGCCGTCGCTTGGCCTGGCATAACGATATAACGCTCAATCTCAGCCGTGACATCACGATCGGACATGCCAGTATTTTTCTTCATATAGTCAATCGCTTGCTCGCGAGTCCAACGGCTATGGTGAATACCCGTATCTACCACTAGACGCACAGCGCGGAACAACTCAGCCTGCAAACGACCTATATTATCAAAGGGATCCTTTTGAAAACCAAGCTCCCACGCCAAACGTTCACTATATAAAGCCCAACCTTCAATGTACGCCGTAAAAGGCGCCATCTTACGAATAAGTGGCATACCTTCTAACTCCATCGCCACTGCAATTTGGAAATGATGCCCAGGGATCCCCTCGTGGTAGGCTAAAGTGCGCATACCGTATTTAGGCGTGGCCTTGATGTCATATAAATTGGCATAGAAACGCCCTGGACGACTACCGTCAATCGCGGGCTGCTGATAATAGGCACCCGGTGCCGTTTTCTCTTTAAACTCAGGAATACGCACCACTTCCATGCCCGCTTCGGGTCGAATACGGAAGGCATCACCGAGTCCCGCATTCACTTCATCAAGAATCGCTTGATAATCAACGAGGATTTGCGCCCTACCCGCATCGCTATCCTCGTAGTAAAACTTAGGATCGGCGGCTAATGCTTCAATCGCGACCGAGAAACCTTGGCTTATATCGTAACCTTCAGCGGCTAAGATAGTCATGATTTCATTTTGAATGCGATCTACTTCAGCGAGCCCTTTGGCATGGATTTCGTCCGCAGTGTAATTAGTGGTCGTAAAGAACTTCAGCAATTGCTCATAGGCAAGGTTGCCATTTGGCAGCGCCCAATAACCATCATCCGTCCCAGCTTTGGCTTGTAGCTGGGTAAGGTAGTCGATAAATAATTGATACGCTGGATGCACGTAACCTTTAATGTCCGCTTCCACCGCTGCCAATAACCGTGCTTGCTCATCGGCACTGATATCCGTGTCAGCCAATTTAGTTTTGAAGGAACTGTAGAGAATATTGTCTTGAATCGGCGTCGCGACAAACTCATTCATCTCGGTCAGAACACGCTCAATCACAAACTTTGGCGGGATAATCCCCTTAGCCTCACGAATTTTTAAGCCTTCGAGAGTTTGCGCAAACTTAAGTTTCACTTTTTGTAAACGCGACAGATAGTTTTCAGCATCGCCCACAGAATGCACTTGGTGCTGCGCCTGCATAAAGCTGGGATAACCGTTTTGCACGCCAAACAACTGATTCAGCGGATAGTTATGGTAACGATACGGCTCAGAGATCAGCGCAAAATCGGCAAGATATAGGGCGATATCCTTGGAGATACGTTGATTTTCATCTAAATCCGCATCGGAATAGCTCAATAGGGTTTCACGCAGATCTCGCACTTGCGCGAAAGTCTTATCCATCGCCTCAGGACTATCGTCATCCAACTCTGCGTTATGGCCTGTAATCCCTACCGATTCCAAGAATCCCAATGAGGTTAAGGTCTCAGGGCTTTCGAAAGCCATCTTGACCACACTGTGGTCTAGAAATGCGCGAAAGAAAAACGGCTTTTTCGCAAACCATTCATGGACGGCCAGCGCCACTAATAACAGCACTAAGACTAAGCTGCCAAGTCCAATCCGTTTTAGTACTGTTTTCAACGTCATTCTCCATTCTTAATTATATTCAATCTAAAGTTATCGCCCTGAATCCATAGCTCAAGCACGTTTTTATTGGATGACGAGAATACCATTAACCACAAATAAGTAACAATTCAATAACGTAACGAATCATGACAGAATCCTTACCTAAGCATACAAGCCGCATTTAAACCTAATGGAACGGATTGAAAGGTTAATCGCAAGTCAGTCATGGCAAACATAAAAAAACTTTCACACTAGATAACAATCAAAAACAAAATCTAAATAGTTGAATATTAATAGTTATATCTAATTCCGCACTCAATAAGTCGCAAAAAAGCAGTTTCAATATGAGAGGTATTTAAAAATAAAACTATACAAACCCCTAGAGTATGTTAATCTGCACTCCGGCCTGTGATTCAGACCTATTTATAAGCAATATTATGTATTTGAAAACCTTCGCTACGCCTGTAATATTTTTTTTGCTGTCATGAAGCTTTCCACTCATAACTTATCATCAATGTAAATAATTCTATTTCTGGCTAACATACCGCATAATTGCGAATTATTTGTTTGAAAATTTTGGAGACATTCATGTCTAAAACTACTGGTGTAGTTAAATGGTTTAACGAAGATAAAGGTTTTGGTTTTATTTCTCCTGACAATGGTGGCGCTGACGCATTCGTTCATTTCCGCGCAATCGTTTCAGAAGGCTTTAAAACTCTTGCTGAAGGTCAAAAGGTTTCTTTTGACATCGAACAAGGCCAAAAAGGTCCTCAAGCTGCGAACGTAGTTATTCTGTAATTAGACTTTGTCTAATTTAAGTTAACAAGTTCCAGACAAAAATGCCGACACTATGTCGGCATTTTTATATCTGCATTTTCATCCATCTCAAAAGAGTGAACCTCAGGCCTTTAGCCATGTAAGAGCTTAGCCTCAGCTTTCTCAAGTCGTCGTGGTTTACCCACTATCAGTAAGATATCCCCTGCACGAAAAACCCAGTCCTGCTCAGGATGTTCCACTTCGGCGCCATTGCGACGAATCGCCCTTAACTCTACTTTCAATGTTTCCCACAAGATATCGGCAACGGTTTTACCAATCGCATCAGCCCCACGCGGTAATGCCACCGCATGCAATGACTCTAAAGTAAAATCAGTTTCTGTGCCGGAAAAGAAGCCGTGTAAAAATTGATAATGATTGCGCCGCTCAGATTCTAGCCGTTTTAGGATCCGTGCCAATGGCACACCACATTGGTGTAGTACCTGCGATACTAACATCAAGCTCCCCTCTAAAGACTCAGGGATCACTTGATTAGCTCCCGCCTTTTTAAGCAAGTCTAGATCGCTGTCGTCTTTGGTTCTAACTAAAATTTTAGCCTCTGGTGCCAATAACTTACATAAAGGTAAGACTTCTTCTAAACTACGTGACTCACAAAAAGTGATAACGATCATCTTGGCCTGTTTAACGCCCATTTGTTTTAAAATTGCCCGTTTACACACATCACCGAAATAAATAGGTTCGCCCGCACGACGCGCTTCAGTGACGCGCGTTGGATCGAGATCCAATACCAGATAGGGTACAGCTTCAGTTTTTAAAAAACGGGCAATGGTTTGTCCTACTCGGCCGTAACCAAAAATCATCACCAGCTCATGATCATCCATCATCAATGGCACAGCTTCATCCACATGCTTTGCCTGACGGATCCCCAGCGCCCACTTAGCAATATCCACACTATGACGAACTAACCAAGGAGCTATTGCCATGGAAAGCACGGCGACCATGACTAATATGGTACTGATCTCATTATTTAAAAGTTGATAGTTGACCGCTAAAGCCAATACCACAAAACTGAACTCCCCCACTTGAGCTAAGCTCATAGCCGTACTCATCGCAATTCGAAAAGGCTCACCTACTAATCTTAAAATGCCATGAATGATCAGCGCCTTACCTAGCACAACAGCCACTAAGATCAGCAGTATCTGCCACCAGAAACGTATCACTAAGGTAAAGTCCAGCATCATGCCAATGGAGATGAAAAACAGCCCCATCAATAGATCACGAAACGGTCGTATATCCGCCTCAAGTTGGCGGCGATACTGGCTTTCTCCCAGCAGCATACCCGCCATAAATGCCCCCAGCGCCATAGATAATCCTAGCCACTGAGTAAAAGCCCCTGTGACAAGCGCAACGACTAAGGTCGATAATACAAACAGCTCATTGGAGCGAGAACGCGCAACCTCATCAAATATCCGCGGCAACGCCCACTTACCAAACGCCATTAAGAGGAAAAAGGCCAATATGCCTTTGAGCAAGGCAAAGGCGATGTCCGCGACCATCAAAGGTTCGCCGCCATTGGCCAGTAATGGCAATAGGATCAACAACGGCACAACCGCTAAATCTTGGAACAAAAGCACGCTGACGGAGAGTTCGCCGTGGCGGCGCCTCAGCCATCCCTGTTCATTGAGTAATTTGAGGACAATAGCAGTAGATGACAACGCGATGGCAGCACCGATAACCAAGGCTTCAACCCAATTCAGGCCGCACAATAGGGCCATGCCCATGGTCAACAGGGTCGTGATCACCATCTGCGCACTGCCTAAGCCAAATACAGTCCGGCGCATGGCCCACAGCCGCGGCACAGAGAACTCTAAGCCTAAGGTAAACATCAGCAGCACAACGCCAAGCTCGGCGACAGATTGCATTTGATGCTGGGTAAACCAATGAAAACCACTCGGGCCACTCACAACCCCTGTGAGTAAATAAGCCAGAATTGCGGGTAGGCCCAAACGACGCAGCACAGCAATGGCCACAATGGCAATCACGAGCATAAGTAATACTTGGATTAAAAAGCTATGTTCCATTGGGGCTATGACTCCTGTCAAAATGCTGACGTGTCAAAAAATCTAACTCTCAGTTTTAAGCTTAACTGAATGACTAACAAAGACAAATTTTATTAACAAATATTGCGGCACGGTATTTGCTTAGACTAGGTTAGAGATGTATCGCACTAACATTTGCTGGAGTGATGATTATGGACTTTGGCCTAGCGACCGAGCTGTATCCCGACGAATATCGCTATCAAACAGAACATTATAGTCCCAATGATAATCCATTGGACTTGATACAAGTGATCCAACAACTGCATGCCAGTTTAGATCCTAGGACAGTCTTTGCCTGCTATGGCAAAGTGCTGGGACAACACTTGCCGATCCAAGGCGTGCGCTTAACCTATGGCGAGCACAAATTCAGCTGGGGCAAACGTTATGGTATCAGCGTCAAACGACAGCTCATGTGTGCAGGAATGCCATTAACGATTCAGTACCAACTGGTGACGCCATTTACGCCATCACAAACCTCAAACTTACAGGATATTGAACCGCTGTTATTGCAACCTTTATTAAATGCGTTGCAATATCAAGAAATGTCGATGCAAGCTATGTTTGACTCGCTCACTGGCTTAGGCAATCGCCATTATTACAGTCAGAGTCTCAGTAATGCGACCGCCAGAGCCCATCGAAAACAAGGAGCCGTCGCTCTCATAGTGCTCGATCTTGATAACTTTAAACAACTTAATGATAAATTCGGCCATAAATGTGGTGACTATATTCTGAAGGAATTTGGTGACATCATTCGTGCAACCATACGCAATACAGATCAAGCCTTCCGGATTGGTGGTGATGAATTCGTCATTATTGTCCAAGGCAATATTCATGCGGCTGGCTTGTTATGTGAACGGATTGTCTCGGTAATTAATCAGCACAGTAGTTTCAATCAATTTGGGGTGAGCTGTAGTTTAGGGGCGGCAGAATCACACGATACCATTGAAGCCGAACAACTTTATGAACTTGCCGATAAGGCACTTTATCAAGCCAAAGCAGCCGGACGTAACTGCTATAAACTCAGCCAAAATCAATTAGTTTAACACGCGCAGGGATGCCAAATGAAATGCGATAACTCACTCGCAGCGCGTACCCCATAAAGGTCTAAATCAAACTGACGCGCTGCGTTCCACTCTCCTCTCGCTTTCCTAGAACACACCAATATTCCAAGATTAACTCTCGACTAGAATTCCTTTGCTTCCTCAACAAACACCTGTAAACCAAGTCCATTCGACTCAACAATAAAGCCCTTTTCAACCCACAGTCCAATTGCCATCACCAGTTGCTCGCCATAAAACACAAACCCCACCTTTTCGCGTACCCAAGGCGGAATGGCAAACTCTTGCCACAGTTTCTTTAATTCTCGCCCCTTACCCCGAGAATGCGGGTGGCAGCGAAATTGCCCCGCAAGTTGATAACGCACACTGACCACTTCATCAGGCCAAGGTAAACGGACTCTGGGACCTTGTTTTATCACTATCAGCCTAATCTGCTCACCATTCGCTAAGCCCGCAGGCGACACGACTAATTCGGTACTATCTCCCTGTAATAAAGAAATAAAGTCATGCTGTGGCAATGTCCAACTCACAGGCTGAGTGTGACGTTTGTGAGTTTGATACTTGAATAAATAGACTTGATTAGCAAAGCGACGGATTTCACACTCACCCACTCGAATATGCACTTTAGCATCGTCTTTCGCGTTAAGAAGCTGAGTGATGATTTGCTTAAGCTGCACCTTTGAGGGCAAGGCGAACCCTTGGGATTCAATAAAACCCCGCAAGAGTAACGCTTGCCAGTCGGCTGACTGTTCGGCAAAACCATCGAGCTTGAATACACTTTGAGTATGGTAAGGCGCTTGGGTTAACCATAAAGGTAAACGTTCACTCACCAGTAAATCCAGCGTCGCCTGTTGTTCGGCGCACAATGCCGCACTGCGACTCGCAGTTGTCGCAATACTCGGCCAACGCGCTTTTAAGCGGGGAATGATTTCTAAGCGTAAAAAATTTCGATCGTACTTATCGTCTTGATTACTTTCATCTTCGATATGCACTAAGCCTTGATGTTTCGCGTAGGCTTCAATTTGCTCACGGCTGATATCCAATAACGGCCGCAGTTGTTTGCCTTGTGCTAATGCTTGAACTTGTCCCATGGCCGCCAATCCTTTTGGTCCTTGTCCACGTTTCAGCGCCAGTAAGATAGTCTCAAGCTGATCATCTTCATGGTGAGCCGTCAGCAACACATCATTGGCACTTAAATGCCGCTCAATCGCCTGATAACGCACTTTGCGCGCTTCAGCTTCAAGGCTCAATCTTGGCCCACGATTAACCGCGACTCGCTCAACCGTCACGGGCAGGTCGTAATACTGGCCCCGCTCAAGGCAATGCTGTGCCCAAGCCTCAGCGTTATCGCTTAGGCCATGGTGTACATACACTAGCTGATAATTAAACTCCGGATGTTGCCGTGCAAACTGGCTTAAACCAAAGGCCAAGACTTCGGAATCAACCCCACCACTGTAAGCCAGTACTAACTTGCTGTCAGGCGCTAAGGATTGCGCAGCCAAAAAATCACAGATATGCGCGCTGAGATCGCCAGCAGTCGACGCTTCGTCAAGCTTAACCGACATAAGTTAACTTCATCTGTTTGCACCTAAGACATTCACCAACATTAGAATAAAATTCGCACCTTGTTTGGCCCGAGCAGCGATTCGAGCGAGAGCATCAAATCATCGGTCGGATTCACTCGCCAAGCATCGGCTAACCTAAACTGACCTTTGGCTTGAGCTTGAGTGTAATTGATCACCACAGGCACAGCACCGTTACGCCACGGGCTTAGGGCTTGCTCGAAAGTGTCTAACGCCGATGGCGTTAACTCGCTGCCATCCATATCAATTTCCAGCGCCTTGGCAAAGTGGCTGCGCGCCTCACTGATATCAATGATGTTACGCGCCGTCATGCGGTTGCCGCCGGCAAAATCATCGTAACTCACCTCACCTTCACAAATGAGGATGCGGTCTTTCTCCAGCAGATGATTAAATTTTTCAAAGGCTTCGGTAAACAACATGATTTCAAGACGTGCGCTCTTATCATCGAGTGTCAACAGGCCCATTTTCGAGCCGCGCTTGGTCAGCATCACTCGCGTTGCCACCACTAACCCCGCAGCCTTAGCAGTTTTACCGCGTTCGGTGGGATGCACATCTTTCAAGCGACCGGACGTGTAATGCTTCAGCTCTTTTAAATATTGATTGATCGGATGACCAGTCAAATACAAACCTAAGGTTTCGCGCTCGCCTTCGAGCCAAATTTTATCTGGCCATGGGGTACATTCGACAAACTGCTGCTTACTGTCTTCGGGTTCACTGTTGAGCAAACCAAACATATCGTGTTGGCCAATCGCCTCGGCTTTGGCATGTTGATCAGCAGCGCGAATCGCTTCGGGCAAGGTTGCCATCATAGACGCACGATGCGGCCCTAGAGTATCGAGTGCGCCCGCGCAGATCAGCTTTTCAATCACGCGCTTATTGAGCTTTTTCAAATCAATACGGGCACAGAAATCGAATAGATCCACGAAGGGGCCATCTTTACGGGCCTCTAAAATCGATTCAACTGGACCTTCACCCACGCCTTTAATGGCGCCAATGCCATAAACGATGCGCAAATCATCATCGACGGTAAATTTGAACAAGCCTTTGTTCACATCCGGAGGAATGAGCGGTAATCCCATACGCTCGCATTCATCGACCAAAGTCACAATTTTATCTGTGTTGTCCATATCAGCCGACATTACCGCCGCCATAAACTGCGAAGGATAATGGGTTTTTAGCCATAAGGTCTGATAAGACACAAGCGCATAGGCGGCTGAGTGAGATTTGTTAAAACCGTAGCCGGCGAACTTTTCCACTAAGTCGAAGATCTTCATCGACAAGTCGCCGTCGACGCCGTTATTGATTGCGCCCTCTTTAAAGATACTGCGCTGCTTGGCCATCTCTTCGGGCTTTTTCTTACCCATAGCACGGCGCAACATGTCGGCGCCGCCAAGGGTGTAACCCGACAACACCTGTGCAATCTGCATCACTTGCTCTTGATACAGAATAATGCCGTAGGTCGGTGATAGCAGTTCTTTTAGTGATTCATGCTGGTACTGAGAATCGGGATACGATACTTCCTCGCGCCCATGCTTACGCTCGATGAAGTTATCTACCATGCCCGATTGCAAAGGCCCAGGGCGGAACAATGCCACCAGTGCGATCATGTCTTCAAAACAGTCGGGCTGCAGACGCTTAATCAAATCCTTCATACCACGGGATTCCAACTGGAATACCGCCGTGGTTTCATATTTTTGCAACAAGCGGAAAGATGCCGCATCCGTTAACGGAATCGCTTCGATACGCACAGGTGGGCGACCGTTTTTGACCTCGACCTTGTTCACCATTTCCAGTGCCCAGTCGATAATGGTCAAAGTGCGTAAACCCAAAAAGTCGAATTTAACTAAACCTGCGGTTTCAACGTCGTTTTTATCGAATTGCGTTACTGGGTTTTTACCTTCAGCATCGCAATAGAGTGGCGCAAAATCGGTAATTTTTGTTGGTGCAATCACCACACCACCCGCGTGTTTACCCGCGTTACGCGTCACACCTTCGAGCTTGCGACACATGTCGATCAGATCTTTTACGTCTTCATCGGCATCATAGGATTCTTGCAGGGCTGGCTCGACCTCAAAAGCCTTCGCCAGCGTCATCCCAGGTTCTGGTGGAATGAGTTTAGAAATTCGGTCAACGAAGCCATAGGGATGACCCAGCACACGGCCAACGTCACGAATAACCGCTTTTGCCGCCATCGTTCCGAAGGTGATGATTTGCGATACCGCTTCGCGGCCGTACAATTCGGCCACATGGTCGATCACTTCATCACGTCTATCCATGCAAAAGTCGACGTCAAAGTCGGGCATAGAAACCCGCTCAGGGTTGAGGAATCGCTCGAACAGTAAGTCAAATTCCAATGGGTCTAAGTCGGTAATCTTAAGCGCATAGGCCACGAGTGAACCCGCGCCCGAGCCACGACCAGGCCCTACTGGAATACCGTTATCTTTACCCCATTGGATGAACTCCATCACGATCAAGAAGTAACCGGGGAACCCCATCTGGTTGATCACTTTAAGTTCAATGTCGAGGCGCTCATCGTATTCGCCGCGTTTCTCGGCGCGCACCTCAGGATCAGGGAACAAAAACTCGAGCCGCTCTTCAAGACCCTTCTTCGAACAGTCGACCAGAAAGTCTTCAATGGACATATCGCCCGTCGGGAAATTAGGCAGGAAATATTCGTATAAACGAATCGTGACATTACAGCGTTTAGCGATTTCGACACTGTTCGACAACGCCGCAGGAATGTCGGCGAATAGTTCACACATTTCCTCTTCGCTACGCAAATACTGCTGTTCACTGTATTTTTTAGGTCGGCGAGGATCGGCAAGGGTAAAGCCATCGTGAATTGCCACCCGAATTTCGTGGGCATCAAAATCTTCGGGTTTAAGAAACACCACCTGATTAGTAGCCACCACAGGGATGCCCTTCTCCTGCGCTAAGGCCACAGCCATATGCAGATAACGCTCTTCATCGGGTCGACCTGTGCGGATAAGTTCGAGGAAATAACGGTCAGTGAAATGGGTCTGATAAAAGTCGCATAAAGATTCGACTTGTGTGCCATTGCCCTTGAGCAGTGCCTTACCCAGATCGCCTTCTTTGGCGCCCGATAACAGCAAAATGCCTTCGTTATAAGTGAGTAACCACTCTTGGTCTATCACTACACGGCCGGCCACTTGGCCACGCAAATAGGCTTGACTGATGATTTGAGTCAGATTCTGATAACCGACATTGTTCATCGCAATGATGGTTAAGGCGCATAATTCGCCTTCAAATCCGGGCACTTGCATCCAAAAATCGGCACCAATAATCGGCTTGATCCCCGCACCATGGCAACCACTGTAAAACTTCACCAAACCACAAAAGTTATTTTGGTCAGTCAAGGCGACCGCGGCCATTCCCTGCGCTTCCACCTGCGCCAAAATAGGCTTGACCTTAGCCACGCCATCGGTCATAGAGAAGTCACTGTGGACACGAAGATGCACAAAACGAGGATCGGACATAATTAGGATTATCTTTGAATAGCAGGTTAACAATAACTAGAAAGCAGACTAACAAAGTCACGCAGCCAGAGCCAGTGACTTTGCTGGATAACGGGAACTTATACCCAAACAACCTGAAACTCGTATCTTCAGGTAGCTTGGGAGCACAGCTTACAGTCCCAGTAATGCCTTGACGGGTTTAAAACTTTTACGATATTGGTCAAACACCCCATGTTCGGCGATGGCCTCAAAATGCGCCTTAGTCGGATAGCCCTTATGCTTAGCAAAACCGTATTGCGGATAAGCAGCATCGAGCACATCCATCTCACGATCACGCGTCACTTTGGCGATAATCGATGCGGCACTAATACTGGCAATTAAACCATCACCTTTAATGATGCTGTGACTGGTAAGCGAGACGCCATTATGGGCAACAAATGCCGGACTGCGATTGCCATCGACTAACACCAACGCAGGCGCAATCTTAAGCCCTGCAACCGCGCGCTGCATTGCCAACATAGTGGCATGCAAGATATTAAGCGTATCGATTTCAGCAGGACTTGCGCGGCCCACGTGATAACACAGGGCTTTTTCACAAATCTCATCAAACAAAGCTTCGCGACGCTTCTCACTGAGTTTCTTGGAATCATTCAGACCACTGATGGGCTTGTTTGGATCTAAAATCACAGCCGCAGTCACCACATCACCAACTAAAGGCCCACGGCCGACTTCATCCACACCAGCAATCAAACCCGTCGAAAAGGTCAGCAAATCGGCGTCGGTTAAACTTTTAAAAGTTGCCACTAGTTAGCCTCCTGCGTTTTAGCATGACTTGGTTTAGACTCAACCAGTGCCATTACCGCTTCAGCGGCTTTTAAGCTCGCATCACGGCGTAACACTTGGTGCAGGGCATCAAACTCAGCTTTGAGCGGCGTAAAATCTCGATTTAACTCGACTGTGACCGCCGCAGCTATTTTCTCTGGCGTGCAATCTTCTTGAATGAGCTCAGGGACGAGATCTTTTCCAGCCAGTAGATTCGGTAACGAGAAACACTCGACCTGCATCATGCGCTTAGCAATCCAATAGGTCATAGGGCTAACACGATAAGCCACCACCATTGGACGCTTGACCAACATGGCTTCTAACGTCGCGGTACCAGATGCTAATAAAATGCCATCGGCAGCCGCCATGACTTCGCGCGACTGGCCTTCGACCATATGAATTTCGAGATCGGGTGCAAAATCCTTCAACGCTTGCTCAAATTGCTCACGGCGCTTTTGATTTACCAGTGGCGTCACAAAACGTATATCAGGGAAGTTCTGTTTAATCAGTAAAGCCGCCTTCACGAAAGGCTCAGCCAGTTGCTTTAACTCGCCACCACGGGATCCAGGTAGAATCGCTAAATATTCTGCATCGGCATCGAGTTCGAGTAACTGGCGTGCCGCCGCTTTATCACTTCGCAACGGAATATCATCCGCTAAGGTATGACCCACAAAGGTGCAAGGTACTTGATGCTTGTCATAAAAAGCTTTCTCAAAAGGCAATAGCGACAACACCATATGGGTCGCCTTCGCGATTTTGAATATACGTTTTGGGCGCCATGCCCACACGGATGGGCTCACATAATGGACGGTTTTAATACCGCGCGCTTTAAGTTTAAGCTCGAGGCCTATATTAAAATCCGGTGCATCTATGCCAATAAAACAATCGGGCTTAAGCGCGGTGATCTCTTTAATCAAGGATGACCGCACTTTTAATAAGCGAGGTAGACGGGATAACACTTCAACAATTCCCATCACTGCGAGTTCTTCCATCGCAAACAGGGATTTGAAGCCTAGGGCTTCCATGCGGGGTCCACCGATACCGACAAAGCGCGCATCGGGATGGGTCTTTTGCAGCGCAGCCATTAAACCTGCACCTAAAATATCGCCTGAGAGTTCTCCGGCAACCATGGCAAACACTAATGGAGTTTTATTGCTCATAAACCAATCACGTCTCATGAATTAATGGCATTGGATGAAGAGGTAAACCGCACCTAAAATACATCGTTCCAAGCCTACACTTATGTTAAGTTAATGATTCAATTAATGACTAAGCTCATTTATGGTCGAATGCATTGATGAATAAACGCATTTTTAACGACTACGTCTACCACAAAAAAGGCTTAAACCAATAATACAAAAGGGCATAAAAATGCCCTTTTGTTGTCATGTGGTCATCAAGTTAGCGAATAATGCCGCGACTCGATGACTTTACAAACTCAAGCAGTAATTTGACTTGCTCATCGTTCTGCGCATCTTCAGCTAATGCTTCAATCACTTCTTCTACCGTTAAACTACTACGATATAAGGTTTTATAAGCACGACGCACGGCTAACTGGCTTTCTTTAGAAAAACCTCGACGCTTCATACCCTCACTATTTAAGCCGCGAGGCACCGTCGGTTGACCCGCTGCCATCACAAAGGGAGGCACATCCTGCAGTACTAAAGAACAACCAGCAGTAAATGCATGGGCACCAATATGCACAAACTGATGCACACCTGTCATACCGCCTAAAATCGCCCAGTCACCGACGTGCACGTGACCAGCAATAGATGCGTTATTCGCCATGATGACATTATCGCCGACCACACAGTCATGGGCGATATGCACATAGTTCATAAACAGGTTATTCGACCCAATACGGGTTTCACTGTTATCTTGAACCGTACCGCGGTGAATGGTCACGTTTTCACGGATGACGTTATTGTCGCCAATGATCAGTCGTGTCGGCTCACCAGCGTACTTTTTGTCTTGGCATTCTTCACCAACGGAGGCGAATTGAAAAATACGATTCCCTTTGCCGATAATCGTTGGACCTTTGACCACCACATGGGAACTCAACCAACAATCATCACCAATTTCGACGCCCGCACCGATATAGGTCCAAGGGCCAATAGTGACGTTATTGCCAATTTTTGCATCGGGATGCACAAACGCTAATGTATCTATCACTGACTAATCTCTCTGCGGGCACACATGATTTCAGCGGAACAAACCACTTCACCATCCACTTTGGCCTCACCGTAGAAAACGCCAATCCCGCGGCGCTCTTTAATCATTTTGACATCAAAATGAATTTGATCTCCTGGCTCAACCACACGTCTAAAACGCGCATTATCAATACCAGCAAAGTAATACAACACACCTGGTGGTGGTACATCACTACTCATCGTTTTAAAGGCTAACAGGCCAGTTGCCTGTGCCATCGCTTCTAAAATAAGCACACCTGGCATCACAGGTTGTATCGGGAAATGTCCCTGAAAAAATGGCTCATTTATTGAAACGTTTTTGATCGCCTGCAGACTAACACCAGGAGTGTAATCAAGCACACGATCGATCAATAGGAATGGATATCTATGGGGTAGATATTTAAGTATTTCTTTAATATCCATAGTGTTCATTTGATTAGACACGAACCGAGTTCCTCAAATTGCCTTGGGGCAATTAATCTGGTGTTTTTAAATTTTTTTCCAACGTTTTAACACGCTGGAACAGTTCATCTAACTGACGGAAACGAACTGTATTTTTACGCCAAAGTTTATTGTCCATTGCCACGGTGGCAGAAGAGTATAAGCCAGGCTCACGCATATTAGTGGTGATATTGGTAGCACCAGACACATGCACACCATCGGCAATGCTCAAATGACCTGCGATGGCACAGCTACCGCCAATAATACAATATTTACCAATAGTGACACTGCCAGCAACAGTAGTACTGCCTGCAATAGCAGTATTTTCGCCGATTATATCGTTATGGGCAATTTGCACTTGGTTATCAATAATCACACCATCGTGGATCTCTGTATGGCCTAATGCCCCACGATCTACAGTTGAATTAGCACCAATCTCAACCCGATCGCCAATACGCACGCCACCTGTCTGCGGAATTTTAATCCACTGACCACGTTCGTTAGCATAACCAAAACCATCTGAGCCTAATACGGCACCCGAATGGATAATACAATCCTGTCCTAAATGCACATCGTGATAGACGGTGACATTAGCCCACAAACGTGTTTTTGAGCCAATAACCACATCTTGTCCCAGCACAACACCGGCACCAATCTGCACATTTTCACCTAAAATGACGTTCGCACCAATCACAGCATTCGCGCCAATAGCGACACCTTCCCCTAAATGGGCTGAAGGATCAATTTGTGCCGAAGGATGGATACCCACCGCCGCTTTGGGTGTAGTGTCCAAATACTGAGCAACACGAGCAAAACCGACATATGGATCTTTTACAATTAACGCAGTACCTTGATAATCCTGCGCATCTTTAGCTGACAATAACACCGCACTCGCTTGAGTTGCCTCAAGCTGAGAGCGGTATTTACTGTTGGCTAAAAAAGAGATCTGACCCGCCTTGGCATTTTCTAAGGTCGCCACACTATTAATAATTAGCGTTTCGTCGCCTTGGATATCACCGTCTAATAACAGGCATAGCTCTTTTAAAGTCACACTATTCATCTATTACTTGCCTTTGCTTAAGGCTTCAACCACTTTGCCACTGATGTCAGCGTTAGGCTTAACATAAATGACAGCACCACGTTGTAATACCAAATCATATTGGTCTTTTTCAGCGATAGTGTTGATGGCTTTTTGCACTTTAACTAACAGTTTATTTTGCTCTTCACCTTGGCGACGACGTAGGTCTTCATCCAATGCTTTGCCTTTTAACTGATATTCAGATTTTAGCGATTCCATTTTACGAACCAGCTCTGTTTTTTGTGCATCGTTCATTAACGCACCGTCACGTTGCTGCTTCTCCATCAGAGAACGCATTTCTTCTTGCATTTTTTGGACATCAGCTACGCGATCACCAAACTCTTTCTTCAGAGATTGGGAGATCTGTTCACGTTGTGGGAGCTGTTCAAACACAGCGCCCATATCCACTACGGCAATTTTCTCAGCATGTGCCACTAACGGCGCGCCTAACAAAACTAACGTCATCAGCGCGCAATTTACCATCTTGTTCAAAATAAACTCCTTGTTACCTTGTTATTGTCAGCAAAACTTGCCGAGTGTATGCCTTTTAAAAAGTTTTGCCAATATTGAAAGAGAAGATCTCCGTTTGGTCACCTTCATATTCTTTAAGCGGCCACGCCAAGCTGAACACCATAGGTCCCATAGGTGATAACCATTGAACACTCAAGCCCCAAGAGGCGCGCAGGCGAGCTGGATCACTATAGTCTTGTAACTTAGCAAACTCGTCCGCCGGAAGTGTTTGATATGACTCGTAATCAAACTCAGTATCCCAGACGTTACCCGCATCGACGAAGAAGCTAGTACGAACTGAGTTAGTGTAAGCCTCATCCAGAAATGGGGTTGGTACAATCAACTCCATACTTGCCGTTGCAAGGGCATTACCACCGATAGAGCGGCCAGAACTGACTTGGATACTATTAGGATCGCCAGGCAAGCTACAGCCATCGCCCGATGGATCCGGTGCACACGGCTCACTACCTCGATAGAGATAGAATGAACGTGGACCTACAGAGTTCGACTTAAAGCCACGTAGCGAACTACTACCACCTGAGTAATAGTTTTCCCAGAAAGGTAAAATTTGGTCATTATCATTAAATTGACCATAACCGTTACCATAACCTAATCGACCACGGGCCAAGAGCACAACGCTCTGACTGCGGTTAACAGGGAAATAGTAGTTAGTGTCAAAGTCTGTCTTAAAATACTGTAAATCAGACCCTGGCGAAGTCATTTTGCCGTTCAGACGCTGGGACGAGCCATCTGTTGGGAAAGTGCCACGGTTCAAGGTGCTACGATACCAGCCCAGACTGAGTTCAAAGTTATCGAAACTTAAGTCCGCGTTTGGATCGTCATCACGATAGATGTTATAGAAACGCAGCGCCTGCTCATAAGCTGAGATCTCAGAAATCGTGTTGTGACGATAGCCAATACCACCATTGATACGGTTGTATTCGTTAATCGGGAAACCCGAGTTAAGCGCCACACCATACGAACTGTTTTTATAGCGTTCTAAGTTAGCTTCATTGGCGTCAAACTCACTCCAATAAACGCTCCCGCCTAAACTCACACCGTCTTTTGTCCAGTACGGATCGGTATAGGATAAGTTAACGTTTTTAGAGTACTTGTTGGTGCTCAAGCTAATACCCGCTTGATTACCTGTACCTAAGAAGTTGTTTTGTTGTACACCAAACTGCAAGCTCAGGCCTGATTCAGTACCATAACCGACACCCGCGTTAAATGAGCCCGATGGCTGCTCTTTCACTTTAACCGCAACATCAACTAAGTCATCAGTACCCGGCACTTGAATGGTTTCAGTGTCAACGGTTTCGAAGAAGCCCAAACGGTTAAGACGCGCTTTAGATTGCTCAACTTGCGCAGAGTTTAACCAAGCCCCTTCCATCTGACGCAGCTCACGGCGCATCACTTCATCTTTAGTCACTGTGTTACCAGTGAAGTTAATCGCCCGTACGTAAACACGTTTACCCGGTTTAACATTGATGTTTAAGGTGACTTCTTTAGTCTTATCATCAATTTCAGGGTAGGTTTTCACTTCAGGGTAAGCATAACCGAAGCGGCCTAAATACTTGCTGTACATTTCTTCGGTGAAAGTCACATCACCGCCGTTGTACATATCACCCGCTTTGATTGGCAGAATTGATTTCATCAACTCTTCACGGCCCATCAAATCACCCGTCAGGTTTACTTCTTTAACTTTATACTTCTCACCTTCATCTACGTTGATGGTGATATATAAACCTTTACGGTCAGGCGTCATGGCCACTTGAGTCGAGGTGACTTCGAAGCGGATATAACCTTTATTGTGATAATAGGTTTTGATGGTCTCAAGATCGGCCTGCAGCTTTTGCTTCTGATAACGGCGTTCGCCGAACAGATCCCACCAAGCCACATAATCTTTAAGTTCCAGCATGCCAATCAGTTCAGCATCGGTAAACTCTTTGTTACCGACCACGTTAATTTGGCGGATTTCGGCCGCTAAACCTTCGGTAAACTTAAATTTCAGCTCAACCCGATTACGGGGTAAGTTAATCACTTGGGCTTCCACTTTCGCGCCGTATTTACCCACGCCGTAGTAGAAATCCTGCAGACCCTTTTCAATACCGGTCAACATAGTACGATCGAGCGACTCACCGACTTTAACGCCAGAACCGTCCAGACTTTCCTGTAACTGTTCGTCTTTAATGTCTTTGTTGCCATCGAATGTCACGGCACTAATAGTCGGACGCTCAGTGACTTTCACCACTAATACGCCGCCATCTCGGCTCACGGAGACATTTTCAAAGTTAGTCGATGCATACAAGCTTTTAATCGCTTGCTGGATTCTTAACTGGTCAACAGTGTCACCTACTTTTACTGGTAAGCTTAACAAGGCAGCACCGAGTGCAACTCGTTGCAAACCTTCAACTTGGATGTCGGTCACTTCAAACGGTTGGAAAGTATCAGCCAACACAGTCCCTGAAAACGACGCACCGACGAATAACATCGAGGCAAAAAGTTTATTCAATCTCATAGAGCACTTCTAATTATTAGTCTGTCCTTGCTCAGAGTCGGGCAAAATCATTGAAAAGCGCAACGCTCATCAACATCAGCAGTATTGCTGCCCCAAATCTGAATCCTATTTCCTGCACCTTTTCAGGTACAGGTTTACCAGTTATTACTTCAATAAAGTAATACAGCAGGTGTCCCCCATCGAGCACAGGTAAAGGCAGCAAGTTAATGATGCCTAAATTGACGCTGATGAGCGCGAGGAACCCGAGAAAATAGACCAAGCCATAGTTTGCACTACTGCCCGCACCCTGTGCGATCGAAATGGGTCCACTCAGGTTTTTCACCGACACATCGCCGGTAAATAATTTGCCAATCATCTTAAAGCTCACAGCAACAAGTTGCCATGTTTTATCCGCTGCTATACCGAAAGAATCGATTGGTCCATATTCAAGTTGTAAACGCATATTGTCTGGCCATTGTGCTTGGGTTGGGCTCACCCCGAGCATACCTATCTCTTGGCCATCGGCATTTTTACTGCTTAAGGGTGTCACTGCCACATTAAACTGTTCGCCATTGCGACGCACAGTTAAACTCACAGGCACATTGGCAGAATGTTGAATAATGTCAACAAAAGCCTGCCAATCGGTATAATTTTTACCATTTATAGCAACTAAGGTGTCACCGACTTTTAGCTCACTATTCGCAGCGGCACTGTCAGGACTAATTGCAGCAATGGTGGGAACGATTTCGGGACGATAAATCCCTAACCCTAATGCCGTAATCGGGGATTCTTTTTCAGGATCAAAACGCCAATTACGCGTATCTAAGGTATAAGACCGCGCACTAGAATCCAAACCTTGCAAACCATTCAATGGCGTTAGCGATACACTCAGACTTTCATCACCTATGTGGCCGACTAAAGCTAAATTCACTTCTTCCCAGTTACGCACAGCCTGACCGGAAATGGCCGTTATTTGCATTGGCTCTGTGATTTGAATTTGCGCAGCAGCAGTCCCGGGGGTCGTCGAAGTGATCACAGGCTTAAGTGATGGCACACCAATCAGATACATAAAATACAGGGCAACGATGGCAAAAATAAAGTTAGCAATTGGACCTGCGGCCACAATCGCAATACGTTGCCATACGGTTTTACGATTGAACGCTTGATCTTTTAATTCATCGGGAACGTCTTCAACACGCTCATCGAGCATTTTGACATAGCCGCCAAGGGGGATCATGGCTAACACATATTCAGTGCCGTCTTTACCAACACGGCGCCAAATAGCCTTACCAAAACCAATGGAGAAACGTTCGACTTTCACGCCACAACGTCGCGCGATATAGAAATGGCCGTATTCGTGGGCAGTAATTAACAAACCCAGTGCAACGATGAAAGAACCTAAGTTCCATAAAAAATCTAACATCCCACTCCTTACGTTATAAATTTAATCACTCAGCTATTGCTAAGCGATGCTTGCTAATGTCTCACGCGCATAGACGCGGGTTTGCGCATCTAAGGCTAAAATATCTTCTATGCTGCCCATAGGACGTTTAGGCACAGTGACTAAACAAGCCTCATTCACTTTTGCAATTTGCGTAAAACCAATTTGCCCCTGCAAGAATGCTTCAACAGCTACCTCATTGGCAGCATTTAGTACGGTTGTTGCCTCTTGGCCTTGGGCACACGCTTCCATAGCCAAAGCCAAACAGGGGAAACGTTCAAAATCAGGTTCATAAAAGCTTAACTGTCCGACTTTGAAAAAATCTAAAGGTTCAACGCCCGAATGAATTCTTTGCGGATAAGCCATGCAATGGGCAATCGGTGTGCGCATATCTGGGTTACCCATTTGGGCGATAACCGAACCATCACGGTACTGCACCATAGAGTGGATCACGCTTTGCGGATGAATAACCACTTTAAGTTGCTCAGCCTGAGTATTAAACAACCACCGCGCCTCAATGAACTCTAACCCCTTATTCATCATAGTGGCGGAGTCAACAGAGATTTTAGGTCCCATGGACCAATTAGGGTGTTTACAGGCTTGGGCAGGCGTCATGGCCGCAAGTGTCGCAAGTTCCGACCGCAGGAAAGGTCCGCCAGAACCGGTTAACAAAATATGGGATATACCCGACGCAGCTAAATCGCAACGGCCGAGGTTAGCCTGTACTTCTAGGGGTAAACATTGAAAGATAGCATTATGCTCACTGTCCACGGGCAAGAGCACAGCACCAGAGCGCTTAGTCGCCTCAATAAACAACTCACCCGACATGACTAAAGCTTCTTTATTGGCCAGTAATACTCGCTTTCCCGCCTTCACGGCTTCAAGGGTTGGTACTAGCCCTGCCGCCCCGACAATCGCTGCCATTACAGTATCCACTTCGGCAGCCGTCACTAAACCGAGTAAATCGTTTATGCCAGTAGTGACTTGGATATTGAGCGCAGCGGGTAAAACGGCGCGTAACTGTTTCGCAGCCTCTTCATCCACCATATGCGCGACTTTCGGTTTATGGGCTACACACAAAGCCAGCATCTTATCAACGCTCGCATTGGCCACCAATCCATAGATGCTATAAGCCAATGGATTAGCCGAAATCACGCTTAAGGTACTAGCACCAATTGAACCGGTAGCACCCAAAATCACCATATTTTGCATAGCGTTACATCCAGAATGCAATGTAGATCAGGGTAAACACCGGCAAGGCTGCAGTCAGGCTGTCGATGCGGTCGAGCACGCCGCCGTGACCGGGCAAAATAGTGCCAGAATCTTTAATACAGGCCGCACGCTTAAACATACTCTCAGATAAATCGCCCAGCGCTGACACTAAAGCAACAAATAAGGTCACTGCCACAACTAAACCCAGTTCTTGCTCTGGCGAATAATACATAACACCTGCAACCACGAGCATAGTCGTCACTAAACCACCAACTAGGCCTTCCAAGGTTTTAGCAGGGCTCACTGCAGGCATCAGTTTCGTTTTACCTATCGCTTTACCGACGAAGTAAGCCCCAGAATCTGCGGCCCACACAATCAACATCACTAACAGTACTAACACTGGGCCGTAATAGGGTGAAGTTTGTGAGCTAATGGATTTGAGTGCGATAAGAGCAACAAAGCAAGGCACTAAGGTTAACTGTCCAAACATGGACTTAAACATAGGATTCTTTTGCCAGAACTTAGCGCTTTTAGGATAAGTTACCACTAATAATAGTGATGCTAACCACCAGAATGCACCAATATAGAGAATGGCCAAATAGATAGGATGTAACTGGTGGCTTAACCAAACTGCATCAATTGGCACAATCAGATTAATTGCCACCAATAGAATGCCGACTGTGAAGGTAAAGCTCCACTGAGTGACATCACACTGATTATCGATAATTCTTCCCCATTCCTTTGCTGCAATAAGGAAGACGGCAACCAAGGCCCAGGCGAAGTAGCTGGCAGGGAGCAAAAATATCGCCCCCAAAACTAATGGAACTAACCAAATTGCTGTTATTATTCGTTGTTTTAGCAAAAAAAATCCCTCATGAGGTTTTACAATGCACGCATCTCATCAATCTGACTTCCAGTCAGACCAAAACGGCGCTGGCGACTTGCAAAAATGGCTATCGCTTCATGAAAAGCCTGTTCATCGAAATCAGGCCAAAGGGTGTCGGTAAACACCAATTCTGCATAGGCCGCCTGCCACAGCACAAAATTGCTGATGCGACAGTCCCCGCCCGTGCGGATCATTAAATCAACTTCACTCTGATTTTGCATGCACAAATGTGCACTTAAGGCTTCTTCGGTGAACTGACTGCTGGTCATTTCGCCAGTTTCGACCTTTTCCGCTAATTTTTGTGCTGCTTGAAGTATGTCCCAACGGCCACCATAGTTAGCCGCAACATTCAGAACCAAGCCAGTATTGCGAGATGTCTTCTCTTGAGCAGCAGCAATTTGTTTCTGTAATCGCGCCGAAAAGCGGCTGATATCGCCAATAATGTTGAGCTTAACCTGATTCTTATCCAGCAATTTAATTTCGCGCTGTAATACGGTAAAAAACAACTCCATCAGCAAGCTGACTTCTTTATCGGGTCTACGCCAATTCTCGCTAGAAAATGCGAATAAGGTTAGCGATTCAATGCCTAATTGGCTTGCCGTGCTTACGGCTCTTCTAACGGCCTTAACACCAGCCTTATGTCCCATCACTCGTGGTTTACCTTGGGTTTGTGCCCAACGCCCATTGCCATCCATGATAATAGCAACATGCTTAGGTAACGACTGTTTCACGAGTTCGGGTAATTGTCCCGGCAAGGTCGTTTGAGTGTATAAATCACTCTCACTCGTCCTAGGGTGCGGATCAAGTTCCACTGTGGATGACATCTAATACAGCCCTTTAAAATAGACAAACGCCGTGTAGTATACCCCTACACGGCGCATCAACTCTAGCTTATCGAACTGAGATTAGACTTCCATCAACTCAATTTCTTTGGCCGCTAAAATCTCATCGACCTTTTTAATGTGAGCATCGGTGAACTTTTGCACTTCTTCTTCACTGCGACGCACATCATCTTCAGTACAAGCTTTAGCTTTTTCAAGCTTTTTCACTTCAGAAATAGCATCACGACGCACGTTACGGATAGCAATACGACCGTTTTCAGCTTCGTTACGCACCACTTTGATGAAGTCTTTACGACGTTCTTCAGTCAACGCGGGTAATGGAATACGTAATGTCGCGCCAGCTGACATAGGATTCAGACCTAAATCAGAGCTCATAATAGCCTTTTCAACGGCTTGGATAGCACTACGGTCAAACACAGTCACAGACAGAGTGCGTGAATCTTCAACGCCCACGTTAGCCACTTGGTTTAGTGGCGTCATAGTGCCGTAGTAAGAGACTTGAATGGAATCCAACAGGCTTGGGTGGGCACGACCGGTACGCACTTTTGCCATTTGGTTTTTAGTCGCGTCAACGCATTTACCCATACGCTCTTGCGCATCTTTCTTAATGTTCTCAATCACGTTAAATGTCCTTCTTGGTCATTAAATAACTTTTTTCGCTCTGATCAGTGTGCCTTCTTCTTCACCCATGATAACGCGGCGTAGAGCGCCAGGCTTGTTCATGTTGAAAACTAAAATAGGCATGTCGTGATCACGCGCCATAGTAAAGGCGGCTAAGTCCATTACTTTTAATTCTTTTTCCAGAATTTCCGCATAAGTCACTTCATCATACTTAACGGCGTCTGGGTTCTTCATTGGATCTTCGGAGTATACACCGTCGACTTTAGTGCCTTTCAATACGACTTCAGCTTCGATTTCAATGCCGCGTAAACAGGCCGCAGAATCGGTCGTGCAGAAAGGATTACCTGTACCGGCAGCAAAAATAACCACTCGGCCAGATTTTAGCAAGCTGATCGCTTCAGCCCAATTGTAATCATCACACACACCCTTTAACGGGATAGCTGACATCAGACGAGCATTAACATAGGCACGGTGCAGGGCGTCTCGCATTGCCAAGCCGTTCATAACCGTTGCCAGCATACCCATGTGATCGCCCACCACACGGTTCATGCCGGCTTTTGCTAGGCCTTCACCGCGAAACAGATTACCACCACCAATAACCACACCCACCTGAATACCCAGCTCAACCAGCTCTTTCACTTCCTGAGCCATGCGATCTAATACTTTGGGATCGATGCCGAAGCCTTCGTCGCCCATCAGTGCTTCGCCACTTAATTTAAGAAGAATGCGTCTAAATGCGGGTTTTGGATTGGTGCTCATAATTTTTATCCTGGTCATAACAAGACCGCAGCTATTGCCGCGGTCTTGGGGGTATTTAGCGTTGGCGATTAAGCCTTTTTAGAAGCAGCGATTTGAGCAGCAACTTCAGCCGCGAAATCTTCTTCTTTCTTCTCAATACCTTCACCCACTTCTAAACGAATGAAGTTAGTGACTTTAGCGCCTTTCTCTTTCAGAATTTCGCCAACAGTTTTCTTTGGTTCCATGATGTAAGCTTGACCAGTCAGAGAAATCTCACCGGTAAACTTCTTCATACGACCTAGAACCATCTTCTCAGCGATCTCTGCCGATTTGCCTTCGTTCATTGACATTTCGATTTGCAGAGCTTGTTCTCTTGCAACGATTTCTGCAGGAACATCTTCTGGGTTCACGTATTCAGGCTTAGAAGCAGCAACGTGCATTGCGATGTGCTTTAAGGTTTCTTCGTCAGCTTCACCGGCAACAACAACGCCAATGCGCTCACCGTGACGGTATGAAGATAGGTTTGCACCATCGATGTACTCAACACGACGAATGTTGATGTTTTCACCGATTTTAGTTACCAATGCAACGCGTGCATCTTCGAACTGTGCTTTTAAATCTTCAAGAGTCACTTTAGATGCAGCAGCGGCATCTAATACTGCGTTCGCGAATGCTAAGAAGTTTGAATCTTTAGCAACGAAGTCAGTTTGACAGTTAACTTCTAATAGCGCAGCGAAACCTTCGCCATTCTTGATCAGAATTGTACCGTCAGCAGCGATGTTACCCGCTTTTTTAGCCGCTTTAGCAGCGCCAGACTTACGCATGTTGTCAATTGCTAACTCCATGTCGCCGTTAGCTTCTGTCAGAGCGTTTTTACAATCCATCATGCCTGCGCCAGTACGGTCGCGCAGTTCTTTAACTTGGGCAGCAGTAATTGCCATTGTTAAATCCTCTATAAAAAATCGACTAATTTGCAGATATAAAACAGGGGCCGAATGGCCCCTGTTAACCAATCAAAAATCTTGGTTAATAAGGGTGATGATAATCATCCCGCCTTATTATTATTCGGCTTCTACGAAACCGTCTTGCTCAGCTTGAACAGCCAAATCTTGACCACGGCCAGCTTTTGCAGCAGCAGCAACAGAAGAAGTGTACAGGCGGATAGCACGCATAGCGTCGTCGTTACCAGGAACGATGTAGTTAACACCATCTGGCGCAGAGTTAGTATCAACAACTGCAACAACAGGGATACCCAAGTTGTTAGCTTCTTTAATAGCGATATGCTCATGGTCAGCACCAATGACGAATAATACGTCTGGCAGGCCGCCCATGTTTTTAATACCACCTAAAGATTTTTCCAGCTTTTCAAGCTCACGAGTACGCATCAGCGCTTCTTTCTTGGTCAGCTTGTCGAAAGTACCGTCTACTGATTGGCTTTCCAGTTCTTTCAGACGTTTGATTGACTGACGAACGGTTTTCCAGTTAGTCAGCATACCGCCTAACCAGCGGTGATCAACATAGTACTGGTCACAAGATAGAGCAGCTTCTTTGATCGCTTCGCCAGCAGCACGTTTAGTACCAACGAATAATACTTTACCTTTCTTTGAAGCTACGTTGCTGATGAAAGCTAGCGCTTCATTGAACATTGGCACAGTATGCTCAAGGTTGATGATGTGAACACCGTTGCGAGCACCGAAAATGAATGGCTTCATTTTTGGGTTCCAGTAACGGGTTTGGTGACCGAAGTGGACACCGGCCTGAAGCATATCGCGCATTGAAACTGTAGTCATTTCTATTACCTTAAAATTTAGGGGGTTAGACCTCCACGTATCCCATGTCTTCGACCCCTTATATAACAACTGAGGGCACCCCGAAGAATGTGTCGACACGTGTGTGATTTAGTATTTAGACAAATAGCCATGTATAATGGCCGCCATCTTTAGTCTTGCAAGTATCAAAGCAGCGCAAAAGCTGGCTTAGACAATTCATCAAGACTTAAACATAACGGCGCGCTTTATACCATAAATAGCCCTAAAGCACAAATTTTTGCATTAGGTTGCGTGGCCAACAGACATTAAAGACACAAGAGAAAACGCAATGAGTATAGTCATCAAGACCGCTGAAGAAATTGAAAAAATGCGTGCTGCGGGCAAACTAGCCGCACAGGTATTAGAAATGATCGCGCCGCATGTTAAACCGGGCGTGACCACCAATGAGCTCAATGACCTCTGCGCCAAATATACCGAAGAGCAAGGTGCGATTTCGGCGCCGCTTAACTACCATGGTTTTCCCAAATCCATTTGTACTTCTGTAAACCATGTGATTTGCCACGGCATTCCAAACGACAACCCACCATTGAAAGAAGGCGATATCCTCAATATCGACATCACAGTGATTAAAGACGGTTATCACGGCGATACCTCGATGATGTTTTTAATCGGTGAGGTGAGCGCGAAGGACAAACGTCTGTGCCGCATCGCGCAAGAAAGCCTGTATTTAGCTATTCGTAAGGTTCGTCCAGGTTTAAAACTGGGTGAAATTGGCAATACTATCGAAAAATTCATCAAAGCAAGTAAAACAGGCCTTGAGAAATATTCCATCGTGCAAGATTATTGTGGCCACGGTATTGGATCGGGTTTCCATGAAGAGCCTCAGGTCATGCACTACCGTAACGGCGATAACACAGTATTACGCCCTGGCATGTGTTTCACCATTGAACCTATGATCAATGCTGGTCGCCACACGACCATACTCGATCGCGATGATAAGTGGACGGTAACGACCTCCGATGGTAAAAATTCAGCCCAGTGGGAACATACCTTACTGGTGACTGAAAAAGGGGTTGAAGTACTTACCCTGCGTGAGGATGAAGATTTCCCACGCATCATCAATCACGAGCGATAGGCCACACTAACAAACATAAAAACAAGGGACTCGATGAATATAGCTCTGCTCGCTAAACAATCATTAATCGAACAGAATCAGATTCTTTTGGCCAGTTTTAAGGCTAAAACCCCGATTGAAGAGCTCGTCACGCAGCGCTGTCAATTTGTCGATGCCCTTGTTAAGCAAGCTTGGGAACAGCACGGTCTAAGGGAATATGATATTGCCCTGATTGCCGTGGGCGGCTATGGCCGTGGGGAGCTGCATCCCCACTCAGATGTCGATTTACTGTTCCTGTTTAATGATATCTTGTCACCCGCCGCCGAAGCGGCACTCAGTCAGTTTATTGCCTTTCTGTGGGATGCCAATCTGGAAATCGGCCACAGTGTCCGTACGTTAAACGACACGATTATCCTCGGCCGAGAAGACATCACCATAGCCACCAATCTGTTAGAGGCACGATTGCTCGAAGGGCCCGAATTTTTATTCGATCAACTTTATGATGCGATTCGTCAGAGTGACTTTTGGACTTCAAGCGATTTTTTTATCGCAAAACGGGATGAGCAAAATGCTCGCCATGCCAGAGCCAGTGCCTTCGATTTAGAACCCAATATCAAGAGTTGTCCCGGTGGTCTTAGGGATATTCAAACCATTGCTTGGGTAGCCATGCGTCACTTTGGTGCCGCTCGCCTCGAAGAATTAGTCCAATACGACTTTTTAGAGCCTGGTGAACTAGAAGAGCTGCTCGAATGTCAGCACTTTTTGTGGAAGCTACGCTTTGCCCTGCACATGGTGGTCGGTCGCGATGAAAACCGCTTACTGTTTGATGTGCAGCGCCAAGTTGCCGAGCTTATGGGTTATGAAGACGCCACCCAGCTTGCCGTTGAGCAGATGATGAAACGCTACTATCGCACGGTGCGCCGAGTGATGGAGCTGAACGAAATGCTGTTGCAGCTCTTTAAGCGCGCAACACTGGGCCACACAAAAGCCTTAGAAATTCAATCGATTGATAAACACTACCAGCGCCGCGGCACTTTTATCGAAGCGCTCAGTGATGATCTGTTCGATAGCGGCGAAGAAATTGTGCGGCTATTTTTGTTGGTCGCTAAAAACTCCAACATCAAAGGCATTTACGCGCCAACACTGCGTTCACTGCGCCGTGCAAGACGCGCCCAGCCGCAAGCCTTGCAAGAAAACCCGCTTTGCCGCCAAGCCTTTATGGAAATTTTGCGCCATCCTCGCGGCATTGTTGCCTTGTCTTTAATGCACAAACACGGCGTGTTATCTGCCTATTTACCGGCATGGCGAAATATTGAAGGTCAGATGCAGTTTGACCTGTTCCACGCCTACACAGTCGATGAACATACCCACAGATTGCTGCTCAATATTGAGCGTTTTTCTCAAGCCGAACAAAAAGAAGAATTTCCCTTAGGCTCGATTCTCATCAACCAACTGCCTAAAAAAGGTTTACTCGTATTAGGCGCTATCTTCCACGATATCGCCAAAGGTCGCGGTGGCGATCACAGTAAACTGGGCTCAAGCGATGCCCTCGCCTTTTGTAAGCTGCATGGATTAAATGATCACGATGGCCGTCTAGTCGCTTGGCTGGTTGAAAATCATCTGGTGATGTCTGTCACCGCCCAGCGCCGTGATATTTCCGATCCCGATGTGGTGGCCGACTTTGCCAATAAAGTCCGCGATGCCGTGCATTTAAGCTATCTGTACTGCTTAACCGTCGCCGATATCTGCGCCACCAACGAAAAAACCTGGAACAACTGGAAAGGCTCACTGCTACGCGACTTGTACTTTTCGACCCAAAGAGTGCTAGCCCGCGGTAAAGAAAAACCCGTCGATATTCGTGCCAGAGTGCGTGAATACCAAGCCAAGGCGAAAAAAGAACTGCTGCGCCGCGGATTGAAAGAGAAAGATCTCGATGCCCTGTGGCAACGTTTTAAGGCAGATTACTTTTTACGCCACCAGCCAAATCAAGTCGCGTGGCACGCCGAAGCGATTTTAAAGCACAAACAACAGGATGAGCCCTTAGTCTTAGTGTCCAAACACACCACCCGTGGTGGTACTGAGCTATTTGTCTATTGCCAAGACAGACCTAAATTGTTCGCAACTGTGATGGCGGTACTCGACAATAAAAATATCAACGTCCATGATGCCAACATCATGACGTCAAAAGACAATTATGCCCTCGATACCTTTGTGATCTTAGAGCAGGATGGTGAGCCCGTTAGCCAGCTTTCACGCATCCAAAGTATCCGTAAGGCGCTTGAGAAGGCCCTGTCGAGCGACAGTCCAAAACTGCCGCGCTTTAGAAAACTATCGCGCAAGATGAAACCTTTTAATGTGCCGACACAAGTGAGTTTCCTCGAAAGCAGTCGTCATGGTACAAGTATGATGGAGCTTATCGCCTTAGATTCGCCAGGATTACTGGCAAAAGTCGGGGATATCTTTTACCGTTGCAACACAACATTACTCGCGGCCAAAATCACCACCATTGGTGAGCGAGCCGAAGACTTTTTTATGCTGCAGACCAATGACGGCTTGCAACTTAACGAAGCCCAAGAGAATGCCCTCAGGGACGCTTTAATCAGTGCCCTGAGTGCAAAGAATATCGAATCAGTTAATTAACGAGACCAGTGGGAGAAGTAAATGGAGGCTTTACGCCAACGTATTGAAGCGGCTTTTGAAGCGCGCGCCGACATCACACCAAGCACAGTTGACGCAGGTGTGCGCAGCGATGTGCAACATGTCATCAATATGCTCGATAAAGGTGAAGTCCGTGTCGCCGAGAAAATCGACGGACAATGGCATGTGCACCAATGGCTGAAAAAGGCGGTATTACTGTCCTTCCGTATTTTCGATAACGTGGTTATCGATGGCGCCGAAACCAAATACTTCGACAAAGTGCCGTTAAAATTTGCCGAATATGATGAAGCTCGCTTTAAAGCGGAAGCCATTCGCGTGGTGCCTTCGGCTACAGTGCGTAAAGGCTCATTCATAGGTAAAAATACCGTGTTGATGCCATCTTATGTGAACTTAGGTGCCTATGTTGATGAAGGCACTATGGTTGACACTTGGGCGACAGTTGGCTCATGTGCACAAATCGGTAAAAATGTGCATTTATCTGGCGGCGTAGGTATTGGTGGCGTACTTGAGCCATTACAAGCGGGCCCAACCATCATCGAAGATAACTGCTTTATCGGTGCACGTTCTGAGATTGTTGAAGGCGTTGTGGTTGAAGAAGGCTCAGTGATTTCTATGGGCGTGTATATCGGCCAAAGCACCCGAATTTACGATCGCGAAACTGGCGAAGTGCATTACGGTCGTGTACCAGCAGGCTCTGTGGTTGTTTCTGGCAACTTACCATCAGCCTGTGGCAAGTACAGCCTCTATGCCGCTATTATCGTTAAGAAAGTCGATGCAAAAACCCGCAGTAAAGTGGGTATCAACGAATTACTGCGTATTGTTGATTAACAGTCACAGCATTTGTTCGATAACATGAGTTCCATAAAAAGATGCCTAAGGGCATCTTTTTTATTGTCGGTAAAATTTAGCCTACGGTTGCGCTGTCATTATCAGGCTTAAAAATAAAGTGTTTAATAAGACACTTAAATCAAACGCTCTACTTCACGGAATGCATTTCTCGTCATGGCAATGGCCCGCCAGCCGATAATCCCCAATGGCTGCTGCGCTTTGTTCACCACCACAAGATATTCTGAGTCTAGTAAATTCAACTGCAGTAATGCATCTTCCGATGTGGCCACCTCACTGATAATAGGCACTGAATGCTCCATGATCTGATGGGCTTTTTTATGTAAAGATGCCCTATCCAGTTCACGCTCAGCCGCAGTGCCAAGTAATGGGCTAAACCAATGTTCCAGTAAGCGGCTGGTGATCACCCCAAGTATCTTATGTTGCTCATCCAATACCACTGCCACCTTAGCATGGGCTGTCGTAAGTAAACGTTTAATATCAACTAACTCATGGTCAAGTGAAATCGTGACTAAAGGTTCAAGCGGCGCAGCACCGATATGATCGCTAATACTCAACTCTCGATTAATCAAAATCGCTAAACAAGTTTCGACTATCTCAGGGTCAAAAAGTGTCCCTTTACCCGCACGCAGCACTTCAGTCATTTTCTCCAGCCCTAACGATGGCCGATAAGGCCTGTGGGACAATATCGAATCGGCAACATCGGCGACGGCAATAATTTTCGCCTCATATAAAATCGCCTTATCCTTTAAGCCCGCGGGATAACCTGAGCCATCGAGCCGCTCATGATGCTGTAAAATCATCTCTTTAATGGGCCAAGGAAACTCCACATCCTCAATAATTTCAGCACCATGGAGCGGATGGGTCTGTATTAATGCGTATTCTTCTTTTGAAAGTTTTGACGGTTTTGTCAAGATCTGCGATGGAATCGCTAACTTGCCGATATCATGGACTAAGGCACCAATCTTCAGCCCTTCTAAACGCAGCGGGTCTAAACCTAATTTCTCACCAATCAAATAACTTAATTGCGCCACCGACTTTTGATGCCCTGCGGTATAGGCATCTTTCAGTTCTAATGCCTCAGAAATAGCACTAATAAGCTGGGTTAACGATTGAGATAATTGCTCTTTTTGCGCTTTAATGATTTTGGACTGGCGGGATACCGCGCGCAATGTGCGTGGTAGTTCAATGCTGTGCCATAAAATGCTGGCAAAAGTCAGTAATGATCTCGCATCATTACGACTATAAGGCTCGTTACGGTCGACCACGCACAGCATGCCCACTAAGCGACTGCGAAATAAAATCGGCACCGCCAAGTAACGCCCTCCAAGTAGCAGTTTATCTAAGGGCAAATCCCCTAAGCGCCTTTGGGAGTCGGTTTGATTTTGGATAATCGGCTTATAATCTCGCACACATTCGAGCCATACGCGGCTTTCAAGTTCTGACACTTGGGTATTATCTTCAACAAAATCGGCTTGATTAGCCTCTGCGTGGGGATACTCAGAACGCGCAGCAAGTGTGAGTGTTTTTAACTTTTCGTTATGCAACAGAATAAAGCCATATCGACTGCCAGTGAGCGACATAGCCTTAGAAACTGCGACTTTAAATACTTCTTCTTGGGAGGATTTAATCACATCTTCAATGTGTTGCAGCCAAGCATCGCTGGCTTGAATCGCTCGACGATAATCCGAGTGCAACTCCTTCATCTGCGGATCTTCAAAATTGATGTCGGATAGAATCAAGTACCATCCCATTTCAGGCAAAGAATGCAGCGCGAGATGCACACGTATGCCGCGATGATCTTGTAATTGAAAACCGATTTCTTGGCCGCGTCGCCTCACTATATCGGCGCATAGTTCAGCATTAAAAGCACTAAACAATTGGCTAATGGGTTGATTAATGATTTGCGCCGCAGAGCGTTTGCAACGGCTGTAAAAGGCTTGGCTCATCCGTAGCACACAAAACTGCTCATCTAGCTGTGCCCAAGATAAATTCAAACTATCGGGCAAGTCTTTCATTCCAACGATAAGGCTTTGACGAGTTGACATCCAGCACTCCGACCTGTAATTCGAGCATGGGCAATACACTATACCGCTATGTTCACCACAATGTGAGCACTATAAAATCTCCAATAAACATAATGATAGCTGATTTCATGACAGACGCGGGTTAAAATAAATGCCGCTGAATGTCATGCCATTGCCACGACTCACCTACATCTTAAAAAACGATCGTTTTATTGCCGTACACGACCACTTGTTCGTTGAGCACTAATTGCAGCGCTTTACTCAATACACTCTTTTCAACATCGCGCCCAGCACGCGCCATTTCTAAGGCACTATAACTGTGGTCGACGGGAATCACGTCTTGCTTGATGATCGGCCCTTCATCGAGGCAATTATTCACAAAATGCGCCGTCGCACCGATAATTTTCACCCCGCGCTCCCAGGCTTGGCGATAGGGTGCTGCGCCGATAAAAGCAGGTAAAAAAGAATGATGGATGTTGATGATGCGATTAGGATATTGCGCCACAAAATCTGGAGTTAGCACCCGCATATACTTAGCCAACACCAGATAATCTGGCTCATATTGCGATACCGCAGCCAACAGTGCTTGCTCGTGTTGAATTCGGTCTAAGCCTTCGTGGCTCACCAGATGAAAGGGGATGTTAAACTTCTCTGCCAATTCACGTAGTGCATCATGGTTGCCCACCACAGCGGCAATCTCGACACTTAAACCACCGTAATAGGCTTTCATTAACAAATCGCCTAAACAGTGCGCTTCCTTTGTGACTAACACCACAATGCGTTTTTTACCCGCGCTAACTAACGTCATATGATTTTGCGTAGGCAGTACGTCACGCAGATCCTGCAATAACTGTTCGCTGTTAAAAATGCCCTCTAACTCAGTTCGCATAAAGAAACGCCCTTGGGCATTATCCACAAACTCACTGTTTTTGATGATATTCAGTTTATGAGTAAAACAAACACTGGTGATTTTAGCGATGAGGCCTTGGGCATCAGCGCAATCCGTCAGTAAGATTTTACGTTCTATGGATGGCGAAGTATTACCGCGAGTTTCAGTCATTTGTTGCAAAGTTGGCTCTCCTATATTGTCCCTACACCGAGTTTGCCATAGCAAATCATGCTGAACAGTATGAAAACCCTATAATGCGAAAATAAAAATGATATTTCAGAGGCTTGAATCAATAAAATGTAAAAATTAAGCAGTTAATTTTGTAAAAACACAATCCTAGCGGCGAGTATCTAAGTAACGCTGCAATACTTTACGCAAGGTTTCGGCCTTAGTGCCGTAAACCACCTGCACACCTTTGCCCATAACGATCACGCCCTTAGCGCCCAACTGACTCAAACGCACCTTATTGACTAACTCGGGCTTGTGTACGCTCAAGCGTAACCGTGTCAAACAAGCATTAAGTTCAACGATATTTTCACGCCCGCCGAGCGCCGCAATAATCGCCCGTAAACTTTCTTTGGGTCCTTTACTGTCGTTATGCTCAAGCCTACCGGGAGTTTTCAAATTAAAGGCTAAAATACTCAGTCTAAACAACAGGTAATATATTATGGCGGTTAAAGGCCCAAGGAAAATAAACCAGCTGGCATTACGGGACAATGGAAATAGCAGCGTAAAGTCCACCAGCCCTTGGGAGAATACTATGCTGTGGTGAATATCCAGCATAATACAGACAAAATAAGCGAGCCCAGTGAGTAAGGCGTGAATAATAAATAGAATCGGCGCCACAAACATAAAAGCAAATTCGATAGGTTCAGTCACCCCAGTTAACCAACTTGCCGCCCCCGCCGAGAGCATAATGCCCGCCACGCGATTCCGCTCAGAGGGGTCAGCGCAGCGCCACATTGCCAATGCCGCAGCTGGCAAGCCCCACATTTTAATCAGATAACCACCGGCAAGGTTTCCCGCCTGCGGATCGCCCGCTAAATAGCGCGCCACCTCACCACGAACGACTTCATGCCCCAATAACTGATATTGGCCCACCTCTAAGTAAAAAGGCGCATTCCAAATATGATGTAAGCCAAGGGGAATAAGTAACCGCTCTAATGCGCCATACACGCCAAAAGCAATGGCTGGTTTTTGATAAACCGCCCAGTCGGATACGCGCTCAATCAATAAAGCTAAGGGTGGCCACACATGGGCGAGTACATAACCTAGGCTCATCGCTAGGGGAATAATAAGTAAAGATGCACTGCGACGTCCCTCGAAGAAAGAGAAAATCGCAGGCAAGCGAATATATTGACTCCAACGGACTGCGAGGCAAGTAATACCACCAAGCATCATACCACCTGCAATTCCAGTATCTAAGGTATCCATTCCTAATAAAGGTTGGGTTGGAAGTCGATACAAATCGGCCAGTGCGGCTAATGTCGCTGTCATCACCCCATAACCAAACACTGCCGAAAAGGCGGCAATACCTTGATCGCGACAAAAACCAATAGCGACAGCCACGGCAAATAACATCGGCATAATGGCGAAAATGAGTTTGCCCACCGCCAGCATCAGCACTGTCAGCTCTTCGGGCATAAAAGGAATTGGACTAACGGTTAAGCCGAGCATAACCCCAGCGGCGGGTAAAATGGCAATAGGAATAAGCAGCGCTTGGCTTAAGCGCTGGGCAAATTTAAACCACTGTAGATTGACGAAACTACCTAAGCGACGAGCTCGGTTTTGACGACTTGATTCCAGCGTTCTAGCCATTTTATCGCTTCAACCTCAGGTTCCATGGTTTCACAGGCATCAATTTCGAGTAATTCCACCAGCGGCTTAGCGCCAAGTTCACTCAAGAGTGCATCTACAGACTTACCTGCACCGCAGAAAGTCTCATAACTTGAATCACCTAGAGCTATCACACTGTATCTAAGCTCAGGTAAGTAGGGAGCTAAATGTTTAAGATTATGGTACCAAGACTGAATATCATCGGGTAAATCCCCTTGCCCGGTCGTCGAAGTCACCACCACTAACAATTCATCCTGAGGAGGAATAAAGCTTGCTACCTCATTAGGTTGCCACAATGTGACATCGTAACCTAAAACTTGCATTTCTTTCTCTAGGGTTTCAGCGGCAAATTGTGCACTACCATATACAGTGCCAAACACCAGATTCACCTTTTTCATGATACACTCCACATCGCGTTGCAAACCTTATTAGGCTGACCTTACTTTATTGTTCAGCGTATGAGCAAGCTAAGGCGCAAATTTTTTATAAATCAAGCCATTGAGCGTGAGAAAATATCTAATGCGACAGTCCACCCGCCAAAAACACCTCAAGCAGCACCACAAAACAACCCATATTCGACGTAAAAACTACTTCCACTCCGCCCAGCAAAATCTCATATCGCCACTTGCACTCACGTCTGGATTCTCAACCTTAGCTGTCATGATGCAAGAGCTGCGGCCACAAACAGCACAAACGCCACAACTCCTCGATTAAGCAATCCACCTCGTTTTTAATTCGATGACTTTAGTTTCAATAACAAAGCAAAGTGAATGCACTTAATTTTATTCACGCGGCTAAGTTGATATCACCATATCAAGCATTGGCCGCTTGCTGTTCACGCCTCTTGGGCGATGAATAACTCAGCTTGCTGACTCAAGGTCGCCTCATCCCAACCTAGCTCGGCAAACACAGTTTCCCACTCGGACTCAAGCTCGGTTTCTATGCTGAGCCGAGTTTGAGTTATTGGGTGTGTAAAGGTGAGTTTTTTCGCGATAAGCCACAGGCGATTAATACCGAAATGCTCACGAAAAAACGTATTTTGCTTACCGTCGCCATGGGTGGTATCACCGACGATGGGGTGGCGTAAATGTGCCATATGCCTTCTAAGCTGATGCTTACGCCCCGTTTTAGGACTCAAGCGTACCAGTGCGAATCGGCTAGTGGGATATCGGCCTGACTGATACGGAATTTCAGTATTGAGTAACGGCTCATACGCCGTCACAGCCTCCTGCGCCGCTTTATTAGGATCGGCATTCTTATCGCCTAATTCATCCAACTCAACCTTAAGCGCATAATCTAAAATACCGCTCTCATACATATTACCGCGCACTAAAGCCAAATATTGTTTTTCAATCGTATGGGAAGCAAATTGCTCACACAGAGCATTAGCCACTTCACTACTCTTGGCAAACAAGAGCACGCCGGATGTCGGCCTGTCGAGACGATGTACAGGAAACACATGACAGCCCACTAAGTCACGGGTCAGCTGCATGGCAAAAAATCGCTCCCGACGCGCTAAATAACTGCGGTGGACCAATAAGCCTGCGGGTTTATGAATTGCCACTAAGTGCTCATCTTCATAAAGAATTTCAATCTCAGGCGCCTGCTCTTCTGAATCATCCTCTTGGGATACATTCACTGCATTTTCAGGCGTTTCAAGCCAGGTATCATCTTGATTCATTTAACAACATATCCAATTCATTCAATAGGCTAATTAAAGTTTGGCGCGGGGGCATATCCAGCCAAACATGTTCAGCCATAGGGGCAATCGCAATTTGAGTCGGCAATGGCGCCCCCGTTTCGATTAAAGTCTGCATTCTAGGCAGCAAAATAAACTGCAGCCACTGCTCAAGGGGCATAAGATCACAGGCAAAAGGTGCTGTGCTTGCCATTGCAGCGGCAGAAGGCGCTTGCTCAGACCACAACTCGGCCGCTTGCAGCGCGTGGGTAATCTGAGCCAATTTAGCTTGGGTTTGACTGTATAACATAGCTTTCAGATCCATTCTCATATTAGCCCTGTGTGATTCGAAAACTTCCCACAATTCACTGGCCGAATAGGTCGATTAAAGTGCCGCAATCATACCATCCAGACGCACTTCCCCCTATAATGGCGCCAATTTATTGAGCCTCTTTGATTGATATGGCAGCCAAATGACTGAAATTACAACTTTAAGCCAGTTTTTAACCACAGCCAAAACCCAGTTCCAAGTGTATGATCTTGGCCGTAGGGTGCAACATATTGATATGCTCGCATTTCACCAAATCGAATCTCTGTCAGCCCCTTATCCTTATCCCATTCAAGGGCATGCACAATTTGCTATTGTCTTTTGGGATGCGAGCCAACAACACTTTATTTGGTTTCTAAAACTGGCGTTAGATGAGCAAGGATTACTGTCGCCTGCACCGCGCTCACAATTTATCGAAATGATATTAGCGGCATTAGGGCAAGATCCCACTCAGCCACTCAGTGATGAGCAGCAAGAACGACTCGCGAATAATCCGTTTAATTTCAAGCCAAGCCAGGAAAAACTTGCCGTATTTAACGCACTCGTTCGTAAACAACTTGGCCAGCGCGCTTCATCACAATACGAGTTTGCCGTGCAATATCTGTCAGGCCAAATTGCCCCATCACAATGGCAACATATTGGAATGCAAGGCATAGCCGATGTGTGTGTACGCACAAAAGAATTTGATCATGAGCAGCACTTGGTATCGAGTTTTGATACAGCCTCCATCGAAGTGCAAATCGCCCTATGCCAATGTCTTGAACACTTACAGATTAGCGACACACTCGCCGATAAAATTCTCGCGAAACTTCAAGACGCAGCGCCAGAACACCAAGCCTATTTCCTTCGCGCTCTGGCTTCTAGCGCTAAACACAGCCAAAAAGCGTTTGAGCATCTACACGACCAAGCCTCTTTAGATACCAATGCCCTCATCAGCATTGCCGGACGTAACTGGTCGGTATTAAAACAAGATTCAAGTCGCAGTCTTTACTTAGAAGCCCTAGCACTGCAGCCCCAAGCCTTTTTTAATCAGGTCTTTGCTGATATTGTGGCTATTCCTAGTTTGCGCAATCAACTACTAGGCGAATTAAGAAATCCCAATCGAAGTGTTCAACTATCACAAGCCATAGGTGGTTTGTTTAAGGCAGCTAGCAAATGATGTCAGATTTACTGTTAATTATTGGCCTCGTCGTGATTGCCGCATTCTTTTGGCAACTACGCCAAATGGCAGAGTTGAGCCGTATTTTTGCCGAAAAAGAATGTTGGCGACAAAAAGTTCAACTGTTAGCCATTGCCATGGAAACTGCCCGCCCAAGTATTGGCGGCACCACGGGGATTTGTTGGAAAGCGAAATATTTATTTGAATTCAGCACCGACGGCATTAACCAATACCGTGGCCATATTTGGATGCAAGGTAAGAAAATTCAAAAAATAGAATGGCCTATCTTCCCTGAGCCTGAATGGCATGAAGCCCCAACGTCACAGGGTAAGTTTGGCGGGTGTGGTACGCAAAGTGGTTGCAACTCAGGCAAATGCCATTAAGCTTTTATCGACAATGTTGGCTCAAATAAAATGTGAGCCAACATAGAGAGCAAGACATCATTCTTTTTTATCGTAAATACGGCTAAAAAATAACTCACTGTAAAAGTTAAAAAAGAAAGGGCGCGGCCCTAAAGCCACGCCCTCCTATTCTCTGTTAAGCTATCCCGCTATTTTTGTGCTCCCTGCACCATCCATGCGTCAATCTGCGTCCTGCTTCATCCCTGCTCAATCCTTGAGGTCCTTGTACTCATGTACTTCCCTATCTCTTGGTCATCCAGTCCCAAGCTTGCTCTTTCCTGAGCGGTTCCATCATCATCCATGAAACGGGTATTGCATCCATTCAATTGCACTCCCTGTGCCATTGCCATCCTATGCAATGAGTCTATCAATCCTTGATAGTCTCCCTTCCTTGGTATTGGCTCTCTTTCATCCTGAAAGGCCTATATCCCTATCTTTCCTTAAGTCACATTCCTTAGTCACTGTTCAATCATCCTGATCGCCAACATCCTGTTGCCCGCAATTCCTTCTACAAGATGAATTCTACGCCAACCAACGAAAGTACTCATTGTGGAATATTTAAAATGTTAACAAAAATGGTGAGCCCAACTGATAACAAACAGGTTAACCTACTGATATAAATTAAAATAATAACTAACCCAGAGACATAACCCCCCTTTAGACTTACAAATTACTTACATACTTGTGAGAGATCTCTTACACGGAGGATGGCAATTCAAATCAAAAGTAAGCAAGTGCTAGTTGTTCTCCCCTGAAGGACTTATGCATAAACCGCTATCGCTCAAAATTCGACAAGCATTCGGCGAATGACCAGAACACAGAGAGTAAATCATTGGGCAATAAGAGAAGTAAGACTGGTAAACATGTTTTACGGCAAGATGTCTTTAAGCAGCGTTAAGATAAAGTCTGTGTGAATAGCGTTATAGCGTGAATAGCGTTATAGCTTGGCAAAGCCAGATTAATGCTGAAAATGAACCAAAGAAAAGGGCGCAACTAAAGTGCGCCCCATTTATCCTTTGTAAGCCGTCCTGCTCGATTTGTGCTCCCTGCACCATCCATGCGTCTGCTTGCGTCCTGCATCGTCCCTGTAATCCCTTCTCGTCCCTGTGTATCAAACTTACGTGAGATAACACTCAGTCCCTTGACCTGTAAATCCTTTTTACAGAGCCTGTCACTTCCTATGACGTATTCCTATTGCATCCTGCAAAATTTATTTTCCATAGATTAGTACAAGCTGTTCACCCTTATACTTTATCCTTATCTCGACACATCCTGTTTCGAGTTCATGCTTAATCCTTAAGCGTGTCCTGTATTCTTCCTGAAATTCATCATCCTGACGATACAACTCACTGTCCCTAATCATCCTTAAAAAGCAATCCTGCTTTTCCTTAGCCTATCCGAGGCGAATGACAGTTTTCCTACCGTCAGCGATTTCAACCTTGAAATCTTAATTCGTTGCTTCTTGCGTCCCTTTGGCCTGTTTTGCTTTCCTTGCTATCCATTTGCTTTGGCCATGAGTGAATTCTACGTTAACCCTAACGTTTTTGTTCGGCTCAAAGAACGGACTACAAGATTAATTACGGACCAACCAAAGAAAAATAAATACAACCCAATGATTCTATTTAAAATTAAATACTGCAGGACAAAAAACAATCAAAAAGAAAACATTATGTCCTACAACGTTTGTAAGCGATCTCTCACACGGGCATGGGCATCTCACTCGGGAAATTTTTTTAACGTTTAAAAAAGCGGCGGATCATCTGAGCAAACATCACCCAATCTGCCATCAAACTGTAAAAGGGATACTGAAATGTCGCAGGTCGATTCTTCTCAAATACGAAGTGTCCCACCCATGCAAAACCATAACCAACAATAGGAATAAACCAACATAGCCACCAAGCTTGTGAAACCAAGGTAATACCAATCAGCAGCAGAACTAAACAACTGCCAACAAAGTGTAATTTCCGACAAGTCGGGTGCTGGTGTTGGGATAAATAGAAAGGATAAAAATCGGCGAAACGTTTATAAGAGTTAGTCATCTTGTTGAACCGAATAGAATAAAAGCTGGCCATGAATACTGCCAATACTCAGCTCGCCTATGGATACAAAGTTATGCTGAGTAAACAGTTGCAAGTGGTTCTCCTGAGCGATAAACACACCAATGCCATCCAAATCAGGCTGCTCATCACACCAACTCACCACAGCTTGCACTAACTTATGTCCAAGTCCTTTGTGCTGTTCATTTGGTGCAAGAGCAATAAACTGCAAAATACCGCAGTGCTTACTGGGTAAAAGCTCAATAATACTGGACTCTTTGTTCATTAGTGCTTGAGTCGATTGCCAACCTGTACCTAACAACATCTTTAAGCGCCAGTGCCAATAACGCCCTTCTCCTAAAGGCACTTCTTGAGTGACTACACAGGCTAACCCAAAGAGTCTTTCATGGTCGAATAAACCAATGAGGGCTTGTTTTTGTTGCCATAACGTATTGAGTTCTTCCCTGATTGCAGCGCGTAATTTTTGCTCATAAGCGGCTTTGTCTGAGGTAAAGAGTGAATCGACAAAAAAAGGATCATCATGGTAAGCGTTATAGAGAATAGAAGCGGCAATGCGTAAGTCTTCCGCGGTCAAATAGACTGCGCGGCAGTCCTCCAGAATTTCATTGTCCATCGTTAGCATTCCTTGACTTAGCTCACACTTTTTATGCGTAACTGTTAATCTACCAAGGAAACTAAAAAGTGCAAATTTTAATCATAGATTGCATTTTTCAATCAGGCGCTTACTCTAAACGAAGGCACTATACTGAAAAGGAAATAATGATGGATACAACTCCAGTAGACTTAAGCCACTTGTTTGAGCAACTCGGTTTAGACAGTAGCGACGAGGCCATAGCACAGTTTATTGCAACCCATGATATCGACCATCACATCCATTTAAGCCAAGCGCCCTTTTGGACCCCTGCCCAAAAGAGCTTTATCATTGAAGGTTTAGAAGCCGATGCCCTCTGGACTGAGCCCATTGAGCAATTAGACACTCAGCTACGTAAACGATAAGACTCGTTGGTTCAGATTTTACCGTAAGCCGTTTCACCCCAACCCACTAAGGCATTGTTGCTCAGCACGATAGGCGTGCATTCATCCTTAGTGGTTTTTCCATCGCCATTATTACGCTGGGTACGATAAAACAACACTAAGACTTCTTTATTGGCTTCACCTTGTTGAGCACTTTGTTGAATATAGGCTTCACTAAAATCAGCGGTGCCCATTAAGATCATCACTTGGTCTTTAGGCATGCCTAAGCTCAGTTTGGTTAAGTTAGTGCGATTTTTATCCTGCACTTTCTCCCAAGATTCGCTGCTATCCCAGCCCGATTCTCCATCACCGACATTGACCACGCAGCCGCTAAGACCTAAGCTTGCGAGCCCTAAAAAAGTGATGGCGATAAGTTTGTTATTCAATTTATGGTTCATCATGTGACATCCTGTGTAATTATTATTGAAGCTTAAAAAATGGTATTTCGGCTGGACAATAAGCAAAATAAATGCCACAAGACAACACACTGTTTTTAAATGAAAAAATTAATTATTATTTTAAAATTGGTTTAAACAATTCAACAAATTAAGGAATTTTGCTAATTATGAGTCCCCTTGACCAAGTATTAGCGGCCGCACGTTCGCTCGAAGCCTGCGGTAAAGTACCGAGCCTTGCCTTAATTAAAACCCGTTTAGGTAGTAGCCTACCTTTACCTATATTGATCCAAGGCTTACAGCAATTTAAATCTATGCCTAAGGCGGATCGCGAGCGTTTAGCTGAGTTGCAAACTATCAGCCCTACAACTGACACTCCCGCAACTAACGATACCTTAACCCTTGCAGTGCTCGCCGAGCGCCTGCAGATGCAACAGGCGTATTTTGAACGTCATGCTGAGCAGCAAAAAACAGAAATAATGCAATTAAAAAACGAACTGCTTGAACTTAAACAACGCATCAACTTATTAGAAATCCAAGGAAAAACAGCTTAATGTTTGTCACTGAACTGCGCTTCGAATGCTTCGCCGACACCACGATATCTGCCGCCGAGAAGGCAATTAATCAGCTCCTTGAAGCCTATCGAGCTAATGGTCAAATCTTAGGGCGAGAATTTGCGGTCGCCTTTAATGATGGTGAGTTTAGAGTGCGTTTATTGATGCCAGAGAAAAGCAGTTTAGCGCACAAATATCACAGCCCTTGGGTCAAAAAAGCCTTAGTAGAATTAACCGACGCTAAACTACTCGCGCCGCGGGAAAAGTTTATTGGTCAGGATATCAATTCTGAAGTAAGTAATACCGAAACACCCAGCTGGCAACTGCTATACACCAGTTTTGTGCATATGTGCTCGCCCCTACGCAGCGGCGACAATTTATTGCCCATTCCCCTGTACCGTTTACCCGCAACCTTTAATGGCGATCATAAGCGCATTATCCGTTGGCAGAGCGAATGGCAAGCCTGTGATGAGTTACAAATGGCGGCGGCCACCAAGGCAGAATTTGCCGCACTTGAGGAATTATCGAGTCCGGACAGTGATTTATTTCGTAGAGGTTGGGATTTGCGCGGTCGTATCGAATATCTCACTCAGATCCCGACCTATTACTACTTATATCGCGTTGGCGGCCAAGATTTAGCCACAGAAAAAACGCGACCTTGCCCACGTTGTGGCAGTCATGATTGGAAACTCGATGAACCTTTATTGGATATGTTCCATTTTCGCTGCGAGCCTTGCCGCATAGTGTCGAATCTGTCTTGGGATCATCAATAACATCTGTTTATCCCCTTGCAGAACTCAACCTAAAATAAGCCACGCTTAGGTTGAGTTAATACTTAGGTTGATAATAAAAATGTCGCTCACAGAAGTTAACGTTTACCGAAAAGGTTTTGCCACATACGTTTAAAACTGGCGAAAATACCAGGATGTTCTAATGCGGGCATAGGTAGTTCTTCATGTTTAACGGGTGGTGCTATCCGTGGCGATAATGCTTCAATAAACGCAGTCAAACTCGAGGACAATTGCTCAGATTGCACTTCACCAGGGATTTCAATCCATACGCTACCATCACTGTTATTGATGGTGAGCATTTTATCTCCCTCATCTAACAGACCGATAAACCAAGTCGGTGACTGCTTCAGTTTTTTCTTCATCATCAGATGACCAATCAAGTTTTGTTGCAGGCAGTTAAAATCGTCATCATTCCAGACTTGCAGTAACTCCCCAGTGCCCCACTTAGAGTCAAATAATACTGGGGCGGAGAAATAATGACCGTAAAAATCATTGATCTCTGGCCATAAAGTTAACTCCAGTGCATGCTCTATATTGGCGAAACTGCCTTCAACTTTGCGTTTCACTGGCTGCCAAGAAACGGCCTGTTCAAGATCCGGTTGAAATTCGCCTTGAATACACACAGAAGGCTCACCCTGTGGGTAATAACGCGGTAGTTCACCTAAACTCGTTAAGTAAGCTTGATGATAGTTTTGCAAAAATTTATCGAGTGCGGGCAGACAAGACACTTAAGCACAATCCAATTTCAGGTATAATGTGCGCCTATTTTGACATGGAAACAGTATTGATGACACAGAATCACGATCCCTATAGTGATGCGCAAGCGCTTGTTGGCCTGACTTTAGGTAAAGCCACCGACTACCAAGCCGAGTATGATGCGTCGCTGCTGCAAGGGGTTCCACGCTCACTAAACCGTAATGCTATTGCACTCACTGGGACGTTACCGTTTCATGGTGCCGATATCTGGACGGGTTATGAGCTGTCTTGGTTAAATGCCAAAGGTAAGCCTATGGTGGCCATAGCTGAATTTCATTTAAGCTATGAAAGCCTGAATCTGATTGAGTCGAAATCGTTCAAACTGTATCTCAATAGCTTTAATCAAACCAAGTTTGATAGCCTAGATTCACTGCAAAAAACCTTAGTGCAAGACTTAAGTCAGTGTGCTCAAGGTGATGTTAGCGTTAAGATTATCGAGCCAAAAAGCTTTGGTATTCAGCGTATTATTGAGTTACCAGGCACTTGTATTGACGATCTCGATATTGAAGTCAGCGATTATAGTTTTAATCCTGATTACTTAGTTAACAGTACAGACGATAAGCAAACGGTCGCGGAAACGCTTAATTCAAACCTGCTGAAATCCAACTGTTTGATCACTTCGCAACCCGATTGGGGCAGCGTGATGATCCGTTATCAAGGCCCTAAAATCGATCGCGAGAAACTGCTGCGCTATTTGATTTCTTTCCGCCAACATAACGAATTCCACGAGCAATGTGTCGAGCGAATTTTCGTCGATTTAAAACGTTTTTGCCATTGCACTAAATTGACAGTTTACGCCCGCTACACGCGTCGCGGTGGTTTAGATATCAACCCTTATCGCAGTGACTTCGAGCAACCTGGTGAAAGCCACAGACTCGCAAGACAGTAATGACCTTCTTAGGCGATTAGATTAACAATCTGAGATAGAAAATAAGGTTTAAAAACTGCAACAAAGCTCTGAATCGCTAGCCCTAGCTGCTCGCTAGATTCAGAGCTTTTTTATTCACAGTGTTTGCACTCGCATTAAGCAATAAACGCCGTAGCCATTGGTGGCTCGGGTTTTGGGTATATTTACTGCTCCACACCATATACAAATCAATTGGCCTTGTTTTCAGGGGCATAGGTAAAATCTGTAAGCCGAACATCTCAGCGTACTGACTGGCGTACCGCAAAGGCGCTATGCCTATCGCCTCACTTTTGCCGACAGTTGCAAACATACTCAATAAAGATGATTGCTCACTGTACATTTTGCGCCTTGGTAACACGCCTTCGGTAAACAAATCCCCCGCAGTCAAATTAAAACGCCTTAGATTCAAAAAGACGTGTTTCTCCTCAAAATACTGTTCATGGCTAATGACACCTTGAATACGGGGATGCTGCAAACTGACGATACAAACGAGGGTTTCGGTGAAGAGTAATTTACTCGAGAGCAAACTTTGCTGCGCGGGCTTAATGTCTATGGCAACGGCAACCCGCTCAAGCAAAATATCGCGATATAGCTCATCCTCCTGCGGCGGCGACTCGCGGAAAATGACTTCAATATCCGCATTCTGTAACAAAGCCTGCACGCCTGATTGCAGCGCTTCGATAACTGACTCATTAGCATATACATAAAAGCGCCGCTGGCTCGAGGTAGGATCAAAATGCTCAAACCCCAGTAATACGGTTTCAATATCCGCCATGGGCTGCTCAAATTTACGGTACATCTCCCGTGCCACCGATGTAGGCTCAATTCCCCGTCCAACGCGATTAAACAGCGACTCCCCGACCCAAGCCCTAAACCGGCTTATCGCATTGCTCACAGATGACTGAGTTAAATCTAACTCCTGCGCCGCTTGGGTGAATGAACGAGTACGGTAAACCACCATAAACACGCGTAATAAATTTAAATCTAATGGCTTTCGTGTCGGCATAAGGGAGTGCACTCATTCACTATATGAATATTACAACCCAAGCTAACTCGAGTTATCTAAATACACAAGCTGGCTATACTCAAACCATCAACGACACTATCCCACTTTTCGGTAGGTAAAATAATGCAAAAATCTTTGATGACAATGAGTATTATCGCAAGCTTCTCTTTAAGCGCCGTGGCCGCTGAACATGAGCATGAACATATTAGCCTGCACTATCAGGGAAAGCCTGCCACCGAGCAAACCATTGCGGTAAACAAAGCCACGGCAGCAAGCCTTAATTTTGCCGATAAAAAAGCCTTTGAAGAGTTTTCTAAAAATCTTATTGCTGAACTAGATGAACCAACAGCAGCCATTTTACGTGCCGATTTCAGCTTTATTGGCGACAAAACTCCAGACACAGTAAACCCTTCACTTTATCGCCAAGCTCAATTGAATATGGTGTCTAACGGCTTATACAAGGTCACAGATGGCATTTATCAAGTGCGTGGCACAGACTTATCGAACTTAACCCTTATCCGCGGTAAAACGGGCTGGATCCTTTATGACGTACTGCTCACCAAAGAGTCAGCAAAGCAATCCCTTAAGTTTGCGCTTAAACACTTGCCCGAGGGCAATGACTTACCCGTAGTCGCAATGATTTATTCCCACAGTCATGGAGATCATTTTGGCGGCTCCCGCGCCATCAAAGATATGTTCCCAAACGTCAAAGTCTATGGTTCCAATAACATCACCAAAGAAATTGTCGACGAAAACGTGCTTGCCGGTAATGCCATGAGCCGCCGCGCCGCCTATCAATACGGCGCCACATTAGAGCGAAACGATCAAGGCATTGTCGATGCCGCACTTGCTAAGGGATTATCCAAAGGCGAAGTGACCTACGTTAAACCCGATGTCACCTTAAATGCCAAAGACAAGTGGGAAACACTCACTATTGATGGTATCGACATGGTGTTTATGGATGCCTCAGGCACAGAAGCCGCCTCGGAAATGGCCACCTATATTCCCTCAATGAAAGCATTGTGGACCGCAGAGCTCACCTACCACGGCATGCACAACATTTATACCTTACGCGGGGCAAAAGTCCGAGATGCGATAAAATGGTCTAAGGATATCAACGAATTACTGACTCATTTTGGTAATGATGCACAGGTTATATTCACTGCCCACTCAGCCCCCGTATTTGGCAATACTGATATAAACCAATACTTAAGAATGCAAAGGGATAACTATGGCCTAGTGCATAATCAAACCCTGCGTTTAGCCAATAATGGCGTGGGTATTCAAGATATTGGCGATGCGATTCAAACCACTATCCCTAAGGCTGTGCGCGATACTTGGTACACCAATGGTTACCATGGCACCTACAGCCATAATGCCAAAGCCGTGTACAACATGTACCTTGGCTATTTCGATATGAATCCCGCCAACTTAAACCCACTACCGACAAAAGATGAAGCGACGAAATTTGTGGAGTATATGGGCGGTGCCAAAGCCGTAGTGAAACACGCCAAAGCCGACTATGCCCAAGGCGAGTACCGTTTTGTGGCCACCGCACTCAATAAAGTCGTGATGGCAGAACCTAATAACAAAGAGGCAAGACAATTACTTGCCGATACCTATGAGCAACTGGGTTATCAAGCCGAAGGTGCTGGCTGGCGCAACATTTACCTCACTGGCGCCCAAGAGTTACGCGTAGGCATTCAACCCGGCGCGCCTAAATCGGCCTCTGCAGATATTTTAGGAGAAATGGACATATCGACCCTATTTGACTTCCTCGCCGTAAAAGTCGATAGCCTCAAAGCTGCTGAACTTGGGCTAATCAGGCTTAATGTGATTAACCCCGACACCCAAGAAACGCTCTATGTTGAACTAAGTAACGGTAATTTAAGCAATATTAAGGTTGATAAACCGATGGAGGCCGATGCCAATCTTTATATTGATAAACGCTATATTACGGGGATTTTACTCGGAAAAGTCACACTTAAAGAGTTACTGGCTAAGGGTACTGCCAAGTTAGAGGGTGATAAAGATGCCTTCGGTAAGATAGCGTCGACCTTAGTAAAGTTCGATGAAAGCTTTGAAATCGTCCCACTACCAAGCGCGAAATAACCAAATCAACGCCCTGAATCTTCAGGGCGTTTTATGGAAAAATTACACTAGCACTAACCATTCTGACACTTGGTGAGTCGCGTTCTGTAAGCAAAAGAGTGAAGTACGGATAGTCATTTGCACGGCATGTTCTATCGTGCAATCTTTAAAGGCTAGATTAAAGTAAGAGAATTAATTCGCAGACTCTGGCGTTGGGACTGAAGTTTTGCACTCAAGCAATAACTGCTGAAAATGCACGCCTAAGTCTTGCTGGGCAAATTGCTCGCTCGCAGTCACCATTTGCTTAAGGCTTTGTAAGGCTTGATCTAAACCTTGTTGCTCGATAAGACTTTTAGCATAAGCCGCCGCATCGGCGCCCTTTTGTAGCAAGCTCGCGACCTGATCAAAACTGATGTCTTGCTCCATTACTTTCTGTAAGTCACCCAGCAACTCTGCCACCTTAGCGGACTCTACCAGCGAGCCTTCAACATTGACTAACTTACCCAGCGGATCTTGGCTGAGTTTTTCAGCCACACAGGCCGAAACTGTGCCTACTGCCGCGCTTTGAGCCACAACATCTAAGCCATTAGCACGAATTTGCTCAACCACTTGCTGCAACTGTGGATCTTGGGCTAACCAAGCCTGCTCCAATTGCTGCTTTTCATCGCCACCAAAATAACCACAACCAGATAGCAACACCATCATAGTGGCAGGTATTAGGCACTTAATCCGTTTCATTGTTAAACCTCATTTATTTCATTCAAATTCAAAATATTATGGGCGTGACTATACCCAGCAATGTTTAACCGAAGATGAATAAGACAAGTTAACCATAATCGGCAAGTAAGGCTTCTATGTTGCTCAGTTGCGCCGTTAGCATTATGGAAATCTCGGTGTTACCAGCATGCCCTAAACTCACGGCAAAACGGTACTCCTCGGTCAAACGCCCAAAATAGGTTTGCCAATACAATGAACTTGCATCAATGGTTTGCAGCGGAATATTAGGATAGACACTCAGCAAAGGCGCTACACCACAGAACGGCATCAACGCAGCATCTTGGTATCTAAGCTCAACCGATCCGGCCGCCAGTTGTTCAAACGGCTTAAGCTCAAAGGCAAAGGATTTGAGCGACTGCGCTAAACCTAGTCCTGTCGCCTTAATATAGGACTCCTTTAGCGCCCATAAATCGAAAAAGCGCTGCCGCTGACTCGCTTCATCGGCGAGGGCGAGCAAGGCTGCGGTTTCTTGGGGAGAAAAATAGTGATTTAAAATCGGATAGATATCCGTCTTCGGCCGTGACCTTTCAATATCGACACCAAATAAACCAGACTCAACGCCATGAAACTGAGCCACACCAATCAATAACCAATCGCCGCTATGGCTTAAATTAAACTCAAGCCCCGTTTGCTGTTGCAATTTCGCCGTTAAACTTGGTTTGCCCTTAGCGCCATATTCAAAACACCACTCGTGTGGCAATAAATCCGCATAGCGAGATAACACGGCCCGCAACGCTGCCCTGACCTGTAATCCCTTTATTTGCGCCTTGGGATCGCGATAACGCGCGACCTTAGCGAGTTCATCATCACTTAACCAAGACTCGGCAAGTGATGTTTGCGCCGCTGAAATATCGTTCAGTGGAATAAAAAATAGATCCACATTCACGCCGTTTTTGCTAGATGTTCTGGAGTAGGTCATTTAAGGGCCTTGCAGGACAAAGCCTTGCGGCTGATGGTTATCATTGTCTGGCTTTTTGGAGAGCACTTAGCAACATTCTTATCTCGGTATTGTCTAGGTTCATTGTTATCTGAGTTCATTATGCATCTTAAATAGTTTCAACTAAGCCCTATTTCAATTCTTAGCCACACTCTAATAAGAGCAATTCTTAGAACGACTCTGAACGCCATCCTAAGCGCAAATTTTTGCTGCAATTGCGCCAAGATTTTGCGCCCAAATTAATAGGTTTAGCCGCACAGTCTGATTCCTTGCAGAGGAGGCTTAAGCCAATATTGGGCTATTTTACCCCGCTAACTCAAAAAAGCGGCCTTTATCGCCCCTAAAAATTTAATTCTTCCACTATCAAAGTATTAAAAAGCCCAAGCGGTCAGCGAAAACCCAACATAACGCACAGAAAATACCATTACTCAACGAAAGCCAATAAATTCCAGTCCCAGATGATTGTATCGACCCGAAACCTCAGGTAATCTGCATCCCCATTAAGTGACACAGATGATAAGCACAGGTTTTACGATGAGTGTCACTATGTTCTTCAAGAGTGCCACAGCTGACTCAGCCAAAATGGCTTCTCAGTCCCAATAGATTATGTCGGATGATAATTATTATTAATGGCAGCTCGCGACTCTCAATCTAAAGCGCCGTCTTACGCCCCTAAGAGCACAACTCAAGCGGCGAAAAAAGACAGCGCACCTCGGCATCGAAACGCCACCACCACGCCTGAAATGCGACTCTTTATCCAGCAATCGGATCTGAGCGTCAGCCAGCTGGCAAAAATTTTAAATATTACTGAGGCAACAGTCCGTAAATGGCGGAAGCGTGAGTCCATTAGTAACAGTTCGAACACGCCCCATCACCTCAATACCACGCTCACGCCGATGGAAGAATATGTGGTGGTGGGATTACGCTATCAACTCAAACTCACCTTAGATAGATTGCTCCACGTCACCCAAACCTACATTAATCCCAATGTATCGCGCTCCGGCCTTGCTCGTTGCTTAAAGCGCTACGGCATATCGCGGCTCGATGAGTTTGAAGCACCACAAGTACCCGAACGCTATTTTAATCAATTGCCTGTGACTCAAGGCAGCGATATCCAAACCTATACGGTCAATCCAGAAACCTTGGCCAAGGCGCTGGCTCTGCCAAGTACCGACGGTGATACTGTGGTGCAAGTGGTCTCACTCACCATACCGCCGCAACTCACAGAGCAAGCACCAAGCTCAGTACTATTAGGCGTAGACACAGCAAGTGATTGGATTTACCTCGATATTTATCAAGACAGCAATACCCAAGCGACCAATAGATATATCGCCTATGTCCTCAGACATGGGCCGTTTCATTTACGAAAGTTGCTCGTTCGCAACTATCACACCTTCTTAGCCCGTTTTCCCGGTGCCCATGGCACGCCAAAGACAAACGCGGCTGGATCCCAAAACAAGGTCACCGTATCCAGGTCGACCCGTGGAGACTCTTTATGAGCCATACCCCTTCTGTACCTAATTCTGCGACTGAGTCAAAAAAAGATAAACGACTCAACAAACGTTTAAAAGATATGCCCGTTGCCATCGTCGGCATGGCCAGCATCTTCGCTAACTCGCGTTATTTAAATAAATTTTGGGATTTGATCAGCGAAAAAATCGATGCCATTACTGACATCCCAGACACCCATTGGCGCGCCGAAGATTACTACGATGCCGACAAAAGCAAAGCCGATAAAAGCTACTGTAAACGCGGTGGTTTTTTACCAGAAGTCGACTTCAATCCAATGGAATTCGGTCTGCCACCCAATATTCTTGAGTTGACAGATACCTCGCAACTGCTGTCGCTGATTGTCGCCAAAGAAGTGCTTGCCGACGCCAATCTGCCCACCGATTACGATCGTGATCGTATCGGCATCACCCTAGGTGTGGGTGGTGGTCAAAAAATCAGTCAGAGCTTGAACTCGCGCCTGCAATATCCAGTGCTTAAAAAAGTATTCAAAAGCAGCGGCCTGAGCGATGAAGACAGCGAAATGCTGATCAAAAAGTTCCAAGACCAATATATCCACTGGGAAGAAAACTCTTTCCCTGGGTCCTTAGGCAACGTGATTGCAGGCCGTATCGCCAACCGTTTTGATTTTGGCGGAATGAACTGTGTGGTCGATGCTGCCTGTGCGGGCTCGCTTGCCGCTATGCGTATGGCGTTAACTGAACTGACCGAAGGTCGCAGCGACATGATGTTAACCGGCGGCGTTTGTACCGACAACTCACCGTCCATGTACATGAGCTTCTCAAAAACGCCAGCCTTCACCACCAATGAAACCATTCAACCCTTTGATATCGATTCAAAAGGCATGATGATCGGCGAAGGTATCGGCATGGTCGCGCTTAAACGCCTTGAGGATGCCGAGCGCGATGGCGACCGGATTTATGCCGTCATCAAAGGCGTTGGCGCCTCATCTGACGGTAAGTTTAAGAGTATTTATGCGCCGCGCCCTGAGGGCCAAGCCAAAGCACTCGAACGTGCTTACGACGACGCGGGTTTTGCACCGCACAGCATTGGCTTAGTTGAAGCCCATGGCACGGGTACTGCAGCGGGTGATGTGGCTGAATTCAACGGCTTAAAATCGGTATTTGCCCAAGGCAACGACACAAATCAACATATCGCGTTAGGTTCAGTGAAATCCCAAGTGGGCCACACTAAATCCACCGCTGGTACTGCCGGGGTGATCAAAGCCGCGCTAGCGCTACACCACAAGGTATTGCCTGCGACCATTAACGTCAGCCAGCCTAATCCAAAACTGAATATCGAAAGTTCGCCATTCTATTTAAATACCGAAACTCGCCCATGGTTCCAGCGCGCCGATGCAACGCCGCGCCGTGCAGGTGTAAGCTCCTTTGGTTTTGGCGGCACGAACTTCCATCTTGTATTAGAAGAATACAAACCTGAGCACAGCCGCGATGAGCAATATCGTCAGCGCAGTGTGCCGCAAACGCTATTGTTTGCCGCAGCCAATAAAGCCGCGCTACTTAGCGAGTTAAAAGCTGCGCTGAGCCAAAGCGTGAACACAAGCGCAAACGCGAATAAGAGCAGCGCTGCGAGCCTAAACGCTATCGCTCAGCAATATCCGCTGCGCGTGCTGGCAGACACAGATGCCCGTTTAGGTTTTGTGGCTAAGGATATCGCTCAGCTGCAAGCTCAGTTAAATCAAGCCATCTCTCATCTAGAAAGCAGTGCGCATTTAGAAAGCGGGCACCTAGAAACCAGTGCAAACGAGGCGTGGCAGCTACCTTCTGGGATCAGCTACCGCTCCCATGCCTTGCTCACTAAAGATGAATCAAAGAAAGTAGCCGCTCTGTTTGCCGGCCAAGGTTCACAGTACCTGAACATGGGCCGCGAACTCGCCTGTCATTTCCCGGAAATGCGCCAACAAGTGACGGCCAGCGATAAAGTATTTGCTCACCACGGTCAAACACCGTTATCGAACATCCTCTACCCTATTCCAGCATTCGATGCCGATGCGGTGAAAGCCCAAGAAGCGGCACTGACCAATACTATGTTCGCTCAAAGCGCCATAGGAGCGGTTTCAATGGCGCAATATTCGCTATTAACGCAAGCGGGTTTTGCCCCCGATATGGTGGCAGGTCACAGCTTTGGTGAATTGTCAGCCCTTTGCGCGGCAGGCGTGATTTCCAATGAAGATTACGTCGAACTGGCCTTCGCCCGCGGACATGCCATGGCGCAAGTGCCGAGCGATACTGGGACTCAAGTTGATTTAGGAACCATGTTCGCGATTATTCTTAAGCAAAAGAATGATATCGATGCGATCAATAGCTGTTTAGCCCAGTTTGATGGCGTTAAAATTGCCAACTACAACGCGCCGACGCAATTAGTCATCGCAGGTGGCACAGAGCAAACTCAGCTGGCCGCGAAAGCCATTAGTGAACTGGGCTTTAAAGCGATTGCCCTGCCTGTCTCAGGCGCGTTCCATACCCCATTGGTTGGACACGCACAAAAACCCTTTGCCAAAGCCATTGATAAAGCAAAATTTAGCGCACCTTCAATCGCGCTTTATGCCAACGGCACAGGTCAACTACATCCAAGCGATGGCAAAGCGATTAAAGCAGAATTTAAGCAACACATGCTGCAATCGGTTCGCTTTAGCGAACAACTGCAGGCCATGTATGACGCTGGCGCCCGTGTGTTTGTTGAGTTTGGCCCTAAGAACATACTGCAAAAGTTAGTTGAAAATACCTTAGGTGAACACTTAAATGAGCTTTGCCTTGTCAGCATGAACCCGAATCCTAAGGGCGACAGTGACAGCCAATTACGCTTAGCCGCAGTGCAACTCGCGGTAGCCGGTGTGGCGTTAACTGAGATTGACCCCTATCAAGCCGTCACGTCACAAGAAATTGCCGAGCGTGAAGCGCCATCGGCGATGAACATCAAACTCACAGCCACTAACCATATTAGTACTGCAACCAAAGCTAAGATGGCGAAATCCCTCGCCACAGGCAGCGTGACTAGCCAAGTGCAATATGTGGATCGCATCGTTGAAACGGTTGTCGAAAAAGAAGTCGAAAAAATCGTTGAGAAAGAAGTCATCGTCGAAAAAGTGGTTGAAAAAATAATAGAAGTGGAAGCGAATCAAGTGGCAGCTGTTGAAATGAAACAAACATCCCCAAGCGTGACGCAAGGCTTAAATAATCACGCACAACAAGCAACGGCGCAGTTGATGAGCCCAAGCACACCAAACGTCAGCAGCGATGCGTTAACGGCATTTTTCAGCGCACAATCTCAAGCGGCTCAGTTACATCAACAGTTTTTAGCTATCCCACAGCAATACGGCGATACTTTCACGACACTGATGACAGAACAAGCCAAGATGGCAAGCCTTGGCATTGCAATCCCTGAAAGCCTGCAACGCTCGATGGAGATGTTCCACCAGCATCAAGCACAAACCCTGCAAAGCCACGCCGAATTTATGCAGCTACAAAGCAGTAGCAGCCAAGCGGCCTTGGCGATGTTAAACAATGCACCGATTAACTTTACTCCAGCAGTTGCAAGTCAGCCACGAGCAACTGCGCCGGCTCCAGCATCTGTTGATCCAGCGCCTGTTGCTGCAACGACAATGCCACATAATGCTGCACCAGTGACTCAAGCTGTTGCAACGGAAGCGGTTAGCACACCTGTTGCACCTGTTGTGCAAACCGCTCCCGTTGCTTATTCACCTGCTGTGACTGTACAAGTTGCGCCTGCCGCTCCTGCATTAGTCATGCCTGCTGTAGTGATGCCAGAAGTGACACCTGCGGCACCAGCAACGAGCGGCTTAAGTGCTGGACTTGTTCAGGCTTCTGAAATCGAGAGCACCATGATGGCTGTGGTTGCCGATAAAACAGGCTACCCCACTGAAATGCTGGAACTTGGCATGGATATGGAAGCCGATTTAGGTATCGACTCTATCAAGCGCGTTGAAATCCTAGGCACAGTGCAAGATGAACTGCCGGGTTTACCCGAACTTAGCCCAGAAGATTTGGCCGAGTGTCGCACCTTAGGTGAAATCGTTGACTACATGCAAAGTAAACTTACACAAAATGACAAGCTTCCAGCAGTGGGTTCAATTATCGTAGCGCCTATTACTACTGCAAATGTGGCAACTCAAGTGGCAACAGCCGCACCTGCCGTTAACGGTTTAAGCGCTGCGTTAGTACAACAAACCATGATGGCTGTGGTGGCTGACAAGACAGGCTATCCGACTGAAATGCTGGAGCTCAGCATGGATATGGAAGCCGATCTCGGTATCGATTCCATTAAGCGCGTTGAAATTTTAGGTACAGTACAAGACGAACTGCCGGGTTTACCAGAGCTCAGCCCAGAAGATCTGGCCGAGTGTCGTACCTTAGGTGAAATCGTTGACTACATGAACTCTAAACTGCCAGCAGTGGGCTCGGTTTCAGCTCCAATAGCAACGTCAGTCACAGTTGCAACAAATAACGGCTTAAGTGCTGCACTTGTTCAACAAACTATGATGGCAGTGGTGGCCGACAAGACTGGCTACCCCACTGAAATGCTGGAGCTCAGCATGGATATGGAAGCCGATCTAGGTATCGACTCCATCAAGCGCGTTGAAATCTTAGGTACAGTGCAAGACGAACTGCCCAACTTACCTGAACTCAGCCCAGAAGATCTGGCCGAGTGCCGTACTTTGGGTGAAATCGTTGACTACATGCAAAGTAAGCTTACACAAAATGACAAGCTACCAGCAGCAGGTTCAGTTGTAGTTTCTACAACAGCACAAGCTGCGCCTGCCGCCAACGGTTTAAGCGCTGCGTTAGTGCATGCTTCTGAAATCGAGAGCACCATGATGGCTGTGGTGGCCGACAAGACTGGCTATCCCACTGAAATGCTGGAACTCAGCATGGATATGGAAGCCGATTTAGGTATCGATTCCATCAAGCGCGTTGAAATCTTAGGCACAGTACAAGACGAACTACCGGGTTTACCTGAGTTGAATCCTGAAGATCTGGCCGAGTGCCGCACCTTGGGCGAAATCGTTGACTACATGCAAAGTAAGCTTACACAAAATGACAAACTACCTGCGGTTGGCTCGGTTTCAGCTACAACAGCAGCGCAAGTCACTGTTACCGCTACAACAAATAACGGTTTAAGCGCTGAAAAAGTCCAACAAACCATGATGTCAGTAGTGGCCGACAAGACAGGCTACCCCACTGAAATGCTGGAACTCAGCATGGATATGGAAGCCGATTTAGGTATCGATTCTATCAAGCGCGTTGAAATCCTAGGCACAGTGCAAGACGAACTGCCGGGTTTACCGGAGCTAAATCCTGAAGATCTGGCCGAGTGTCGCACCTTAGGTGAAATCGTTGCACTCTTTTCGAAAGAAATAGGGCAAAGCAAGCTAGGCCAAAACGCGGTAAGCCAGAATGCCGCGCCAGTTAGCGCTGTCGTTCAGCCTGAACCTACTATCGATTTACCACCACATGATTTACCACCCCATAGTGAGGTGGTGCTAAAAAAGTTGCCAGCGGCGGCTGAGCTAACGCAACTATCGCCACAGCAATCGTCAAAGCAATCAGCGCAACAAGGTCTGCCACGCGTTTTTGCTAAAGATGCCTGCATTATCATTAGCGATGATGGTCACAATGCTGGCGTACTTGCCGAAAAATTGCATGCTCAAGGTTTAACGGTTGCGGTTGTGCGCTCGCCTGAAAACCTTGTGGCCAATGCATCACCGCTCAATAGCCACATTGCCAGCTTCACATTGGCGGCGATTGACGATGCCAGCATCAGCGCAGTGATTAATGAGATCAAAAACTTAGGTCCAGTTGCAGGCTTTATTCATCTGCAACCACAACATAAAACCTCAGCAGATGCGAAAGGTTTAGTGTTGTCCAGTGCCGCCAAAGCGTCGGTCGAGCAAGCGTTCTTGTTCGCCAAGCACTTACAGCCGCCTTTAACAACAGCAGCAACCGCCAATACTGGCAGTAGCTTTATCAGCGTCAGTCGTATCGACGGTGGTTTTGGCTATCTTAACCACAGCCAAATTGCCCGCAGCGAGTTAAACCAAGCGGCATTGGCAGGTCTGACTAAAACCTTAAGCCACGAGTGGCCAAGCGTGCATTGCCGCGCCTTAGATATCGCGCCAGCACTTGATGCCAAGCAACTGGCCAATGCTGTGATCGCAGAGCTATTTGCAACCGATAACGTATTGGAAGTCGGTGTTAGCCAAGGCGCAGCCCAAGCACTTGAGCGCGTAACCTTAGTTGCTGGCAAGGCTAATACCCGCCACGGCGCAGCAAACTTGACGAGTGCAGATAAAATACTGGTGACCGGTGGCGCAAAAGGCGTGACCTTTGAATGTGCGCTAAGTTTAGCCAAACGCAGCAAGGCGCACTTTATCCTTGCTGGCAGAAGCAGCCAACAAGCCATTCCCGCTTGGGCACAGGGTAAAAATAACAGTGAACTTAAAGCCGCAGCTATTGCCCACATTCAAAACTTAAATAAACAAGGAATTGGCGAGAAACCCACGCCAAAACAAGTGGATGCCTTAGTATGGCCAGTGCAAAGCAGCCTAGAAATTGCAGCCGCACTAGAAGCCTTTACCGCCGTAGGCGCGAGTGCCGAGTACTTAAGTCTCGATGTAAACAATCCAGATGCGATCGCCAGCACTATAGTGCCTATCACCGAGTTATCACCTATTACTGGCATCATCCATGGTGCGGGCGTACTCGCCGATAAACACATCCAAGACAAGACCTTAGATGAGTTAGCACGGGTGTATGGCACTAAGGTCACAGGCATTAGCAATCTGCTTGCCGCACTGGATTTAGATAAAGTAAAACTGATCGCCCTGTTCTCTTCGGCGGCGGGTTTTTACGGCAATACCGGCCAAAGCGATTACGCTATGTCCAACGACATACTCAACAAAGCCGCACTGCAACTGGCGCAGCAACTGCCAAATGCCAAAGTGATGAGCTTCGATTGGGGCCCGTGGGACGGCGGCATGGTGAATCCTGCGCTGAAAAAGATGTTTATGGATCGCGGTGTTTATGTGATCCCGTTAAAGGCGGGTGCTGAGTTATTTGCGAGCCAATTACTGAGCAACACAGGCGTACAATTGCTGGTCGGTACTGACATGCAAGGCAGCGCACCTCATGACGACACTTCTAATAAATTGCAAGAGACTGAAGGTAGCAATCTAAAAAAGCCTGAAGCGGATCTAACCACTGATGCGTCGGATCCGCATGCTTTGGCATCAACACTTGCTGCAATCGCTTTCACGCGACCGCTAACACTGCAGCGCACACTGGACCCTAAGGCAATGATCTTTATTGAAGATCACTGCATTAACGGTCATCCCGTATTACCGACAGTGTGCGCGATTCAGTGGATGCGTGAAGCCGCCTTTGATGTGCTCAAGCAACCAGTCAAAGTGCAAAGCTACAAGCTGTTGAAGGGCATTATTTTCGACACTGCCGTGTTACAAAATGGAGTGTTAGAAAGTGAAGCGCCAATCACGCTAGAACTTGAACTTGCACCGATTGCGTTAACGGATAACGCCGCGACAAACACTGACGAGCGCTTGAGTGAACAATTCAGTGCCTTAATCAGCTTTGAAGGTCGTCCGCAATATCAGGCCATCCTAGTCGTTGATGATGCTGTTGATGACGCGGCGAGTGATTACTTAGCCACTAACAGCAAAGCAACAGCCTTTGACGCGCAAAGCTTGGCGGGATTGGATGCCATCACAACCGCGAGCAGCCTTTACAGCGACGGCACGCTTTTCCACGGCCCAAGACTGCAAGGTATTGAGTCTGTATTGAAATTTGACGATGCGAGCTTAATCGCCAAGGTGAGCCTACCCCATGTTGCGTTAGCGGACTGCGGGAGTTTTGTGCCCAATCTGGCCCCTAAAGGCTCACAAGCTTTTGCGGAAGATTTGTTGCTACAGGCGATGCTAGTGTGGGCGAAACTCAAATATGGCGCGGCGAGTTTACCATCAAGCATTGGTGAGTTTATTTCCCATGCGCCGTTTGCCTTTGGCGATAAAGGGTATCTAGTGCTCGAAGTAGTAAAACACTCTGGCCGTGCCCTTGAAGCCAATATCACGCTGTATCATCAAGATGGCCGCTTAAGCTGTGAGATGAACAACGCCAAAGTCACCATCAGCAAAAACCTTAACGGTGCATTCTTAGCTAATAAAGTTGCTGCTAATCAAACCGCTGCGAATAAAGCCATTGAAAGCGTGGAGGCAAAAGTCGAGTGAACTTAGCCTCTCCTTTAGCAACGACAAATAGCGCCAAGCCACTGCGTATTGCAGTGTTGCTTGGCGATGCGGTCAACCTTTCCCCTTACTCAGCCCAAGTATTAGGAACGTTTGCAGAACGTGAAAGAGTTCAGATTTGCGCTGCCGATGCCAACCAATCGACAGCTCATGAACCAAAAGTGCATGAACCGTCAGTGTATGAGCCGTCAGTGCATGAGCAAAGGTCGCTCACTGCGTTATTAAGCCAAGCAACAACAGCCATTGAGCAAGGCAAGCTCGTTGAACTTACATTTAATGATGGCAATCAGCCCCAGTCTCTGTACTTGCTCGATGGTTTAACCGCCGCCAAACTGCGCCTCCACGCCCACGCGTTTATTGCTGGTTTTGCCGCTGGTAATGAGACAAGAGGTGATGCTAATGCGGCTGTTGAAAATGCGGCGGCTGTTGCTAATGCTGCATTAGCGGCGGCTGTTGCTAATGCTGCATTAGCGGCGGCAAAGCGCAGCCCAGCACAAACCGTTCAGCATCAGCTCGTCGCCAACACACTCAACGAGGCATTTGTTGCGCTGCGCCAAGGCGTAACCGCCCTCGCTGCGCGAACACAAGCGCCGCTTCATGGCGCAACTGATATTAAAGAGGCAAACGGCACAAATCATCAAGCAGGCTATTGGTTTAGCGACCAACATCAAGCGCGGGTTTTGTGTCTAAATCTTGTAGCAAAAACGTCAAGTAAAACGGATGTGTCTCGAAATCTAAGCCAAAGCCTAGTACTGACCCAAGGCACACAAGTTATCGCACCCAAAGCCCTTGTTGATGAAAACCGGCTGTTTGTGCCGATAAGTGCTGACAATATTGATTCACTCATCGCGCAAGTATTGCAACTAGTTAACACTCTGGAAAATTGCGTAGGCTTTCACGCGGAATATCTCAAACCTTGGTTTGAACGCTATGATGCCAACGCGCCTCTGGCGTTAGTCTTAATGGCGGCATCAATTGATGACCTCAAACTTGAAGCCAAAGCTATGCTTTCGGCGCTTGAAAATGATTCAGTGCGTCATCATGGTCACCCCTTTAAGACACCAGCGGGTAGCTATTTCACCGCTAAGCCGCTAGGGGATGCGGGGCTGACCTTTGTATATCCCGGCGTTGGCACTGTTTACGCCAATATGTTCAATAACTTGCATGAGTATTTCCCCGCGCTGTATCACCAGCTAGAACGTGAAGGCGATTTAAGCGCCATGCTGCAATCATCGCAGATTTATGCCGCAGATGTAAAAACTGCAGCGGGCATGAGCTTAAGCCAGCAAGCGATTAGTGGCGTGGGCGCCAGTTATCTATTCACTAAACTGTTGACCCAAGTCTTTAATATTAAGCCAAAAATGGCGCTCGGTTACTCAATGGGCGAAGCAGCCATGTGGGCCAGCCTAGATGTGTGGCAAACGCCCCATGCTATGATCAACGCCACAGAAAATAGCGATATTTTCAACCATGCCATTTCTGGCGAGCTAACCGCAGTGCGCCGAGCGTGGCAGCTTGCGGATAATGAATCCATAGTGTGGAACAGCTTTGTGGTACGCGCTGATAGCCATGAAATCAAGGCATTATTGCCAGAGTTCCCTCGCGCTTACTTAGCCATCATTCAAGGTGATACCTGCGTTATTGCAGGCTGCGAAACAAGCTGTAAAGCCCTACTTGCCAAGTTAGGCAAACGCGGCATTGCTGCCAATCGCGTCACGGCAATGCATACTGCGCCTGCCATGTTAGTCCACGGGCAAGTACAAGATTTCTATACTCAAGCGCTAAAACCCGAGGCACTGAAACCTGAGGCGCTGAAAGCGGCGGCGCAAGATCTGCCTATTCGCTTTATCAGCGCAGCGCAAACTGCGCCAGTCACCGTTGATAGTCACAGCATTGGCCGCGCGATTGCCGATACCTTTTGTTCGCCACTCGACTTTAGTGCGCTCATTCAAAATGCCACTGAGCAAGGCGCTAGGCTGTTTGTCGAAGTGGGCGCCGATAGGCAAACCAGCACACTCATAGATAAAATCAGCCATGCCCATGCAGGCCAAAGCACGGCGAACGAGGTAACAGCCGCCATTGCTTGCAATGCCAAAGGTGCCGATACGATTACCAGCTTACTCAAGTGTTTAGCTCAGCTAATAAGCCACAGAGTGCCGCTGTCGCTCGCGCCGCTTATTCAGCCATTAAGTGCTAACGCAGCCCCTTTATCATCAGCAGTATCACCAAAAGGAGAACCCCAGTGAGTTCTCAGCATTCCCCTACTATTGATAAAACTAACGTGCCTACCATTGCGTCAAACCGCGCATCAAAAAGCGCATCAAAAATTGCGATTGTCGGCCTTGCGACTCAGTATCCTGACGCCGATAATCCACAAACCTTCTGGCAAAATCTGTTGGATAAAAAAGACTCTCGCACCCAAATCAGTCGCGAAAAGCTCAATGCCAATCCCGCCGATTACCAAGGTGTGCAGGGGCAATCTGACCGTTTTTACTGTGATAAAGGCGGCTACATCCAACACTTTGAGTTTGATGCCAAGGGTTATCAACTGCCTGAGTCCGCCTTTGACGGGTTAGATGAAAGCTTTTTATGGGCACTCGATTGCAGTCGCAAAGCCCTTCAAGACGCAGGGATTGCACCAAGCGATGCCGTACTGGCGCGCACAGGTATTGTAATGGGAACCTTGTCGTTCCCCACGGCCCGCTCCAACGAACTGTTTTTGCCTCTGTATCATCAAACTGTTGAAAAGGCGCTGCAAAACAAACTTAACCAAAGCGCATTTCAGCTGGCTGACTTTGGCAACTCAGTTAACGATCTCAATGCCAATAGCCAAGCCTTAAACATCGCCAATGGCGCCGTTGCTCACACAGCCTCAAAACTGGTCAGCGATGCACTCGGTTTGGGTGGCACTCAGTTGAGTCTGGACGCCGCCTGCGCCAGCTCGGTTTATGCACTCAAACTCGCCTGCGATTACCTAACAACTGGCAAGGCCGATATGATGCTTGCGGGCGCAGTATCGGGCGCCGATCCCTTCTTTATCAACATGGGATTTTCAATTTTCCACGCCTACCCAGATCACGGTATTTCAGCGCCCTTTGATAGCAACAGCAAGGGCTTATTCGCCGGAGAAGGCGCTGGGGTGTTAGTCTTAAAACGCTTAGAAGATGCCGAGCGCGATGGCGATAACATCTATGCCGTCGTTAGCGGCATTGGTTTGTCGAACGACGGTAAAGGCCAGTTTGTATTAAGCCCCAATAGCAAGGGCCAAGTGCAAGCCTTCGAGCGCGCCTATAGTGCAGCAAACACACTGCCTGCTAATATCGAAGTGATTGAATGCCATGCCACGGGCACACCGCTTGGGGATAAAGTCGAACTCGCCTCGATGGAACGCTTTTTTGAGGACAAACTCGCGGGCTCTGCAGTGCCGCTGATCGGCTCGGCAAAATCCAACTTAGGCCATTTACTCACAGCCGCGGGCATGCCGGGGATCATGAAGATGATTTTTGCCATGCGCTCGGGCCGCTTGCCGCCAAGTATTAATTTATCGGCGCCGATATCCTCACCTAAGGGTTTGTTTAGCGGTAAAAATCTACCGACAGAACTGCATGCGTGGCCCGATAAAGCTGGCAATGACCGCCGCCACGCGGGTGTTTCCGTGTTTGGTTTTGGCGGCTGTAACGCGCATTTGTTGCTGGAATCCTATGTACCGGCAAATACCAGTAGCAAACATCAGCAGAGTACAGCCCAAGTAAACTATCAGCATACACCATTAAATATCATTGGCTTAGCATCACACTTCGGGCCTTTATCCTCCATTAATGCACTGGATAACACCATTCATGCTCGACAAGATGCCTTTATCCCGCTGCCCGCTAAACGCTGGAAAGGCTTAGATAAACACCCTGAGATCTTAGCTAACTTTGGCTTGCCTTCTGTACCACAAGGCGCCTATATCGACCAGTTCGATTTTGACTTCCTGCGTTTTAAAGTGCCGCCCAATGAAGACGACCGCCTGATCTCCCAGCAACTGCTGCTGATCAAAGTGGCCGATGAAGCAATCCGCGATGCCAACTTAAAACCCGGCGGCAAGGTGGCCGTATTAGTGGCAATGGAAACCGAACTCGAATTACACCAGTTCCGTGGCCGCGTAAATCTACACACCCAACTGGCAGACAGCCTTAAAAAACAAGGAATAACACTCACACAAGCTGAGTATCTCGCCCTTGAAAAAATCGCAATGGACAGTGTGCTCGATGCCGCCAAACTGAACCAATACACCAGTTTTATTGGCAACATCATGGCGTCACGTATCGCATCCCTTTGGGACTTTAACGGCCCTGCCTTCACCATTTCGGCGGCGGAGCAATCGGTCGCCCGCTGTATCGATGTGGCCGAGAACCTCTTGTCCCAAGAATCCTTGGATGCCGTAGTGATTGCCGCCGTCGATTTAAGTGGCAGCCTTGAGCAAGTGATCCTCAAAAACGCCGTATCGCCAGTGGCATTTAATGCCACTGACACTGGTTGGAAAGTCGGTGAAGGTGCTGGCGCACTGGTGCTAACTGCTGAAAATTCAAATACTAATGTTCTACTTAATGATGCCTATAGCAACAGCTATGGTCATATCAGCGGCCAAGTATTTGGCGCGATTTGTAACAAACAGGGTCACAGTAACACGGCGCGCATTTGCGATGACTTGCTAACCCAAGCCAAGGTGAATAGCAGCCAGATTAGCTTGATTGAAACCAGTATTGCGGTTGAGCAACTTGCCGATTCAGAGCTGGTACTCAATACCCTGTTGCCGAGTGTGAACCAGCGCAGCCAAGCCGCTGATACCCTAGGCCACAACTTTGCCGCCGCAGGAATGGCGAGTATTTTGAGCGCGCTGCTTCAGCTTAAAAATCAGGTGCAGCTTAAAAATCAAGCGCAACTTAACAAGCATTCTTCTCAAGCTCAGCAGAACGCGCTCGTAGCGACGTTTAGCCAAGGTAAATGCTCGCAGTTACTGCTCAGCCAAAGTGCCACGCAAGCGCACAGTTTGCAGCAAAGGCTTGAACAAGACTTAACGCTTTCTGAGCAAAAACACTTAATAAAACAAGTAACGCTCGGTGGCCGCGATATCTATCAGCATATCCTGGATACGCCGCTCGCAGGCCTTGATGCTATACAACAAAAAGCCCAAGCCATGACAGCACTGCCAGCACGCAGCCAGCGCAAGCATTTGGCCCAAATAGCGAGCAAAGACACGAGTCGCTTTGCAACAAGCAGCCCAACCACGGCTCAACAAAAAGAGACATTAAGCAGCATGCCAATGAATGCCCTAAGCACCAATAAAAACGCCGCTCAAGCAGAGCTAAAAGACGCGGCATTTTTAAGAAATCAGCAACTCGCCCGTGAGGCGCATTTAGCCTTTTTGCAAAGTCGCGCTGAAGGACTGAAACTGGCCGATGCCTTGATGAAAGCCCAGCTTGCCAGCGAGTTAGCCGTCAATGGCCAAACTGCACCGGTACAACAGCAAGCCATTGTTCCGGCATCTGCGACAGCGGTTCTTCCACATCCTGTGCTTTATCCCAATCATGCAAAAGTGCCTGAGTACACGCCGCCAACACCGATAAGCAAGCCTTGCATTTGGGATTATGCGGATTTAGTCGAGTACGCCGAAGGTGATATTGCTAAAGTATTTGGCCCAGATTATGCCATTATCGACAGCTATTCGCGCCGTGTACGCCTGCCAACCACAGACTATTTACTGGTATCTCGGGTAACGAAATTAAACGCCCAGATGAACCAATATCAGCCTTGCACTATGACCACAGAATACGATATTCCTGTGGACGCGCCGTATTTGGTCGATGGCCAAATCCCTTGGGCCGTGGCGGTTGAATCGGGTCAATGCGACTTGATGCTGATCAGTTACTTAGGTATCGATTTTGAAAACAAGGGCGAGCGCGTTTATCGCCTGCTCGATTGCACCCTGACCTTCCTTGGCGACTTACCACGAGGTGGCGACACCCTGCGCTACGACATTTCCATCAACAACTTTGCCCGCAATGGCGATACCTTGTTGTTCTTCTTCTCCTACGAATGTTTTGTGGGCGATAAGCTGATCCTGAAAATGGATGGCGGCTGCGCCGGCTTCTTCACCGACAAGGAACTCGCCGACGGCAAAGGCGTTATTCGCACCGAAGCTGAAATCAAAACTCGCGACCTTGCGCTCAATAATCCCAATAAGCCGCGCTTTACTCCGTTGCTTAACTGCGCACAAAACCAATTTGATTACAGTCAAATCCATAAACTGCTCGGCGCCGATATCGGTGGCTGTTTTGGCGGCGCCCATGCGGCGCATCAAGCCCAATATGGGTTGCAGCCCTCTTTATGTTTTGCATCCGAAAAATTCCTGATGATTGAACAGGTCAGCAATCTTGAGGTGCATGGCGGCGCGTGGGGCTTAGGCTCAGTTCAAGGCCATAAGCAGCTCGAAGCTGATCATTGGTATTTCCCGTGTCATTTCAAGGGCGACCAAGTGATGGCGGGATCGTTAATGGCCGAAGGCTGTGGTCAATTACTGCAATTCTTTATGCTGCATATTGGTATGCACCTCGGCGTTAAAGATGGTCGTTTCCAACCGCTAGAAAACGCGTCACAAAAAGTGCGCTGTCGCGGTCAAGTCTTGCCGCAATCTGGCCTGCTCACCTATCGCATGGAAATCACCGAAATAGGTATGAGCCCGCGCCCGTATGCTAAGGCGAATATCGATATTTTGCTCAATGGCAAAGTGGTGGTGGATTTCCAAAACCTTGGGGTGATGATCAAAGAAGAAGCCGAATGCACCCGCTACCTCGCGGATAATGATGCCAACACTGCTAATAAGAATGCGCTGCTTACCTCGACAACACCAGTATCGTTAGCCGCGCCGCTAATGGCGCAGTTGGCTGATTTAACTGCACCAACCAATAAAGGCGTAGTGCCTCTGCAACATGTGCCTGCACCGATTGCGCCAGCGGATTCAAAGTATGCTAACCGCGTGCCCGATACCCTGCCGTTCACGCCGTACCACATGTTCGAATTTGCCACTGGCGACATCGAAAACTGCTTCGGCCCCGATTTCAGCATCTATCGCGGCCTAATTCCACCGCGCACGCCTTGCGGTGATTTGCAGCTCACGACTCGCGTCATTGCGATTGACGGCAAACGCGGCGAACTGAAAAAGCCCTCTTCGTGTATAGCCGAATACGAAGTGCCTGCAAACGCTTGGTATTACGATAAAAACAGCCATCACGCCGTAATGCCCTATTCAGTGCTAATGGAAATATCACTGCAGCCAAACGGCTTTATCTCGGGCTATATGGGCACCACATTGGGCTTCCCCGGCCAAGAGCTGTTCTTCCGTAACTTAGACGGCAACGGTAAGCTGCTGCGCCATGTGGATTTACGTGGCAAAACCATAGTGAACGACTCACGTTTGTTATCGACTGTGATTGCTGGCAGTAACATCATTCAGAATTTTAGTTTTGAATTAAGCTGCGATGGCGAGCCTTTCTATCAAGGTAAAGCGGTATTTGGTTACTTCAAGGGCGATGCGCTGAAAAACCAGTTAGGCATAGACAACGGCAAGATCACTCAGCCTTGGCATGTGCAAAATGGCATAGTAGCCGATAGCCAAATCAATCTGTTAGATAAACAACATCGCAGCTTTAACGCACCAGAAGGTCAGCCGCATTACCGTTTAGCGGGCGGTCAACTTAACTTTATCGACAAGGCTGAAATCGTGAAAGCCGGCGGTAAGGCGGGCCTTGGCTATTTATACGCCGAGCGCACCATTGACCCGAGTGATTGGTTCTTCCAATTCCATTTCCATCAAGATCCTGTGATGCCAGGCTCATTAGGGGTTGAAGCCATTATCGAGCTGATGCAAACCTATGCGATTGACCAAGACCTTGGCGCTGGCTTTAACAATCCTAAATTTGGGCAGATTTTATCGGATATCAAATGGAAGTATCGCGGTCAAATTAACCCATTAAACAAGCAGATGTCACTGGATGTGCACATTACCAGCGTGACAGACGACAATGGTAAACGCATCATTATGGGCGATGCCAACTTGAGTAAAGATGGTCTGCGGATTTATGAAGTTAAAGATATCGCCATCTGTATTGAAGAAGCCTAGCGAGTTTACGCTGTTAGAAAGACGCTAATCTCGAATAACAAATAACGAATAACGAATAGTTGCGCCGCCTTGGCTATCCACATCGCACAGGGCGGCACTGATAACATGAGAACACCTATGACTAGCCATACTCTAGATCAATACAATAGCAATAACGAAAAACTCAGCCCTTGGCCGTGGCAAGTCAACGATGCCGCGCTAAGCTTTGATATCGACTCATTAGGCAAAAAACTCAAAGATTTAAGCCAAGCCTGTTACTTAGTCAATCACAGCGAAAAAGGCTTAGGCATAGCGCAAACGGCCGAAGTAACCACAAGCGACAGCCAAGCGCCTCTTGGCTCACACCCCGTCAGCGCCTTTGCGCCTGCCCTTGGCACCCAAAGTTTAGGCGACAGTAATTTTCGCCGCGTACACGGGGTTAAATACGCTTACTACGCCGGCGCTATGGCCAACGGTATTGCCTCGGAAGAACTGGTTATTGCGCTGGGCCAAGCGGGCATTTTGTGCTCATTTGGCGCGGCGGGGTTAATTCCATCCCGCGTTGAAGCGGCCATTACCCGCATTCAAGCGGCGCTGCCCAATGGCCCCTACGCCTTTAACTTAATTCACAGCCCAAGCGAGCCCGCATTAGAGCGCGGCAGTGTTGAGTTATTCTTAAAACATAAAGTACGCACGGTCGAAGCCTCGGCATTTTTAGGGTTAACGCCGCAAATCATTTATTACCGCGCAGCAGGTTTGAGCCGCGACGAGCATGGCGAAATAGTCATTGGCAACAAAGTCATCGCCAAAATCAGCCGTACCGAAGTCGCGACTAAGTTTATGGAACCGGCGCCTGCCAAAATCCTCCAGCAACTAGTGAGTGACGGTCTTATCAGCCAAGACCAAATGGCGATGGCATTGCTTGTGCCGATGGCGGATGACATCACAGCCGAAGCCGACTCTGGCGGCCATACCGACAATCGTCCGTTAGTCACGCTTTTGCCGACGATTTTGGCGCTCAAAGATGAAATCCAAGCTAAGTATCAATACAAGACACCCATCCGTGTGGGTGCTGGCGGCGGTGTCGGCACTCCCGATGCAGCATTAGCCACCTTCAACATGGGCGCGGCGTTTATTGTCACAGGTTCAATCAACCAAGCTTGCGTCGAAGCGGGCGCGAGTGAACACACCCGTAAGTTGCTCGCCACCACAGAAATGGCCGATGTGACTATGGCGCCTGCCGCCGATATGTTCGAAATGGGCGTGAAATTACAAGTGGTAAAGCGTGGCACTCTGTTCCCGATGCGCGCCAATAAGCTTTATGAAATCTATACTCGTTACGATTCGATTGATGCCATCCCTGTGGACGAGCGTAAAAAACTCGAAGAGCAAGTGTTCCGCTCATCACTCGATGATATTTGGGCGGGCACAGTCGCCCACTTTAACGAGCGCGATCCTAAGCAAATCGAGCGCGCACTGGATAACCCCAAACGTAAGATGGCGCTGATTTTCCGCTGGTATTTGGGTCTGTCTAGCCGCTGGTCAAACACAGGCGAAATCGGCCGCGAAATGGATTACCAAATTTGGGCAGGCCCAGCGCTCGGCGCATTTAATGCGTGGGCCAAAGGCAGTTATTTAGATGACTATAAGGCCCGTAATGCGGTGGATTTAGCCAAACATTTAATGGTGGGCGCGGCGTATCAATCCCGCATTAACCTGCTGTTATCCCAAGGCGCGAGCATTCCGGTTAGCCTGCAACGCTGGAAACCATTAAATCGTTTTTAAACGTATTTAGCTTCTATCATCTTGTATTATAAGATCATAATATCTTCAAGCCGACACAAACTCACAGTGTCGGCTTTTATTTATCTTTACTTATGAACGACATCAGCTCACAGTCTTTGATTCAACGTATTAGGCTGAAACTCTTACCGAAGCTTAGGTAAAAATTGCCTACCCCTCTTTTAATTCACTCACACCATTTTAAATAAAATGATTTAAATTATATTTAAAATCAATTAACTACTTAAAATTTTTAAAGTTGGCACTATGTTCGCAATCTAAAAATAACCATTAGCCGTTACCTTACAAGTGACACAAACGGTCATGCGAAGGATTAATACAAGGGCAGGAGGTTATTATGCTAGGTTGGACATTAGTATTTCTAGTTGTTGCCGTGATTGCCGGGTTGTTAGGATTTGCTGGGATTGCTGGCGCAGCGGCGGGAATAGCGAAAATCATTTTCTTCATATTTATTGTGTTATTAGTGATTTCTCTGCTGATCAATGCCCTTAAGGGTAAATCACCGCGACTATAATTTTTTTAGAAAAGGAGATAGATATGAAACCATTTACCCTGATGACAAGTGCAGCATTCGCATTATTACTCGCCCTAGGTTTAACGGCCTGTAGTGATAACAAAGCCGAAGACGCGGGCGAAAAAATCGATGAAGTAATGACTGATACAGGTAACGCCATCGAAGATGCCTGTGAAGAAGTCAAAGAAGGTGTTAAAGCTAAAGATACTAAGTGCTAAACAAACCTCACTTTAGGGTGGCAATAGACTCGTCTACTGCCACCCTTTTGGTTTAGACTCGCTCATTTCTGCATCTCTCATCTCGACATCTATCCATTCAAGTGCAACGATTTTAACCAAGAACAATGGCATTGGAGGACTTGCATGCTAACGAAGATCCACATCAAATATTTGTACACTGCAGGTGCAGTATTGTTAGCCTATTTTGCAGTAACAGACACTTCTCCCCTGCTCACTTTCATTTGTGCATGGACAAGTCTGTCACTGTTTTTAGTCGGCTCAGCCTATTGGTTTAATCGCGCCAGTATTTTTAGAAAACGCCAAGATGGCACTATTCCTTGGTATATTCGCTGGGGTTTTATCCCTTTTTTATTGGGTTGCCGACTCTATAACCATTGGGCGAGAAAATGTGATTCAGTGCCATCGATGCAGAGGATAGATGAACATCTGTATCTCGGTTGTCGACTCTTTCCTGCGGATCTGGAAAAGATTAAAGCCAATAAGATCACTGCCATTCTGGATGTCACCGCTGAGTTTGATGGCTTAGATTGGTCACAGTTTGAAGATCATATTGAGTATTTAAATATTCCCATCTTAGATCATAGTGTGCCGACCAGTGCCCAACTCAATCAAGCCGTTAACTGGCTGCACCGCCAAGTGCGCGCCAATAAAAAGGTACTCATCCACTGTGCTATGGGTCGTGGCCGCTCAGTGCTGGTACTCGCCGCTTATTTGGTTTGTAAAGATAAACAACAGCACTTCGTAGAAGTACTGCAACAGATAAAGCAAGTTCGCAAAACCGCAGGCTTAAACAAATGGCAATTACGCGCGCTTGATCGCATGCTCAGTCAAGGGAAAATTAACATCCACAAAGTAGCATGGATTATCGCCAACCCAGTCTCTGGCGGCGGAAAATGGCAAGAATACAGCGAACAAATCCAAGATGAACTCAAAGCCTATTTTGACCTGACGTTAACTCTCACAACAGCAGACGAAACCGCAAATATCTTCGCCGAGCAAGCCCGTAATGCAGGTGCTGATATCATTATCGCCTGCGGTGGCGATGGTACTGTGACTGAGGTGGCCTCTCAAATCGTCGATACGGATATCGTCTTAGGCATCATTCCTCTTGGCACAACTAATGCCCTCAGTCATGCCCTCTTTGGTTTAGGCAGTAAGCTTATTCCTATCTCTCAGGCGCTGGATAATATTATTCAAGGGCATTGCCAAGCCATTGATACCGCGCGTTGTAATGAGGAGTTAGTGTTGTTGCTTGTAGGCATAGGGTTTGAGCAACAAATGATTGAATCCGCTAATCGTGAGCGTAAAAATGCTCTCGGCCAGTTTGCCTACCTCGATGGCTTATGGCGCGCAGTGAATGCCGATATCACTTTAACCATCCAACTCAGCTTAGATGATGCAAAACCCACAACATTAACGACCAATAGCCTAATCGTTGCCAATGCAGCACCGTTTACCAGCGTGTTGGCACAGGGCGATGGCGAGCCAAACATGACCGACGGTTTACTCGACATTACTTGGTTGGATGCTGGCGATGAACCCAAAGAGCAGTTGCTTAGCCTCGCTGAATTAGCGATTGCAGGATGGGTGAAAGAAGGTAATAAAAATGTGCGAGATCAACAAGCGAGTGCAAGTAAAGTCCATCATGCCCATGCTAAAAAGGTCACTATCAGCAGCCAGCCTAAGTGTAAATATGTGATTGATGGTGAAGTATTTAAGCCTGCGGATCTCACTATTGAAGTCCAGCCAGCATCTCTTAAAGTGTTTGTTCCTTATCAGGAAACCACTGAGCAAGATGAGTGATCGTTGTGGAGGACATCCAGCCTAACTTTTTAGACTGGATGACTGAGCATTTATAGAACGAACAAAAAATATAAAATATTCAACAAAATAAATATAACCAGCAGAACCAGTACCCGCATGAAATTAAATTCACTACCTTTGGGAAGTGATTTTTGAGTGGTGTTACTAAAATCCTGAAATTTACAATCTATCGCCTGCGCGCATTGCTGTAGAACTTGTTGTAATTCCTTTCTATCAGTACTGTCACCTAATATCAATTGAGCACCGTTGGGCTGGTACAATTCTAAATAAGCCAGATAATGTTGGACAGTATCTTCCGCTTGGCGATTGCGGCTGATCTGATGCCAGCGAGTGATTTGCAGCTGATAAAGTTGCACTGCTTTGATGTCCGAAAAGGCATAGGAACGCCACCGCCACAATCCCATATACCTCCCATTGAATAAACCTTTACCGAGCCACAATTGCTGTTGCTCAGCATCTAACCAACACTGTTGCTGAACAAACGCAGTCGGTAACACGGGTAACAATAGAAACAATGTTACCCAGCCGAGAACGAGCTGTAGTATCGGATCGGATTGTAAATAGGTTGCTCTGGCGCAGAGTAAACCAAGCAGTAATAACCCAGCAGCAAACAGCCATAATAGAGGTCGGTACTGAGTACTCAGAGTTTGAATATAAAATGCATTTTTAGAAGGTTGATTGAATTTCACTGAACTTGTTCCTTGTTCCTTGTTCCTTGTTCCAAAAATTATCTCACCATTCAATATTGACCTGTCCCAGTAACAATAAGAGGCATTGATAGTTTGCACAATCAACACCTAACTCATTTCTAGACGCTTTCGAGTTAAACCAAAGACTCACATCAACGTAAATAAACAGTTGCGATATAACTCATACTGCAAATATAAGCTGCAACTTTGCAGTTGCAGCTAAGGTGTTATTGACCCGCAGCAGTATCCTCACCGGTCCAGAGTCGCATGATACGATAAGGCGGTTTGGCTGTTTCGGCTTTTCCATTAAAGGCTTTTGCTTTATGCAATTGGTTCACTGAAATATATAACCAGCCTGTTTCACCAAATTGCACACTATCAGGAAAATCCAGTAGTGGAGAACTGACCGCTGTTGTTAGTGTGCCTTTGTTATCTAGCATGGAAATGGCATTGTGGTTCAAATTGGTAAAGTAATGATTACCTTGTTTGGACGTTGCTGCGCCATCTGATACAGGCTTGGCTCCGACTAATTTTACCGTGGCGATAATTTTATCATTATTGCCTGTTTGTAAAGCCGCAGTCGATAACTGATACCAGTGAGAGCCATTCATTGCACCATAATAGAGTGTACTTCCGTCGGCAGATAAACTGATTGGATTGACCGCTACACTGGCGACTTTGCCATTAAACAATGTTGTTTTGTTATCTATGTTCATTACTGCATCCGTTTCGGCCTGCAGCGAGCTATGACCTGAAAAACGTATTGTATGACCATCGTCGATACGCACCGCTAAGAGGCCAGGGTTGGCGATATCAGCTAAATAAATCCAGCCTTTTTGAGAGTCGACAACCAAATCCTGCATAAAGCTGCCTTTAGGCGCGAGAGCTTGTGGTAGGACGATTTGTTTATATAGACTGCCGTCCTTAATGTTGAATCCCCAAATCCTTGTTTGGCCTAATTCTAACCCCATATCTGCGGTCCAGAGGTGTCCAGCCTTGTCCTGAGCAATACCTAATAAGGTATCAAATTGAGCAGTATTGGCTGTCGATGTTTTTTGCAAATCCATTGAAGGCCAAGCTTTATAAGCGTTGGTCTCACGATTAACTTCAATCAATTGCAAACCTGATGGTGTATCAAATGGATGTACTGTGGCAAAAATCCGACCTTGTGCAGTGACGCTGACATTGCCAGGTCGTATTGGCAATTCAGCGACTGTTTCAAGACTTCCTACTGCTGGGGTGGCGTTTACAAAACTACTGGCTGTCAAAGAAAGCCATAATGCTGTTGTTAATAAGTGTTTCATATTCTATCTCCGCTTTTTCTGTTTAAGGGCTGTAGAATAGGAGTTATTATTTACAAAAAAAAGAGTATAAAACTTAGCTCTGTTTCAATATTAATTTGATAATTAATGTTTATTCAGCAGTCGTTTCACCGGTCTCGACTTGCTGCTCGTACTTGCTGAGCTTGTTGTAGAGGGTTTTAACGCTGATCCCCAGTTGTTCGGCGGTATCCGTTTTATTACCTTGAGTGGTTTCTAGTGCTTGATAAATAGCGATTCTCTCTAAATCATCTAAGCGCATGCCTTGGGGGATAACAACTTGTTCACCACCACATAAACCCACTTCATTCGTCTGAGGTAGCTGTAAATGGCTGGGTAAAATATCCTGATCGGCCAGAATATAGGCTCGCTCAATTGCATGTTTTAATTCGCGCACATTACCAGACCAAGGGTACTTAGCAATCATCTGAATACAGTCTTCAGCTAAGCTCTTATTCTGCTTTTCGGCCACGTTACGATAGGCAAGAAAATGCTGCGCAAGCCCAATAATATCCTCGCCACGTTCCCGTAAGGGCGGAACGCGAATGGGAAACTGAGCCAAACGAAAGTACAAATCTTCTCGAAATAACCCAGCCTCTATCGCCACTATGGGATCACGGTTAGTCGCTGCCACAATACGTACGTTTGCACGTTGCACTTTGTCGCCACCCACAGGACGATACTCGCTATTTTCCAACACTCTGAGTAACTTCACTTGATGATCAATCGGCATTTCGGTGACTTCATCGAGAAACAAGGTCCCGCCTTCAGCCTGTTCAAATACGCCTTTGTGATCCCGATTCGCCCCCGTAAATGCGCCTTTGACATGACCAAACAGCTCACTGTCGACCAATTCTGGGCTTAATGCACCACAGTTAATCGCAATAAAAGGCTCGTTCACCCTAGGGCTGGCAAGATGTATGGTATTAGCAACCAGTTCTTTCCCGACCCCACTTTCCCCAATAATCAGCACATTACTGCCTGTCGCAGAAACGCGACGAATTGTGCGATATAGCTTGTGCATAGGAGCTGATGAACCAACAAGCAAACCGTATTGGTCTAGCTCGCTAGCAAAAGGATGCAGTCGATTAGGCGATGATGCTAAATACTGTGCAAAATCAGCAAAAATTTCGCTGATTAGCGGCATATCGTAAGGTTTGCGAAAGTGGTAACCAGCAAAATGAGACATTAACTGATCAAGATTGGGGTTTGGCTGACCGTCGGAGAGAAAAATAAACTCAATATTTGACATGGCCGCATTATCCAGCAGCACAAGGTAATCTTCACGACTAAGACTGGATAACTCAATAATGGCAACATCGACGTGATTTGCCCCTAGCTGCTCTATCCAAGGTAAGTCATCGACACTGCGTAGCTTATTAAAGTCAGCAGCGCCAGCAAGTTCGATGATTGCTTGCTCGGCGCTAACATCCTGCAAGTGATAAAAAAGTGTCAGTCGAGCCATGCGTATCTACTCCCTGTATGAAAAACTACTGTATGTCAGCCATGAAATTTTAACAACAGCAACGGTAATAGTTGCCGATGTTCTAAGATGATATCTCGATGAACGGAGAATATCAGTCTAAAAATCAGCCTGTTAAAATATCATTAAAAACGAGAACAGAATATGCATGGTAGCTGAACGAAACAAAATCAGTTTACCCAAGCAGTTAAACAATCTATGTCGAACACTGGCATTAGGAGGCCCATAATGAAGTCTAATGTTGTGCAACATCAGACTGATATCCGCGCCGATATCATGTTGATCGATGAAATCATCAAGCTGAATCAAGAAGGACTCACATTTTACAACCAAGCGAGGAGGTATGTCGAAGACTATAATCTTAAACGTGTTTTTTCCGCCAAAGCTAACATCCACCAACGAATGTTAACTCGGTTTGAACAGCTGAGACGTTTGGCTGACGAGCCAATTAATGGCCTAAGTCACACCGTGCACGTCACTTATGCTCAAGCAACAGAATTGCTGCAACAGTGCCAAATTTCGCAGGCTATGACCGCCCTTGTCGACATAGAGCAGCAAGTGCTAATCCAAATAAAACAAGCAGTAAGGCAAGCGCATCAGCCACAACTTGCAAACCAACTTGCAGAGGGTGCCGCTTGGCTGCAAATGAGTTACGACGGTACGGGATCGCTCAATCACCATTAATTCTCTGTCGCTAAGTGAGCCATATTTAACCGACTCCCCCACTTTTACTACAGACATAATACCGCACTGATGAGTGCGGTTTTTTATGCTCGAATGATGGCTCAGCATGCCAGAAAAAATTACATTTTGTCGGTAAAAAAGACCGACCAAAAGGAAAGTGCTAAGGTATAAAAACGCCAGATAAAACAATTAAAACATTAAAAATCATTACCTTAAAAACATTGGCACGATTGGCGCATTATCTAGCTTCGAGAAAACAACGGAGGATATGATTATGAAAACTACAACAGCATCAGTACTAGTGGCTTTACTTGTCGGTTCAATCAGTTTAAATGTGGCTGCCGCCCAAGATTGGAAAGGCGGAACCAAGGATGCGTGGATCGATGGTAAAGCAGAAACCACTTTACTGCTCAACACGAATCTCAATTCCTTCGACATCATTACAGATGTCAAAGATGGTAAAGTGACGTTAACAGGTAAAGTGGAAAGCAGTGTGGATAAAGCCCTCGCCACAGAGCTCATCAAGAGTTTAGATGGGGTGAAAGATGTCGATAACCAACTCACTGTGATGAATGAAAAAGAAGGCACCAGTGAAGTTGTTGCCACCTTAACTGACTCTAAAGTTGCCACAGTCATCAAAACGCGTTTACTGTTTTCAACTGACGTATCCGGCACCCAAATTAATGTGGATGTTGCCAATGGCATAGTCACATTGAAAGGTGAAGTTGCCAGCGATGCCGAACGTCAACTAGCACTGAAAATTGCCGAAAATACCGACGATGTGAAAAAGGTCGTTGATAAAATTAAAGTGGTTAAAAAAGTGTCTTAACTCTCGCGACAACGGCATTTTTTAAATTAAACGTATTTTAAGTAACAGCACACAGATCTAGACTCAAGGTTCGATAGTGCTTTATGAAAAAAGAATCAAAAAAACCAGCCTCAGCTGGTTTTTTTATGTCCATTTTCAGACTCAATCGAAAAGACTTACTCGCTTAAATTAAGAAGGGTGAATTCAGATGACTCGAATGATCATAAAGGAGAAGAGTTACAGAACACTGAGCTAAAACGCAGGCGTTACTCAAGCTTCAAAGCCAAACTAAGCTTCAAAGCCAAACTGGAATGCATAAAAATGTTGGCCATTCTCAATATTGATGGTCATAGTGCCAGTTAACCCCTGCAACTCCCCCGCCCCAGAATGGGGTACCACTTCTAAGATCAGACGATTTTGTCCATCGGTCATAATGCCAAAATGTTGTAATACAAAACTGCCCTGCTTACCGCACAAGTTACCAACCACTTGTTCAATGGCCACATAGCCAGCCGAGCCCTTGACTGACGTCATAGCACTGAGCATTTCCCCTTTGCTGCGCCCCTCAAGCTCACCATAAAAGGTTTTATCTAAGCCCATACGTCCTAACGTCACACCACCAATACCAGTAGCATAGGGGCTATCAGGAGTGAGCTTAACATCAAATTTCCCAGTGATTTTGCTAACTGGCATGACACTCTCCTTGTCGAAATCTTATGCTGACCTATTACCTGCTAACGCTTGCTATTGAAGCAAACATCACCCACAGACCGAAAAACAACTTAGCATAAGCCTGCGTAGATCCATAATGGCATTTACACGCTACTTATGTATGCTGGTCTCACTCACTACCATCTCTATGGTTTTGACTATTTCAGGGCTTTCAGACATAGGTTGGTCAGACGCTCTATCGCGATAAGTCACAGCAATTTTGAATGGGGCTTCAAAAGGATAAACAGGTTCAATACTATCCACTTCGATTCGATCGCCAAGCATGACACTGCCTAAGTGTTTCAAGCTATTGTGTTTAAAATCCAGATTAAACAATCCAAGATACCAAAATACGCCTGAACCTTGAGTCGTCACAATAAAGGGCGCCACAAAGGGCATAGTTTGCATTTTAGGATCATCTTGAATCGGTGCGTCACTTTGGGTGTCCGGCTCTAGAGCGGGATCGAAATTTAACGGTGTAATGCGCAAGTAATCGAGTAATGCTCGACCTTTTACCTCACCATCTTGGTAGTCGCCCATAGCAAACTCTGTTTGCTTGATCTTAATAAAATGTGTCAGTGCAACGGACTTGCCGCCCTCAGGCAGCGTTATTTCAACAGGATTGGCGGTATTTAAGCTAAAGAGTTTGAGCATCACTTCCGATGCATTCGCCACAGGCTTTACCTCAAAAGGTGTCACAGTTTCGATCTCATTCGCCTGAGCCTGAGTTTTTTCATGCGCCATGGCTTCATCGTATTGCATCACCTGTCCATCTTCCATCACCATATAAATATCATCATTGGTCATGTTGAAACGGTAAATACCCGCAGCAAGTAAGGCTAATACCACTAAGGTTGCCGCTATGGTTAATTTTACAAACGTACTCATCTTCTCTCCCCAATCGCGCTCGTTATGCGCTACTTTTCTAACACCGATAAACTTCAAATCAATGTCGGAGCAGTATTACAGATACTGAGTTAAAGCGAAGTGGGTAAAGTGTAAAAAATGCCGCTATTTTGAATTTTGTCAGGCTAAGTTCAGCAACATGCCTTTTACTCGACCAATATGATGGGCCGAGTAAATACTCAGCCCAATACATCACTACTTTTCGTTTTTCCACAAGGCTGGGGTTTGGCTTGGTTGCCAATTGCTTTGGGAGAAATGCGCTTGCACTAAAGAATAGATTTTATCTTGATAGGACACAAACTCAGGTAGTTGATAATTATGCTGATCCTGCCAAGCAGGGGCATAGTTATCTAGCGTATCAAAACGATATCCTTGACGTTGAGCTTCTTCAACAAAACGCTTAATTTTAGGCAAGTTGATGGTTGCACCTTGTCCGCGGTGAGCATTCTCAAACAAGAAGTCGTGGGTCAAGATAACCACTTTCCCGTTATGTAAACCATCACTACAATCTAAGTTCTGCGTACGACTGTTAAGCGGATTCATCGTCGTTCCAGCGCAGGTGTTGATCACTTGATTGACTTTTGCCACCAGCTCAACCCCATCAGCCATGGATTCAGCAGGAAAGGCAACCCCCCAATCCTCTGGTCCCCAGTCTAGATCCCAGCCAAATATTTTATAGTCACTCTCGGCGAGCATGTTTTGAATTTGCACCGCAACTTGCGAACTGTTGGTCGAGGTTTCTGCAGTACAAGCAAAAGCAGGATCCCAAGGCGGCACAGTATCGGATGTCGCACACAAGCCGTCGCCTTTGAGTTTACTGGTCACTCGCCAACCATTGGTGTAAGGCAAACGTGCCAACTTAGTCATCTTGTTATTGGGATAACTGGCGGCATTAGGAATAAGTTCAACCACTTTGGCGGTGTTCGTTACGAAATAGATGAAATCAGTGGCCGCATCTTGATAGGATTTTACAGGCCAGAGTCCAACTTGATTACAATATGCCGCCCCAGATTGCACGCCATCAGTGCAGTTATGCAGCATATGATCGTAACTGTGGTTTGCCAGAATATGACCATCATCTAGCAAACGTTGTAGGGCGACAGCCGCTAATGCCTCGTTTTCATCTCCTTCGCCATACATATGAAACGCATTAATAAAGAACGTCGCCTTAATATTGGCATCCTTTAACGCATCTAATAGCCCTAAGGTCGCGTCAATTGGACCATCATCAAAGGTAAGGTAAATGGTTTTATCGCTGGCGTGAGCGGCACTTAAGCCAGTACTCAAGCTCGCAACACAAAGCCCAACTGCAACGGCTATCGATTTCAGTTTCATGATTTCATCCTATAAATAATGTTTAAAGATGAATAAGTTAGTTCTCTTTACACACTGGTTAATTCATAACCTGTAGACAGCGAGTTCACTCATCCGTTTAGCTTATCTATAGTGAGTAATCCCGCCGGCATTAGTTATACCATCCTAGCAACAAGCCATACTTTTCTACGCTAAGTCGATAAATCCTGCCTTTGCACCCAGTTAACCATCCCCTTACCCAAGGTTTCAAAGACAATAGAAAAATACCAATCCTAGTGTGAAAAGTACCGCATCAACAATTCGATAACAGGTAAGTTAACTGGAGAAAAAAACAACACAAAAGCACTACAGGGATGCAATAACATGTCAGAAGGTCAACTATTTAAGAGCTCTTTGCTCGCATTATGTATCGCTAACGCCTTGTTCGGGATGAGCTCAACCGCAATCGCGGCGGAGCAACAAGAGGCAACCGCAGAAAATATTGAGGTGATCCAAGTACGCGGCATACGTCGCTCGATTGAAGCTTCTATGAATACCAAACGCTTCGCCGACTCCACGGTCGATGCCATCACCTCGGAAGATATCGGTAAGTTTCCCGATAAAAACATTGGTGATGCGCTGCAGCGCATTTCTGGGGTAACGGTCGATAGGCAATACGGTGAAGTGAGTGGGGTCACCATTCGTGGTACAGCGCCAGAACAGAGTCGTATTCTATTGAACGGTCAAACCGTTGCGAGCACCTCTTGGTATGATCTTGGTCCTGCCACTCGTACCTTCAACATGGAATTATTGTCAGCCGAGCAAGTCAGTGCGGTTGAAGTCCACAAAACGCCAACCGCTAGCCTTGAAGAAGGTGCGCTGGGCGGCACTGTCGATCTCAAAACCCGTAAGCCCTTAGATCTCGATGCTCACACTTATCAAGTGGCGGGTGAGTTGAGCCAAAGCAGCCTGTACGATGAAACAGATCCGAGTGGATCTTTCGTCGGAAGCTGGAAAAATGATGATGAAAAATTTGGTATTTTAGGCGCTTACTCAGTAGAAAAACTCACCAGTGGTCGGCATGTATTAGAATCGCTCAGCGGTTACTATGAGTACTTTTCCGCTGATCCTGCACAAAACCAAGAATCAACTGTAGGAGCGTGGGGGATTGGCTCACAAGCATTTAGGGCCGAGCGTGAACGGACCAGTGCCCAAGTCACACTGCAATTTGCACCGACTGAAAAAACAGAGTTCACCTTAGATTACTTTAATTTTGAACTCGATATCCCCCACGTAAACCATAACTTCTTAACCGTTGGCGCCCGCGGTTCGGGCTCCACCAACGTAGTAAATAACGCCCAAGGCGGCACGGCATCGACAACGATTCTGCCAGCGTATGCGTCGATTATTTATAACCCTGTGGTACGCCACGCGGTTAATATGAAGTCTGACGTACTCAACTTAACCGGAAAATACGTCGGGGACAGTTTCACCCTTAGCGGCGTCATTGGCCAATCGACCTCAGATGGCGGCACCCAAGGCGGTTCATCTTCTTGGTGGATCCCTGCGACGGACCAAGGCGGCAAAATTGGCGATCCCGCCTTCCCTAATGGTCAAGGCAGTGTCGATGGTGGCTTTAGTTACGATGCCACAGGTCCCTATCAAGTGGTGCTCACGAGCCTAGATGCCAACGATGCTAGCCAGTTCAAGCATGCGCAGGAAGCCAACTACGAAACCACAGTGCAAGATCATAAAGTCACCTACGCACAGTCTGACTTCGAATATCAACTCGATCATGATTTTATTAATAAAATTGCGGTCGGGATTAAGTACAATACCAGTGATTTCGAGCGTAATGCCTTCAACCGTAACCCCGCAGAAATCCTAGGTTTCGTGCCCAATGGCAACCTAGCCAACTGGAGCGATGGCGTACTGTCTGGCCTGCATTCCCAGAGTGGCGGCAATGTACTCGACTCCTATGCCAAGTTAGATGAAGACAAATGGTGGGCGTTTATAAGCGAGAAATACGCCAATGGCGAGTTAGTGGAAGTCGCCGATCTCGGTAACACCTTCTCTGTCGAAGAGGATATGTTGGCCCTGTACGCCCAAGCGGATTTTAGCGGCGAATTCTACCGTGGCAACTTTGGTTTGCGTTACGTTAACACTGACCAAACCTCAACTGGTTTTGCCGATGGCAAGCCCTACAATGAATCCGTTAATTACGATAATTGGTTACCGAGTATCAACGTCGCCTTCGATCTGCAAGAAGATTTAATCCTACGTGCCTCGGCCTCTTCCGTGATGGCGCGTAACAACTACAGCGATCTTAAACCCGGTTTAGCCATAGCTAAAAACTTTGGTACTGCGACCGGCGGTAATCCAAATTTAAAACCCTATAAGGCAAACCAAGCCGATCTTGGCATCGAATGGTACTTCACTGAATCTTCTATGCTGTCAGCAGCCTTATTCTACAAAGATATTGATAACGTAGTGTTTGTCACTGAGTCGACTCAATACATTGAAGGTTGCGGCGCGTCAGAATCCGAGTGGGATAAATGCCGTGTCACAGCCCCAGCCAACGGCGGTAGCGGCTCAGTGACTGGGCTTGAAATCCAGCTACAACATAACTTTGAAAGCGGTTTTGGCTTCTTAACCAACTACACCTATGTTGACAGTAAGAGCACTCGCCCCGATGGCACTGAACAAATGATTGAAGGCGTATCTGAAAACTCCTTCAACGGTTCACTCTTCTACGAAGATGATCTGTTCAGCGCCCGTATCGCCTATAACTGGCGTTCAGAATACTTAGGCGTGGGTAACATTCAAAACGTGTTAAACGACAGCTATCAACAAGTGGATGCCTCGATTATTTGGCATGCAATGGAGAACTTAGATATCTCACTCGAAGGGGTTAACTTAACCAATGAAGTGGTGCAATCCTATGATGTTAAATACGGATTAACCCAAAACACCATCGAATTTGGTTCACGCTATTTCGTCGGTGCTAGCTACAAATTTTAAACTTGAGTCACACCATAGCCGACCTTAGGGTCGGCTTTTTGCGTTGATAATGCAGAGGTATAAACCATGAAAGTGAAGCAAGCCATCAGAAAAATCATTATCTTAGGTGGCGGCACCGCAGGTTGGATGGCAGCGGCTGCCCTAGCGAATAACCCCGTATTTGCCGCCATTGAGCTCTGTTTAGTGGAATCGGACAACATAGGCACCATAGGCGTTGGTGAAGGTTCAACGCCACACTTGAAACGCTTTATGGACAACTTAGGCATTAGCGAAAAAGATTGGATGGAACAATGCCACGCCAGCTATAAAACTGGCATCGATTTCATCAACTGGAATGGGGACGGGCAGCAATACTTCCACCCTTTCTATTTTCAAATGGATGTAAAACCCGCTGAAGTTTTCTTTATCAACGCCAATGCGAGGCGCCGAGGGCATGGCAGTGCCGTTAGACCCGACGCGTTCTTCTCCAGCGGCGTACTGGCCAAACATAATCTCAGCCCAAGGCCGAATAAAGCGTTGCCCTACGCTAACGAATACGGCTATCACTTCGATGCCACTGAACTTGCCAACTACTTAAAAGAATACGCTTGCCAACGCGGCGTAAAACACCTCATCGGCGATGTCATTGAAGTTTCAACATCCCAAAACCAACATATAGACACCTTAATGCTGGCGAATGGCGAACGACTTAACGCCGACTTTTTTATCGATGCCAGCGGCTTTAGCGCTAAGTTAATTCATAAAACCCTAGGCGTACCCTTTCAATCCTTCGCCAATGAACTGCTCAACGACAGCGCCGTCACTGTTCCCGTTCCCGTTCCTGCATTAATAGACTCCACTCAAACACAGCAAAACCATGATCTACAAAACCATGCATTGCAAACCCAAGCACAGCAAGCCAAGTACCATACCCGCGCAACGGCGCTCAGTGCGGGCTGGCTATGGCAAATCCCCCTCACCCACAGGCTTGGCAATGGCTATGTTTATAGCAGTCGCCACCTCAGTGCCAATGCCGCGGCCAAGGAATTGTTGCACAGTGTTAATCTGCCTGAATCAACCCAAGTACGGTTTCTCAAAATGCGGGTCGGTGTCAGTGACAAGGCTTGGCACAACAATGTGCTGGCGATAGGACTTGCGCAAAGTTTTATCGAACCGCTCGAAGCCACGTCGATCATGATGACCCAATTCACCCTTGAAAAATTTATGTCGTTATTCGAGCGCTATCAATTGAATAAGCAGGCAGAGACCTTAAGTCGACAAACACTCAATCAGGCGGTCATGCAGTTAGTGCTCGGCATAAAGGATTATATTCAGGCCCATTATGTCACCAGCCAGCGCAGCGAACCCTATTGGTTGGCGGCGAGAAAAGTCACCATTTCCCAAAGGCTGACGCGACTATTGCAAGCTTGGTATCAAGGGGAAGACTTTGATTTACTGCTTTACCAATACGATCAGCAACTCGCCTACTTTCGCCCTTCTTGGTATGCGCTGTTAGCGGGAATGGATTACCGCGACCCAAAACTGAAGCGCCCATTTGAGCCGATTTCAGCGGAGATCACGGCGCAAGCGATACGCTACAGCCAAACCTTAGTGGAGCAGTATTTTCAACCTAAGCATCCGTGATAAGAATGGTTAAATTGCCCTTTGTTTACTGCTAAAGCACTGACGAAAACGACTCGGCGTGACACCTTTAAATTGAATAAAACGCCGATTAAAATTGGATAAGTTGTTGAAACCACACTGATCGCTGATGGTTGATATCGGACTTTGATTTGACAGCAGTAACTTGCACGCCTTAGCTATCCTGAGTTGATTGATAAACTCAGTTAAGGTTTTCTCGGTGCGTTTTTTAAAGAAGCGATGGAAGTGATTGGTGCTCATATGCGCCAACTTTGCCAAATCCTGTGCCGACAAGGCCTGAGTGTAATTGTCATAGATATGCTCAATCACTTTATCGAGCTTTTTCACGGTAAAGTCGAGTTTACTACCGTGGGTAAACAAGGTGCTCGACAAGAGTTCTTGCTGACTATCCTGTTGTAATAATGCTAATAATTCCAATAACAAAATATAGCGTCTAAAAGGATTGGCCGTCTCCATCGCGATAAACACACTATGGGCCTTACGCGCCGTTTCCTCACTAAACAACACACCTCGTTTGGCATGGGTCAAAAGTGAATGCAAAGACGCTAACTCACGTTGCTCATTCACAATTTGGTGTAGCCAGACCGCTGGAATTTGTGCCACATAAACAACTTCCTGCACTCTCGCATTCGAAGTGTCGTCTTTTAGCGCGTTGCCATTTGATATCTCGTCAGTTGAAACACCAAGGTTAACCTCGGATTGCCAGCCGTGGGGCATATCTGGGCCTATGATCACTAAATCATAATCGCCATAACGGGCAATATGGTCGCCCACATAACGCATACCATAACTGTTGAGGGTTAAGCAGATTTCGTACTCGGGGTGATAATGCCAATTGAGATCCATGTGGTCCCATTCATAACGAAAGTAACGCCAAGAGCTATTTTCATCGGGGATCACTTTTTCACACAGAGGTTTCATCCATTAAACTCCAGTTGCTCATTCCTTTACCTTAGCTTCAATCAGCTCTTATAGTTCAACGCCATTCACTCAAGCTAGCCGTTATGCAAACCTGTTAAATTATTCAATTACTTAGACCTTATTTTTAATGCCAGCCTTGACCTATCAGCGCGGCGAAATAGCTGTGCCTTCGCGCACTATTGTCTATAGCAAGTCAGCCTTGCAGTGATACTAAAATCCGCCACTCCAATACTATTCTATCCAATGTTAATTAAAGGTAACTATTTTACAAGTAAATAGGTTATCAGCAGAGGCTAAAACATGGTTTTCTCTATGCTCATCCGCAGCAACTATCTGCTGCCCACTATCTACAGCAAGTATTTACAGCACCTGATGTAAATCAGCCCAATCAGCGCAAACACGATTTGACTATGTGAGAAAAGTATCGACAGAGGCACCATTCGTATCACCACCAAGGCGAGCGTCAAGCCACAATGAATTTCACTTAATTCAATTGGCTAAGCACATGAAACACAAACTCATCATTCTGTTTGTTCTCTGCACTTTCTTTGTGATTTCTTTGATGACCAACAGCATGGGGCCGATTTTCCCTGCGTTAATTGACAGTTATGCTATCGGCCTGACGTTGGCGGGGTTATTTCCCTTTGCGTTTTTTATCGCCTACGGCGTGACATCGATTCCTGCGGGGATTTTGGTGGACAAGTACGGTGAAAAGCGGGTGATCATCTTAGCCTTTAGCCTGGCGTTTATCGGCGCCGTGACTTTTGTGTGTCTGCCCACCTTTAGCATCGCCATGTTTAGCCTGTTTTGTATTGGCACTGGCATGAGTTTATTGCAGGTAGCAGTGAATCCCTTATTGCGACAAGCTGCGGGGCCTGAGCATTTTGCCTTTTTCTCCGTACTGGCCCAACTTGCCTTTGGCGGCGCCGCGACCTTAGCGCCGCTGGTGTATCAGCATTTTGTCGCCTTAGATCAAGCCAGTGTTGCATCAGCCAACTATGTGCAACAGCTATTGCCCGAGAACATGAGTTGGCTCGCTATGTATTGGTTATTCGCCGTGGTCGCGCTCGCCATGGTGCTCTTTGCCAGCCTAGTGAAGATGCCCAAAGTGAATAAACTGGCAGATGAGTCGGCAGGTGCCCTCGAGACCCATTTACGCCTTTTCAAAGATAAAACCGTTTTGAAATTCTTCTTCGCTATCGCCGCCTACGTTGCGCTTGAGCAAGGGCTTGCTAACAGTATCTCAGTCTTTTTGCTGCAATATCATGGTCTTGATACCTTAAGTGTCGGCGCCAATGTGGTTAGCGATTTTTGGTTTTACATGACGCTCGGCTGCCTACTCGGTTTGCTACTACTTAAACTTATCGACAGTCAGATCTTGCTGCTCAGTTTTTCCCTTAGTTCACTGGTTTGTTTTCTGGTGGCGATTTGGGGACCGAGCCAACTAACATTAATTTGTTTCCCATTGGTTGGCTTTTTCATTTCTATCATGTGGTCGGTGATCTTCTCGCTGGCGCTTAATTCGCGCACTCAAGATCATGGATCATTCGCCGGCATTCTCTGTACCGGCATTATCGGCGGCGCGTTTATCTCGCCGATCATTGGTGTTATCAGTGAGCTGTCCGGCGAATTACGGCTCGGGATGTTAGTGCTGTTAATTCCTATGGCATACATAGGCTATGTCGCCCTAACGGCTCGTCCCTTAATTAAAAACACCACATTATTTTCAACAAAAGCGGCCTCAAAGAATGACGAGCCGATGGCAACAAACAACACGAGAGGCAACAAGCTATTATGAGCGTCCTATGTTTAGATCTTGGGGGAACTAAACTGATGTTGGCACAGGTGGAAGGTAAAACCTTACTCGACACTTGGCGGTATCCTGTTCCCGCCGATGGCAATTTCGAACAGTTATTCGATTTCCTCGTGACCTGTATCCACAGCCACCTCACGCCTGAAACCAATGGAGTTTCCATCGGGGTGCCCGGTATGGTGGATATGCACAGCGGCACTTTACTCGAAGTGCTCAACATCCCAGCACTAACGGCAACGCGGTTAGCCCAGCAACTGCAAAATACCTTTGAAATGGATGTTGTTGTGAATAATGACGCTAACCTCTTTGCCCTCGGCGAAGCTGTACTCAATCACAATCAAGACATGCTCGGGATTACCTTAGGCACTGGCGTAGGCGCTGGGGTGATTTTTAATGGTCAGTTGTATTCGGGTAAACATTGCGCCGCAGGTGAAATAGGTAGTTTGAGTTATCGTGATGGCATTATTGAGCACTACTGCTCGGGGCAATACTTCACCACTCATCATCACATGAGTGGCGAGCATTTGTACCAAAAAGCCTGTGAAGGTGACAGCCAAGCGCTACAAGCCTTCGCCCATTTTGGCGAACACTTGGCGCACATGATCGCCCAAACCTTACTGGTATACGATCCCAAAGATATCATCCTTGGCGGCTCAGTCAGCCAAAGCTTTCCCTTTTTTATTGAAGCGCTTAAACAGAAATTGCAAAGCTTAGTCTATGGCCCGCAACTGACAGACTTGACGATTTCAGCCAGCCAACATCACAATGCAGCCCTCATAGGTGCCGCGCAGTGGTTTTTACAACAAAAGGACTCAGCTAAGTGAAAGGACAAATAACACAGAAAGGGATAATAAAGTGGCAGAGGATTAAGACGGCCTTAGTCAGCGGCATGATGGCAGTGCTTCCCGTGGCGTCGGTGCTTTCAATACTTGCGATGCCATCAGTACAGGCCGCCAATGCTGTGCAGGAGGCAAATCATGTCGCGCTGAATCAATTGGCCGATAAGCTCCAATTAAATTATCAGCTAACCGCTAGTTATCTTGAAACCTGTCCCGCTAAAGAAGCCCAATGCTATCGCTCTGCCATTGAGCTGACCTTGCCCACTCAGCTATCGAACGACAAGTTATCCAGCGAAGAGTTAAATCACGGCGACTGGCAAATTTATTTCAGCCAATTATCGCCCGTTTATTTCGTCGATGCGGGTGACTTTAGCATTGAGCATATCAATGGCGATTTACATAAAATCACTCCTAAAGCCAGCTTTAAGGGATTCGTCGCCAATCAAGTTTATCGTATTGAGTTTTATAGCAAAGGCAGCCAAATCACCCGTTCCGAGTTTATGCCAAACTTCTTTGTCGCTATGGGCGATAAGGCGCAGGTCATAAAGAGCACTCAAACAAGGCGCGATCCAGAAACGGGTTTAGCTGAGCAAGACTACCTCGCGCCTTTTAATGCCGAGAAACAATTCTTACTGGCAAAAAACGATGCAACCCCCTTTGCCGATGGCCAGTATTTAGCAGAGCAATATCAAGCCTTCGCCGCAGACAAAGCACCTGACATTAGCGGCAAACTCATCCCCACGCCACTTCATAGCCAAAGCCTAAACTCAGCGCCTTTATCCCTTGCTAAAGGTTATCGACTCACGGCTGCCACTGTCGATTTTAAGGGACGGCAGGCGGCATTTGATTACCTCGATTCTTTAGGCTTTTCGGCCAAGGACAAAGGCACGGCGCTATTATTGCAACTCGATACTCAAGCTCCTAAAGTCGCCAGCACTGGAGCCCATGATAGTGAAATTAAAAGCAGCGAAGCCTATCGGTTAACCATAACAGCTGAGCAAATAAGTATTCGAGCGGGCAGTGAAGCAGGACTCTTCTATGGCCTACAAAGCCTAGCTGGGCTGATCAGTTTAAGTGACGATCAACTCGTCGCCATCGAGATCCAAGACCAACCTCGCTACGCCTTTCGCGGCCTGCATATCGATTTAGCTCGTAACTTTCACTCGCTCGATTTTATTAAACGCATTATCCCACAGCTCGCCGCCTATAAAATCAATAAGCTGCACTTGCACTTAGCCGACGATGAAGGCTGGCGTTTAGCCATCCCCGGCTTACCTGAACTGACCGATGTGGGTGCAAAACGCTGTTTCGATTTAACCGAGCAAACCTGTTTATTGCCACAACTGGGCAGTGGCATAGCGGACGTTAACCCCGTCGATGGCTACTTAACCGTGGCGCAATACCAAGAAATATTACAACTGGCTGATGCTCACCATATCGAAGTGATCCCTTCACTGGACATGCCGGGGCATTCACGCGCCGCAATAAAATCCATGGAGGCGCGTTATCACCATTACCTCGCCAAGGGAGACAAAGCTAAGGCGGAGGAGTTTTTACTGACTGAATTTACAGATAAAACCCAATATTCGTCGATTCAGTATTACCACGACAACACACTCAATGTGTGTCTGCCGAGCACCTATCACTTTATCGATACTGTGATTGATGAAGTTAAAAAGATGCACCAAGCCGTAGGCATTCCTTTAGTGCATTACCACATAGGCGCCGATGAAACCGCGGGCGCTTGGGTAGAATCCCCCGCGTGTATCGCGATGAAGCAACAAAAAGCCGATGAGTTAGCCGGACTGCATTCGCTCAATGGTTACTTTATCGAGCGAGTTGCGAACATGTTGGCAGAGAAAGGAATTATTGCCGCTGGTTGGAATGATGGCATGGGTGAAGTGCGCCCCGAAAACATGCCCGCCCAAGTGCAATCTAACGCTTGGTCGCAGATTTCAAACAACGGCCATCAAATCGCCCATAAGCAAGCAAATCTTGGATGGAAGGTCGTTATCTCAACGCCAGAAGTCACCTATTTCGATTTCCCCTACGCTAGCCATCCAGATGAGCGCGGCAATCATTGGGCCTCGAGGGCAATAGACAGTTTTAAGGTGTTTAGCTTTATGCCCGATAATCTGCCCGCACATGCCGAGCGCTGGCACAATAGCTTAAATCAGCCATTTGTGTCGGACGATAGCCGCAGCCAGCTCAAACCGGGACACAGGTTTTACGGCTTGCAGGGACATCTTTGGAGCGAAATGGTGCAATCGGACGAGCAAGCAGAATACATGTTATTCCCGCGCATGGTCGCCCTCGCCGAACGGGCATGGCATAAGGCACCATGGGAATTGGCCTATGATTATCAAGGTAAAATCTATAGCCAGCAAACTCAACATTTTGCCCGCCAACTCAATGGCCAAGCCGAGCAAGTGCTCAAACAGGATTGGCAAATTTTCGCCGCGGTTTATGCCAATAAGGTACAACCTAAGTTAGCTAAAGCGGGAATTTTCTATCGCATATCACCGCCTGGGATACGTGTTGAACATCAGCAGTTAGTGCTCAATAGCTTATATCCCAATGCCGAGCTGGAATACCAACTCGACTCAGGACCTTGGCTAAGTTACCGCCAAGCTTTCAAGCTTAATGATGTCAAACACATCCGCGCCAGAGTCAAAGATGGCGCGCGTTACTCTCGCCCATCGACTTGGCAAAACACCCTCTAGTCGTTTCTCGCATAATGTCGGCCATCGTATGTGATGGTCGATACGTTAATTGACTATTAATACCACTGGTCGATGGGTTAGGCACAAGCTTACATTGAGGCTTTTCAATAACCGCGCAACTCAGGCTATAATCTCGCTATTCGCGATGACACTCTCGTGATAACACTTTATCAAGCCTAAGGATCTGCCAACCGATGACAACTGCTTCTACTAGCCCCTTTGCCGTGTTAAATCAAACCACAGCGACCTCGTTCAATGAGCAGAAAAATCTGATTAAACGGGTATTTAAAGGTAAGCCAGTGCAATGTCCTAGCTGTAAACAGACACTTAAAGTGATATTGCCAGAGCAGGCAAAAGCAGAACTAGCGGCAGGGATCTACTGTGCTAAAGGCTGCACAGATATCGAACTCGATATGGAAGCCGTCGCGGGACTCTAATCATTCCAGAGCCAACCCACACTGGCATTAGCTTCACATCGGCGGCCAAGCGACGATTACAACAGTCCCCTGTGATTAGCCGTTATAAAATAAATATCTCTCTAATTATCAATGAGATTATTTAAACTGATCACGGCAGTTGCTTAAGCTGCCCACGAAAATAGTGTCGATAATAGCCCACCAAATTACTGCCAATAAAGAGTACCTCCATTAACACTGCCACAGGCGATCCCACTAAGGCATTGTGAACGAGCCAAAAACTGGTTCCGACTATCATAAGCAGTCTGAGATCTTTATCCCTTTGACAGAATGCGGCGCGGGTTTGAAACAAGGTGCCTATACAACTGATCACAGTCGTTACCCCATTAAAGGTCACAATGCTCATCACAAGTGCAGCAATAGAGAAACACCATAGGGCTACTTTTGAGGTGGTAAAAATACTGGTCAGATAACGCACTGTGGCTATGCCCATTAAGCCTGCGGCAGTCCATTGCTCCAGCAAACAAAAATGAATTGAAATCAAGATGCCAGACACAAAAAGACAAGCGACTATCCGCTCCCGCGCCTTAAATTGAAACGAAATCAGATCGAAGATAATTGCTATCGCCACCAAAATTTGAGACAAAGTAAACGCAGTCAACTTATTAAGCTCCTTCGCTTTAAGTAATAATGCGCACTCTGATTGAAAGCCTTACAGACTTGAGAGCGCAACTTAAGGCGCAGCATCATGGGAATCGCGCTTTAGCGCATTAACTTAAGTTAACTGGGAGCAAAAACCGTTAAAGAGAGTCTTGAAGTCGTCTACGCATACGCGACAAACTGATTGCCGTAATGCCAATATAATTAGCTAGCTGACCTTGGCTTAACCGCTCAAGCCAAAGTGGTGAATGTTCGCGTAAATACAGATAACGTTGCTCAGGTGTGTGCAGCAGTAAAAAGGCTTCCTTTTGTTCTTTATACAATAATTGCTGTTTAAGTAACCCAAGTTGCACTGACTGCAGCGAAGTATCATCCAACACAGATAACGGCATTTGGATAAGTTTACAGGCGCTTAAGGCCTCTAATTGGTAACGAGCGGGAATTTGCTTAAGCCAACTGACATACAAAAAACACAGTTCACCCTCGAAATAAAACTCCTTACAGCGCTCTATGCCCTCCTGAGTATAATGGCAAGCGCGCACGATACCATCCACAACAAAATATGCCTGTGACTGCTCATCTCCTTGGCCAAGAAGCACCTCTCCCGCCGGCACGTTCAACGCTTTAAACTGTGGTAAGTAACGTTCAACAGCAGCTTGACTCGCCCCTAACGCAATCAAATATTGTTGCAGTGGCTGGCAAGTTGGCACCTGCAATACAGCAGTCTTTTTTACGTCATCAGGTTCAATCATGCGAGCAACTCAGCGATTTATCACTAAACACTTAACCACTGCCATTCGAGTAAGGGTTCAGCACTCGCTTGCAAGCCACGGCTCAGCGTGACGTTAAATACACTTTTAGCGGGAATGCTTCCCACGCCCTTGGGCGTGCCTGTCATTACAATATCGCCCTCATCGAGACTGATAAATGCCTGTAGCTCGGACAATATGGTCAGAGGTTTGTAAATCATTAAATCGATATGTCCCTCTTGAACCAAGTTATCGTTGATACTCAAGGTGAAATGCAGCTGTGCCTCTGCATCCTCAATCGCCACAAACGGACTGAATAACGCAGCACCATCGAAGGCTTTTGCTCGCTCCCAAGGTAATCCCTTAGCTTTTAACTTAGTTTGCAAATCACGTTTTGTGAGATCTAAACCGACGGCGACGCTACTAAAACGGCCATTTTGAAACATAAAACACAGCTCGGTTTCATAATGCAAGGTTTCCCCTTGATGCTCAGAATGAAGCACAGTCGAAATAGCCGAATTGGGCTTTAAAAATACCACCATATCCTCGGGAATTTCGTTACCTAATTCATGGATATGCTCAACATAGTTACGCCCAATGCAGAGAATTTTTGTCGGTACGATAAGGTTTTCACCTAACACGACTGATTTCATCTTTAATCCTTTTCAAGATAGGGTTGAAATAATTTTAAATAATAAAACCAACTAGTTAACCTAAATTAGATCTAAACGTTCAATTGAACTAATCACTGTACTTATGACGAACTCTGCTACACTTAAATCAATATTTCAACGAAAACAGCGATCTAACCATTAATAAACCCATTTTACAGGGACAGTCATAGAAGAGGTTTTCGCACTATGTTAACGCTTACCATAAAACAAAAAATCATCTTTAGTTTTAGTGCAATTGGCGCGCTGCTCATCGCTGGTAGTAGCTTTTTCTACTATTCACTCTCCCAAGTACAAACCGCCTATCAAAATATTGAAACCTTAGCCGTACCCGTGCAAAAGCAGAGTAATAGCTTACAACTAGTGCTATTAAAAATGTCACGCCTTGCCACCTTGGCGCATAGTCAGCAAGACACTGCCGCCTTAACCAAAAGTCAGCAAGCATTTACCGCGCTGCAGAAGAAATATCAAAGTATCGAAAATGAGTTAATTGAGCGAGTTGCAGATCAACCTAAGATGCAAACATCCCTAAACGAAGCGCAGGCAAGATATCAAGCCTATTTGCAGCAAAGCCAAGCCATGTTTAGCGCTAAACTCGCCAATGAACAAGCAAAACGGCAGTACCTGCAACTCTTTGAGCGCTTTAACCATGCCAAGACCAACGCCAGTAATGCGATGATTGATCTCGAAACTCTTTCCATCCCCGATAATCCGACTTTACTCGAAGAAATTGTCGGCACAGGTACTCGCATTGACGACATGCTCTATACACTAGCCAACACTATGGGGGAACTGATCCACACTCAAAGTTTGGATGTTATTCAATCGCACCAACAGGATGTCGGTATTTTACTGGGAAATCTCACCACTAACTTTACCTTTTTAAAACAACAAACTGATGGGCTTGATACCTTAGGATTACTGCAAATATTCGAGCAAGAATATGCGATTATCAATACTTTACTCGCAGCGCCTGCCGAACTTTATAAAGTGCAGGAAGCCGTAGTTGAGGCACAACGACAAGCAGAGCAACATTACCTCGATGCCGATAAAGAGTTTAATGCGAATAATCTCGCCTTAGATAAGTTAATCAACTTAGCCGACCGCCGATTTACCAGCCTGCAAACCATCGCCAGTAATGATATTCAACAGGGTCAAACCTTAGCGATTGTACTAGCACTGGTATTTATCATCATGGTGAGCTTTATCTCTTTCTTCACCTCCAAGGCCATGCTCAATCCCTTGGCCTTAGTGAACGGCGCACTCGCCAGTATCGCCCGAGGGGATTTATCTAAACGCATTCATAAACGCCATAATGATGAATTTGGTACCCTAATCGATAACATGAATACCTTGAGTGACGATCTTGCCAAGCTGTTAACCAATATCAGCCAAAATGCCCATTCATTGGACAGCTCTGCCACCCAAACCAATGAGCAAGGCCAGCGCATCGCCAATGCCGCAACGGCGCAAATCAGTCGAGTCGATGAAACGAAAGCCTTAGCAGAACAGATGTTTACTAGCTCAAATCTAGTGACAGAACAGGCCAGTGAGTCGGCGAGACAAATCAGTCAAGCCTCGAAATACGGTAATCAAGTGAAGCAAATTGCCGATGATAATCGCAATAAAATTGCCGAACTGAGCGCCCGTTTAAGTAGCTCAGTTGAAGTCATGTCTCGCTTGAGCATTCAAAGCGATAATATTGGCAGCATTTTAACCACCATTAGCAGCATTGCCGAACAAACCAATTTGCTGGCACTGAACGCCGCCATTGAAGCCGCCAGAGCGGGGGAACATGGTCGTGGTTTTGCTGTCGTGGCCGATGAAGTGCGATCACTTGCCTCACGCACCCAAGCCGCCACCGCCGAAATTCAAACCATGATCACGGCCCTGCAAAAAGAAACGTCCACGGCAGCCGATGCAATTACTACGGGGCAAAATCAAGCAAATGAGTGTGTCGGACAAAGCCAAACCCTGCAGGATGCTATCGCTCACATAGAAAGCACCTTACATACCCTCAATAAAATGAGTCTAGAGATCACCCACGCCGCCCACGAGCAGTTAAATTACAGCCAGCGGATTGAGTCGAGCATGAGTGAAGCGGCACAATCTGCAGACCAAAATGCCAATGAAGCCATGGACATGGCCAAACGCAGTAACGAAGTCACTCTGCTTGCCCATTCACTCACCAGCTCAGTAGAGCGGTTTAAACTATAGAGGTGATGGGACCTAGAATCTAGGCATATTCCATCAGGAATTCATCGAGTTGTTCGTTGGCAATTTCAATCTCGTCACCTTCGAACTGGGCGATATGAAACATACCCTCACCTTCGTTAGTCACAGGGATATTACTTATTCCTATGATAATACCGTCGGTTGGCGCGCGAATGGCCACACTGTCACCGCCGTGGGGGCTGACGATATGGGCAATGATATAACCCTTAGTCACCCGCTGGCCAAGTTTAAGCTTCATATTCACTAAACCATCGGATTCACTGCGAACCCAATAACTGCGAATAGCACTGACACTCGCGCCTTTGTTACTCACTCGCCCTTTAAGCATATCTAAACTGCGCATCACATTGAGCACACCTTTGAGGCCAGATTTTATCGACAACTCGCTAAAACGTAACGCCTCTCCAGCCTCATATAAAATGCAAGGAATGCCCTGTTGATTAGCATAACCTCGCATAGAAACACTGCGCGCTTTAGAATGCATAATAAGCGGCGCACCAAAGGCATTCGCCATGGCGAGCATAGTCTCATCATTAGTATCACAGCGAATTTGCGGCAAATTATCCCTATGGACGGCCCCAGTATGTAAATCAATCACATGGGTTGCATGAACTAATAACTGAGTGGCAAACAGATTAGCTAAACGGCTTGCGAGCGCCCCTTTGCTAGAACCAGGAAAGCAACGATTTAAATCACGACGATCGGGTAAATAACGGGATTGCTGAATAAAACCAAACACATTCACTATTGGCACCACAATTAACGTGCCCGTCAGATTCTTGGGATTCACTCTGGCTAATAAACGCCGACAAATTTCGATACCATTGAGTTCATCCCCATGAATGGCGGCACAAACCAGTAAAGTCGGGCCAGGTTTGGCTCCGTGAAACACTTCCACATGAATATCGAGTTGCGTATCGGTATACAACTTAGCGGCAGGCAGCTTGATCCCTAATTGCGTCCCAGCTGTGACTCGTTTTCCCGCTAATTCAAATGCTTCACGTCTTTTTACCATGGCAACTCCCTTGTTCTATCAAATGTTATCCCGCGCGGTTGGCTCATGTTTACCGCATTTTTGCCAAAATGATCCGCTATTGCATATCAGCCTACTTTAAAGACAAAAGTGGGATTTTAAACGAATTATTGCGGCTCAAATTGGTTCAGCCAAGATTTTAAAATCTGCAGTAATACAGGCCTATCTTCAACGCTCACGCCCGCGAACAACGCACTTTGACATTGAATATGCTGCGGTAATGCCTTATCAATGAGCGCCTTACCCTCAGCAGTTAACGAAACATGGACGGCGCGGCGATCTTCCTTACTGTGCTCCCGCTCAATCAGCCCCTTATTTTCGAGTCTGTCTAAACGACTGGTCATAGCGCCAGAACTTAGCATCATGCTCTGATAAAGTTGCGAAGGCGAGAGTGTGAACGGCTCTCCCGAGCGCCTTAACGTCGCGAGCACATCGAACTCCCCCTGACCTAAGCCAAATTCGGCGTGGCATTGCAGCAGTACCACTTCGATATATTTCGTTAAACGAGCGATTCGCCCGAGCACAGCCATAGGGATCAAATCCTCAGTCACCCCTTGCTGTTGCCACTGTTCAACAATTCTATCGAGGCCATCTTCTTTAGTATTCGAAGCCGCTTTCTTTTTATCCGTAGAACTCGCGTTAGTATCCGCAGGACTGGCATTAGTTAGCGTCATTTTAGCTGTCATAGGTTTATCTCAACATAAAGATTCTTTACATCACTCTTTACATCTTAGTCATTTTCTCGCAGAATTAAAATATCTTTATATCAAGATACATCTGAAAGAGATTCTTTTTGAATTGTAGTGATGTGGTTTCAACCTACTGTTGTTGAAAGGAAATCATCATGAGTATGCTAAATGCTGCTACAAATCACTTTTTCAGCAAATCAAACTCAGCTTATTTTTGGAGACAATCCATGCGATCCCCCCAGACAGAGAAAGCGAATTTATTGCTGCTCGGACTCGCGTTCATCCTTATTGGTCTAAATCTACGGCCCATTCTCGCCTCCGTTGGGCCTTTACTACCCAGCATACAAAAGGATATCAGCTTAAGTTTTACCTTAGCATCTATGCTGACATTGCTGCCCGTGCTCGCCATGGGACTGGGTTGTTTTGCAGGCTTTAGTATCGCCAAACGCTTAGGATTCAATACCGTAATGACAGGATCATTGCTACTGCTGATCGCCGCTACTGCAATGCGCTTCTGGGCGATAGATGCCAATTGGCTTATCTGCTCGGCATTACTGGCAGGGGTCGCAATCGCCCTCATTCAAACCATAATGCCCGCCATGATTAAGCTTAATTTCGGTGAACGGGTGCCCTTAATGATGGGGCTTTACGTCACCGCCATTATGGGTGGCGCGGCATTAGCGGCGAGTAGCGCACCTTTTATCGGGATGAACTTAGGTTGGCGCGCGGGTCTAGGTCATTGGACTTGGCTAGGCATATTCGCACTCGTGCTGTGGCTCCTGATTAAACATAAAGCCGCATTACCGAGCCAAGCAAAAGAGCAAGCTTTGCAACTTAACTTTTGGCGTTTTCGTCGCAGTTGGCTATTGGCGATATTTTTTGCATTAGGCACAAGTTGTTATGTCTGCGTACTTGCATGGTTAGCCCCCTACGCGGTCGAGCTAGGTTATAGCCAAACTCAATCGGGATTAGTGTTAGGTTTCTTAACCAGCATGGAAGTGATCGCGGGCTTAGTGTTTCCTTGGCTTGCCAGCAAGTCGACGGACAGACGCGCCATCATAGCCCTACTCTGCTTGCTACAACTCATTGGCTTTATGGGACTGGCACTCGCCCCTCAAGTATCGCTATTTTTATGGGCGGGACTTGCAGGATTAGGTATTGGCGGGATTTTTCCACTCGGGCTGATTGTCACTATGGATCATCAACAGAATCCCATGTTAGCAGGTAAATTAACCGCCTTCGTGCAGGGTGTGGGATATACCATAGCGGCTATCTCGCCTTGGATTGCCGGATTAATTCGCGATAATTTCAACAGCTTTAACAGTGCTTGGTTATTACTCGGTGGCTTAAGTGTGATCGCGTGGATATTATCTTGGCAATTTAATCCGCAGGGCTATGCACGCCAATATCAAATCACCCGCTGTGTATCTTAACTACCTAACTCAACATAAAAAAACCGCCATGTCGGCTAACGATCATGGCGGTTTTTATTGTGTTGAGCTAAATAAATCGCGCTCACACTAAGCGAAACTTAAGACTTTTTAACGAAGCACGTCAGAATCACAATACGAGTACCGTTAACGCGGCCTTCGATATGCTCTGGGTTGTTGGTCAAAGCAATGTTACGCACAGCTGTGCCACGCTTAGCCACAAAGCTAGTGCCTTTCACGTTTAAGTCTTTGATGATGACCACAGTATCGCCAGCATTGAGCACTGCACCATTACTGTCTAACGTTGGCGTAGCATCGTCACCTGCTGCGGCAACTTCGGCATCACCCCACGCTTTTAAATCGTCTTCAAGATAAAGCATATCCAGCAAATCTTGCGCCCAGCTTTCGCCATTTAAGCGCTTAAGCATACGATATGACATCACTTGAACTGCCGGTACAGGACTCCACATGCTGTCATTCAGACAACGCCAGTGGTTCATGTCCATGGTATCCGGTGCCGCAATTTGGCCACTGCAGGTTTCACAAATCATGATCTCATTGTCACGGCCATCGGAGGCTGGCAGATCATAAATAGAGAGTTCAAGCTCGCTGCCACACAGTTCACACTTGCCGCCACAGCGACTTAGCAATTCATTTTCAGTCATTTTTCTGTTCTATATGCCTAGTAAAACGCGGATTATGCCATAAACTGGCATTTTTCGGCAGGGGGCTTAAGCAATATAACCCTATTTTTTATGAGCTATATATGTCTAGTCCACACAGCCTTGGTGATTAGTCTTTAAAATTCATAGGCTAAACTCAAACGAACATCACGCCCTGCGGCGGGTATCCCATCGGAGAGAAACGGCACCACTTGCAGATCCGTAAGATTTTTTACCATCAAACGCACACTTAATCCCTTTAAGATGGCTTGAGGTTCATAGACGAGATACACATTCTGTAGGAAATAATTCTCGCTTGGAGACTCGGCATTAAAGATATCACCGTGGGGAACATTGGTTTGCGCATCATACCAAGCGCCCTGCCAAGCGATAGAAATGTCATCTGTGATATACATGCCTAAACGCAGACGAATATCGAGCGGGGCTATGTTAGCTAAATATTCATCGTCATCTTGGCTATCTCTGAGTGACCCATTGTGCTGTCCTTGCAGCCATGAAACCGCAAGATCACTGAACACATCTTGATAGCGATATTGGGCTTCAAAATCGGCGCCGTAAATATGGTAACCATCAAGATTTGTGTAACCACTTTGAATTAGCTGGGTTTTATCAGACTTAGCTCCGCGGCGCTGGGCAATATCATCGCGGCCTAGGTTGGCAAACAGAGTAAGCTGCGTCGTCAGCGCATCATCGTTGGCAAGCAGATGCTGGTGCTGCGTCATTAGGCCTAATTTGAAGGCATGTAAGCGTTCGACATCAATATCGCGACTCGTGCCGGTAATGCTGGCTTTAGCGTATTGCACGGCATAAATCTCATCCACCACAGGGGCTTGCAAGCTATAAGCGTAATCAAAGTTTAACCGAGCGTGATTTGTCAGTTGATAATCTATGCCTAATCTTGGTGAGAACCCCGAATGATGGGTTGAGCTATAATCATGGCCCGCAGCAATATCATTGTAATCTGGTGCAATATTTGGTCGACCTATGCTGTAGATAAAGTCATATCGCAGCGAGGGAGTCACAGTTAAGTCATTAGTAAGATGAATTGCATCGCGAATATAGGCAGCATAGGTATCTTGACGGCCTTCAGGTTGGTAGTAAGGTGTGTACCAGCCAAAGTTTTTCTCGGGATTTGTTTCATAACTTTTGTTAAACACGAGCGAAGTGCGGTCGAGACTACGGTACTGTAATCCTGTGGTGATCTCGTGATCGCCAATCAAGCTCAAATTGTTAATATCAATGTAGTCACGTTTATAGTCTAGCCAAGATTCGTGACCAAAGTTGCCTACGGAAACCGTCATTTTCTCCCACGCGATATCGGGTCTTACCCAGTGGCGTGCATTCGCCGAATGGGAAATCACCACTTGGGTATCGATCAGTGGATTACTCGGCGAATAGCGATAATTTGCCGACCAAGTGTTGTCTTCATAGGTGTTGTAGGCAGTTGTGGCATACAGCGCCTGCTCGTAGGAACCGTACTTTTTGATGTTGTAGTCCGAAATTGCAGGCATAGGGCCACGGCGGTTAGCCCAAGGTTTGCGGCCCTCATCAAGATAATGGGTCACGCTCAAGGCTAATTGGTGATCGCCCTGTGCGTAATCCATCTTACCTAGGTAGTTATTTTGCTCATAACCTGAATATTCAAACTCTTCACCATTGGCTAAAGTGACATCCCCCGCATCGCGACGCGTAAGATGCAGCAAGCCAGATAGATGTGAATTCACGCGGCCATAAACTGTCCCCGTATAACCCATAGCGTCATTATTGCTGGCGTAGCTGGTTTTGACTCGCGCGCCAAGGGATTGATCATATTTAAGAAAATCATCAGCCGATTTAGTGACCACATACATGGCACCACCAAAACCGCCATTGCCCGAGCGCACGTCATGGGCGCCTTTGATCACTTCCACTCGTTTGATGAGGTCAGGATCGAGGAAAAATGATCCGTAGCGATACTGCTCAAATCCCACCGGAGCATTATCCACATAAACGTTAAAATCTTCAGTCTCGCCAAAGCCCCAAATATTAATCCGCTCACCGCCGCTGCGGGTACCGCCATCGATATGCGCCCCCGCCATATCATCGATCACTTCGGCGAAAGTTGTCGCCTGCATCTCCTCGATTTGTTCCATGGAAATAATCGCTTCACCGGGTTTAGCGACTGTGATGGCCCTGCGATATTGCTGCCCATGAACCTGCAGGATCTCAATCGGCTCAACCTTAGGCTCGCCCAATACCTCAGCGGCGTACAACGGCATTGAGGGCAATATACATAATCCCATAAGCGACAGATTTCTATTCGCTTTCCACTTATCACACTTAGGCAGGCAACCCATTCAACGTAATCCTATTAACAAACCAATCTAAAAATAGGGCGGCATTATAGGCACTAACGAACAAGATAAGAATAGTTCTCACTTAGCTTTACGTGTAAATAACCGACTTATTGAAAACAAGGTAGAAGCGGCACAATGCAAAAAATTTAAGTGAAGATCTTGCCGAAGGATGGCAGTATTGGCACCCTATTTGGCAGTCTTAACTATCGTGTTTTAACTATCGTGAGTAAGAACGAGCGGGCGATACGGGAGGATATGTCAGCAACTCACCTTGCTCCTCAATCGACATTAATACTGCTTGTGCTCGGTTTATCTGCATTAATAAGGTTCCCTGATAATGGCCACTCTAACAACTAAAATCCCCATCGCGACTGGTGTAACGTTCAGCGCTGCGAGCCTGCAATTTTTAAATCAACTGGCACAAAACAACTCCCGCGACTGGTTTAAAGCCCATCAGGCGGAATACGAAGAAACAGTGCGAACGCCTGCACTGCAGTTTATCGAGCAAATGCAGCCCAGTATCCTCGCCCTCTCGCCTAGGCTCACTGTCGTACCAAAAAAAGTCGGCGGCAGCTTGATGCGTCCCCAGCGAGACAGCCGTTTTAGCAAAGATAAAACGCCCTATAAAACCAATGTCGGCATTCAATTTCGGCATTTTCAAGGTAAAGACGTACATGCCCCGGGACTGTATCTACATATTGCCGAAGATGGCTGTTTTATTGCCGCAGGGATTTGGCACCCAGAATCGAAAGCCTTAAATGCCATTCGCACTTGTATCGATGAGAATCCCAACGGCTATAAAAAGGCGCTACAAACCTTACAAAGTCATGGATTTAATATGGATGGCGATAGCTTAACTCGACCACCAAAGGGATTTGATAAAAACCACCCTATGCTGATAGAGCTAAAACGAAAAGATTTTATCGCAGTTAAAAATATCGCCTTTGAGGAACTCTGCCGCCCAGATGCTGCCAGTTTTTGTGCCGAGCAATTTGCACACTGTACTCAACTGATGGCCTATCTGTGTTTTGCGCTGGACTTGGACTTTTAGAAATAGACTTTTAAAAAATAGATTTCTAAAAACATGGCCTAGGCAAAAACCTAGGCCAATCAAACTATGTCATTTGCAGTTATGCCGTCTGATTAGCACTCAAACTACGTAAATAGTCTTGCAATACAACAAACGCATTGTCTAACAACTCATATTCGCCCGCCTTGCCTAACACTCTAATCCCTTGTAATTGAAGCACTAAAAAAGCAGCAACTTGATGTGGTTGCACATGGGCTAATAGCTCTCCACGCGCTTGGCAAACTTGTAACACTTGGGTGAATGAGGTCTGTAATCGACAAAATAATCGCTGACATTCCTGCAGCACACTTTCATCGTTAAGGCTCTTTTCGAGCACGGCATTTTGCATAAAACAGCCGTACTTTTGCTCCCGCTGCAAAGCAACAAAGCGCGCTAAATAAGCTTCTATTTCAGCCAAGCCCGCTTTTTCATGCAGCAAAGTATCTGAAGCGCCAAAAGAGTAATGATCAAGGTAAAAACGGAGGCACTCGCGGTAAAGATTCTGCTTGTCGCCGAAACTGTTATAGAGACTAAATCGATTAATGCCTAAATGGCCGACGAGATCGGAAATCGAGGTTTCGGCAAAGCCCTTTTGCCAAAAAAGCTCCATCGCCAATATGAGTTTTTCTTGCCGATCAAAATTACAACTCCGTGCCATAGCCTGCGACCTAATCTCTTGAATACGCGTTCACGATCAGCTTCACCATTCCTCTTTACTACAGAAAGTTGAGGGGTAAATCATTCTTGACTGTTCGTTTAGATATAGCGTAAATTCTAACCTAACCGAACGTTCAGAAAAAGCCTTATGTGCCCGAATCGAGCATAAAGCACTGATAAAAACTACAGGACTTTAGATGAAACTCTACGAATTAGCTCCGACTCCCAGCGCACGCCGCGTCAGTATTTTTCTTGCGGAAAAAGGCATAGAAGTACCAAGAGTGAACGTCGATATCCGTGGAAGGGAAAATTTAAGCGCCGAGTTTAAAGCCAAAAGTGTAAATGGCCGCATTCCACTGCTCGAACTCGATGATGGCAGCTACCTGTGTGAATCCGTTGCCATTTGCCGCTATTTAGAAGAAATCCACCCAAGTGTTCACTCGCTGTTTGGCAATACTCCACTTGAGCGCGCTAAAGTAGAAATGTGGCAACGTATCATAGAGTTACAAGGATTAATGGTTGGGTTTCAAGCCTTTCGTAATTTAAGCGGTGTCTATAAAGACAGGGAAAATTGTGTCGAGTCTTGGGGCGCAGAATCACGCCAAAGGGTCATTGACTTCCTACCAAGCTTAGACCAACAATTGAGCAAGTCAGCCTTTGTGGCAGGCGATGCATTCAGTATTGCCGATATTTCGGCTTACGTTTTTATCAGTTTTATTAAAAATTTAGACATCGAGGTGACTGATAACTTGCCGCATCTCAAGGCTTGGTTCAACACTATGGCGCAGCGTCCTGCCATAGTATCGTTAACCCCTAAAAAATAGCGGCGCTAATGCCTGATGATGAATATTCATGGGCACTAAAGTGAGTAGCTATAAGCGTTATAACCTTAAGGAATCATCATGATAGATTTATACACAGCCGCGACCCCTAACGGTTTTAAAATTTCCATCGCACTGGAAGAAATGGGACTTGAATATCGCGTCCATAAATTAGATTTCAGCACCAGTGAGCAAAAACAGCCCGAGTTTATTGCCATCAATCCCAATGGTCGCATTCCCGCCATTATCGACCGCGATAACGAGGATTTTGTGGTATTCGAATCAGGTGCGATTCTGCTGTATCTCGCCGAAAAAACAGGTAAATTCCTGCCAGCCGATCCTAAAAAGCGCTCACAGGTAATCCAATGGTTAATGTTCCAAATGAGCGGCGTCGGCCCCATGATGGGACAAGCCAACGTATTCTTTAGGTACTTCCCTGAAAAAATCCCTGCAGCAATAGAACGTTATCAAAAAGAAGGTCGACGTTTATTCGAGGTTATGAATACTCAACTAGCTACAAATCAATACCTTGCTGGTGACGAATACACGATTGCCGACATCGCAACTTGGCCTTGGGTGCGGATCCACGAGTGGAGCGGCATCAATATGGAAGGTCTGACACATTTGCAACGTTGGTTAGATGAATTAGCACTCAGACCCGCGTGCCAAAAAGGCATAGTCACGCCACCACCGGTGGAAATGAGTGATGAAGAACGGGCTAAGCAAATCCAAAAGATGGTGACGAAATAATCACCTTCCAAGCGGTAATTGAGCGATAGCCTGCAAATAACCCTTTGGTACTGAATGCACTATGAGTCTCAGTGACCCAACCACAAAAAGCCCTGCAAGTTGATACTACTTTGGGGCTTTTTTTCTGCCTGTTATCGGGCAAAACTGCTACACTCTGCGCCACTTATTTTTCCCCTCTGTTCGCTACACCTCTTACATAAGGCGCAGTCACAGAAGCATGATCTAGGCTAAATTTATGGGTAATCCAAGCAGCTTCTCTTCCGGTAAAGCATCCAACTCAAACACATCGTCAGCGTTAGATGCAGAGGCGAGCACTCCAGCGCAAAAACGTGCACTCAGTTACGCCAGTACAATTAAGCAATTATTCGATGAAATTCAAAGCAGTAAAATGCCCGCCGACCGTATTCTGGCCAACTACTTTAGAGAACATAAAAAACACGGCTCGAAGGATCGTAAAGTCATCCGTGAATCTTTGTTTAGTCTATTTCGCTGGTGGGGTTGGTTTCAGCGATTAGGCGATCAACAAGAATCAGCGACTTATTTTGCCAGCCTAAGTGCCAGTGCGTTATTGGAAGCCCATGCTTGGCAAGATATCGCCACTGCTTGGCATGAGTTATCGCAGTCGCCTATCGATTATCAACAGGCTCAAGCACTTGCCGTTGACAGTCTCGACGACAAACTCACGCTAATGCAGCATTTATTTCCCGCGGCTAAGCTTAAATCACAGGATTTATTACCCGACTGGTTCTGGCAAGTGTGCCCTGTTGATGCTGCTCAGCAAACGCAATTAATTGCAGCTATGTCCAGTCGCCCGCCGATTTGGGGACGCGCGCAAGGGATCACGAGCCAAGATGCGGCGACGCACCTGCAAGCGATAGGTATCGATGCTAGTTATGGTCATTACTTTAACGATGCCATTAACCTTGGCAGCAAGAGTATGAATCTTAATGAAATAGCCCTGTATAAAGACGGTAATATTGAGATCCAAGATTTGGCTTCACAGGTCATAGGGCAAATTTGCGCGCCAGAACCCGATGACCATTGGTGGGATACCTGCAGTGGTGCTGGCGGAAAAACCCTGCAGCTGCGGTCTTTGATGTTGGCCAAGGCTGCTGATAATAAAACACCCTCTACGGGCAGCATTATATCGTCGGATATTCGCTCCAATGCCCTAGAAGAACTGACTAAACGTGCCCAAAGAGCCCACTTTAACGGCATTAGCGTGGCCCGGTGGAAGAGCGATGCTCTGCCGGTATCTGCGGATCATTTCGACGGTGTGTTAGTCGATGCCCCGTGCAGTTGCACTGGCACTTGGCGACGTAACCCCGATATGCGTTGGTTGGATGGTATTGAAGCCGTCACCGATAAAGCCACGTTACAGCTCGATATTTTAAGCCGTAGTAGCCGTGCAGTTAAAGCGGGCGGCATCCTCGTTTACGCCACATGTTCCTTGTCGCCGCTCGAGAACCAAGACGTGGTGACAGCGTTTTTACAGCAACATCCAGAGTTCACGCTCACGCCAATACGCCATCCTTTTACGGGTGAACAAACAGAAATGTTGACCGTATGGCCCTTTGAAGCGAATAGTGATGGTATGTTTGTCGCGCGTATGCTGCGCGTCAAGTAACACTAACTCATTATTTTGTATCAAAACTTGGCGCCTTTCATTCTGGGCGCCAGTTTCAATCATATAATATAATTTCCGATGATAATTACACTTATCCTTTAATTATCATAATGATAATCCACATATTCCCCATTGAAATCTCAGATACGGCCATTTCAGTGGCAAGATATAGCCTTTGGACAAAACTTTTCACCATCAGTGATGAAATATTTCGCTTTAGCTTCATCTCTCCTTTGGGTAAAAAGATCGGGTGCTGCGAATGGCACAGGTATTTTTGGAATTTTGACCATGTCACACTCCTATGAATTTGACGACGATGATGCGCCATGGGGCGATAACGTCAAAGGTAAGCAAAAGAATAAACGCGTGAAACAGCGCCGCAGAGATACTAAGCGACGTTACTCGGACGATAATACAGAGGTGGATTTCTACCAAAATAAATCGAAGTAACTAAATCTAAGTACCCTTGCTCTCACGGGTTTGTTTTACAAATTCGTTCTGTGCTAAACCTGCCAAATCTGAGCAAGTTGGATAATATCCAACTTGCTACTCAACCCCCTTATCCCCTCTCAAATACTTAATCACTCCAGTGTAAAATCAATGGGCTTAATTGCTTATTTGCCCTATGCTTTTTGGGCTATAACTCCCAAATCATTGGACTTACACTGAAATTTAAGGATGAACGCCATGGAAAAACAGCGCCCCGACTTTATTTATCCCCAAGGCAGTATGTTGATGCACTCGCCCTTAGTGCTAAATAAAGCCGATATGTACGGTTTTTTTCTTAAGGGGAAACAGGAAAATCTGCAACGCTCTATCGATAAAACCTTAAATCAAGTTGCCGGCAGCGCAATGTATTTTAAAGTGCTGTCTCCCTACGTACTGACAACCTTCACTCAAATTGAAAAAGCCTATTCCGCTTATCCAGAGGACAGAGCTAAGGGCTGGATCCAAGAAACGGACATCATCACTTGGGTCATGGTCGGGCGCCAAGATAGCAGCGACAGTAAACAAATCAGCCAAGTGTATTTTCAGCCACTACACATTTGGGTGAACGATGCCATGGCCTTAATTAATGGCAGAGAACTCTTTGGTTATCCTAAGTATTTATGTGAATACACTATGCCAGCGGTTGGCGAGCCTCTGACGCGATTATCCCTTGAGACCAAAAGTTTTTTACATTTCTCACCCGAAACCGAACTTGCCCTGCATCCATTAATTGAAGTGAATTGCGATGCCAAACCCGAGGCACAGCTTTCACCCCTTGAAGCGATAGCTCAAACTTGGCAACTCTTTAAAGAACAAACCGATTTTATTCCAGAACTTGACCAGCTTGGCGAAGAACAGCTATTTCATCTGTTATTTAAACCCGCTATCGATCAAGTATTTCTAAAACAGTTCCCCGACTCGTCAGGGCAAAAAGCCATTTATCAAGCCATCGTTGCCGCGCCAGCCCAAGTGAATAAAGTGCACAGTGTTGCCCTGCTAAAAAATGATTTTGTCGCGACCATTTTTGATAATGCCAGCTTCCCGTTAAAAGATACGCTCGGGGTCGAGATTGGTGAGCAGCACGTTTTACTCCCTTACCATGTGAACTTCGATTTTGAAGTGCCGCCCGGCGAGGTATTAGTCGATAACTCCGAAATCAAAAAACAGAAAATAGCCATTCTCGGTGGCGGTGTCGCGGCAATGACAGCAGCCTGTTATCTAACCGATAAACCCGGCTGGCAGAATCAATATGAGATTGATGTCTATCAACTCGGCTGGCGTATCGGTGGTAAAGGGGCTAGTGGCCGCAATGCCGCTATGGGACAACGCATTGAAGAACATGGTTTACACATCTGGTTTGGTTTCTATCAAAACGCGTTTGCCCTAATGCGTAAAGCGTATGAGGAATTGGATAGGCCAGCAAACGCGCCGCTTGCGACTTTTTTTGATGCCTTTAAACCCCATAACTTCATCGTCTTACAGGAAGAAGTTGATGGCCGTTCTGTGAGTTGGCCAATCACTTTCCCAATGCTACCAGGCATCCCAGGTGATGGCACCGAAACCCTCACCTTCTGGAAAGTCGTTAAAGTCGCCTTTGCGTGGATCAAAGAATGGCTCAAAGACATGGATGACCTGCTCGATGCAGATGAAAATGCCATGGGAACACCTAAAAACTGGCTCGATAGCAGCTGGTTTGAACGCTTAAAAGATAAGTTAGAGGATTCGGTCGAAGATGCCAAAGAATCACTCGACGCGCTCGGTGATAAGCTTGAATGCCATTTTAATCAAATGATTGGCCGCGAGTGCGATGAGCATGTACACAGTGAAAGTGACGATGGTTTTGTAGAATCAGCTGTCGATGCCCTGCATCAAAGACTCGTGAAACGTTTTAGCGGACATTTAGATAATAATGACGAACTGCGCCACTTATATATAGCCGCCGATCTGGGCCTCACGATCCTCAAGGGCATGTTTGCCGACGATGTATTTGAAAAAGGCTTTGATGCCATCAATGGCTATGATTATCGCGAATGGTTAACCAAACACGGTGCAAGCCTTAAGTACACTGTCGACAGTGCGCCAGTGCGTGGTTTTTACGACTTAGTGTTTGCCTATGAGAAAGGGAACTTCGACAAACCCAATGTCGAAGCGGGCACAATTATCCGCGCTATGCTGCGTATTGCCCTGTGCTATCAAGGTGGCGTGATGTGGAAAATGCAGGCGGGAATGGGTGATGTTGTGTTTACACCTTTTTACGAAGTGCTCAAACGCCGCGGAGTCAATTTCCACTACTTCAATCGAGTTGATAATCTCGAATGCCGTAATCAAAGTATTCAAGCGATTGAGATCACTGAGCAAGTAGCTCTGGCGCCGACTGTCACAAACTATGATCCTTTGGTCGATGTTAAAGGTCTCGCTTGCTGGCCAAGTACGCCCAATTATGAGCAACTTGAGCCTGAACAAGCGGCACTGCTTAAAGCCCATAATATCAATCTTGAACACTTCTGGAGCGATTGGGACAGCGTGTATGAAACTCACTTTGGCAAAGCCCTGCCGAAAAAGCGTTTAGTCAAAGGCGTAGATTTCGACAAAGTGATCTTCGGTCTATCCATAGGTTCTGTGCCCCATGTGGCGAGTGAAGTCATGGCACAAAGCCCAGCCCTCAAGCTTTGCGTTGATAAGGTGCAAACTGTCGCCACTCAAGCCTATCAACTGTGGATGAACCAAGATCTGAATGGGATAGGCTGGCCTAATTACTCTGAAGATGGAGAGGAACCCGTATTATCGGGCTTCACCGAACCCTTCGATACTTGGGCATCGATGAACCAACTACTAGACAAAGAAGATTGGCGCGGCTTAGAACCTAAAAATGCCAGTTACTTTTGCTCGGCATTGCCTGTCGAGGCCTATCCACCAAGCTCGGATGTAGATTTCCAACAACGGAAAACCTTAGAAGCAAAAGCGGGTGCTATCCATCAACTCAATACCGAAATCCATAAACTTTGGCAAAATGTCGGTGATAGCTTCCCTTGGGAATGGTTACACGATGAACAAGACCGTCAAGGTGTTGCCCGCTTCGATAGCCAATATTGGCGCGCAAATGTAGACCCATCCGAGCGTTATGTCTTATCGGTAAAAGACAGCTCGCAGTATCGCATCACGACAGATGGCACAGGGATAGATAACCTGTATATAACGGGCGATTGGATAAAGACAGGCCTTAATGCGGGCTGCGTCGAAGCGGCGACGATGGCAGGAATGCACACTTCAAAAGCGATATCGGGTCATCCTGCGGTGATTAAGGGCGAAAAAGACTTCTAAGCTCGTCCTTAAATCTAGCTAAGTCGCAAACTTGGACACTGCTCAGTCCAAGCAAGATGAAGCTAATAAATCTAAGATAAAAACATAAACGGCGCAGATAAATTCTGCGCCGTTTATGTTTTCTAATGTTCTAATAATACCAATCGTATTAAATATCTGTTCATTCAGCGGGAGTTCAACGCGCTTTAGACAAGGCGAAGGCTTGAAGGCATAGTGGTGCTCTGTCGAAAGCCTTAAACGCAGTATAAAGGGCGTTGCCATGTAGTAAACATCAGCCGCCCTTCGGGAGCCACACAGGCATCCCACTCCCGTGTTGCATTGACTTAAAAGGGAATAACCATTTCTGCGTCAATGCGCCTTGGATTGAAATACCTGTGAGGCTCTGAACTGATTAGCTATTTAATGTGATTGGTATAAAACGATTATTTTAAATTTTTCAATAACTAGCTTAAATGTAGCCTCACATCGACACCGCGAGTATCTGCATACTCTTGACGACGCTTATCCATACGCGATTGATATAAGTGAGTGTCAGCGGAACGCAACCACTCATGGGGATCTGCGACCTCAGTGTTTAACGACATCCCAAAACTACACTGGCAATCTTTAAAACCATGGCTTGCTAATTCTTCACCTAAGCCACTCAAAGCACTCTGTAATAACTGGATACCAGCAGAAGGCGTCACAATCACAAACTCGTCACCACTAATACGATAAACCTTCATGTGCGCTAAGTCTGTTGCTTGCAATAACTGCACTATCAACAGCAATAATCTATCGCCTTCTTGATGGCCGAGTGTTTCATTGACACTTTTCAGACTATCGATATTCAATAGTGCTAACGCCATCGGTTGCACGACTTTATCGGCAAATCCTAATTGTGAGTTCATATATTCGTCAAAGGCATAACGATTACCGACTCGCGTTAATCCATCTAAACGAGCCTTTTCCCATGCAATCGCTAACTCTTCAATATGCGCCTTACGTTCCTCAGCAAGTAATTTCAGCTTATTCGCTAACGCTAAGGACAGTAATAACGCATCAGCCGTACCGCCCATCAGAGTCGCAAGCTCTGCATGTTCAATGAAATCAGGAGTGAGCCCCATATTTCCGGGTAAAATAATCACCGCAGGCAACAGCAAGCAGGTAAAAGCAAGAATAAAATAACGTGCAGGAGCAAAGCCTTTCATCAAGCACACATTACCGCAGGTAATTGCTAAAGCAATCCATAGCATGATCAGTACAGAGGCAATAATTGCCGTATAGGACAACAGCAAAATACTGGTCGGCAGAGCCACAATACAGGCAAACATTAAATACTGACTAAGACGCCACAGCCGCGGTGAGTAACTAGGCAACTGCAGGAAGTGCTTGTAAAACATGATATTAAAAATGGGCAAACTGATGAAAAACAGATGATGCAACTCAAGGTAATGGAAATTAAATAAGTGTGCGGGCAAATGGAAAGTCAGTGCCCAGCCACCAAAATAAGCAAATACGTAAAGGCCATAGTAGAGAAAGGCTTTATCAAGAATAGAGATATAAATCAAAATATTATATAAAGCGATAAACAATAATCCGCCTAAACACAGCAGCACTGCCATTGCGAGACGGTCAGACATCAACTGATGATCCGCCACACTTTGCAATGCTATCTCAGGGGGAGAGGAGTAATAACGGCTGCTCAGCTTCACAACCAGCCAATAATCCGTGCCCATATTCAAGGTGACCTTACGGCCATAATCGAATAAAAACTGGTATGGAGCACTGTAGCCACTGTGGGCATGTTGTACGCTGCCGTCACTGCCGAGTATCCAATAATCTACGGATTCAATAATCGAATTACTTGCATCCACTACCCAGTTTGATTGACGTTGATTGACCATCACAGGTGTAATCATCCAATAATCGCCACCGGTTAAGCTGACCGAACTAGCTTCGTCGAGTTGTCCCATCCAATGAGGCACGGTTTCAAACCGCTCAGGAGGCTGTTGATCCGCTTTAGCATGGAACAAATACGGGGAGTCCAACGCAATTTCAGCGCTTAATACAGAGGGACTTAATGTCCACAAGAAAAGTAAAAAACACCCAAATAGAGTTTTTTTAAGTTTGTTCATCGGCTTATTTAGTTAAAGGGCCATAGATCATTTTTACAGCTATGAAGAAAATGCTAATGCTGTCAATCTTAGTCGATAGTTGGATTTGTAGGTTAACTTTATGGCTACATTTAGTTTTTTACAATCAGTTAAGCTAAATTAGTCGGATATACCATGCCTTATGATGCTATTTTAGTCTCAAAGTCCAAACTGCGGCATGAAATTCAAGATACACCTTAATACTGACTTATTTTTGCTGGGATCCTATGCAGCCTCTATTGATGATTTTAGCCGCACAACTACTGATTGCCAGCGGTAACGTATTGGTTAAGTTGCTTGAAACCAATGTGCCTGTTTTTCAACTGGTGCTCTACAGGCAATTATTTGCCACTCTGCTTGTACTGCCTTTTGTGTGGCACTTACAGGGTAATCTTAAACTCAGTCCTTTTTACAAAGTGCATATCGCCCGCGCGCTATTGATTGGACTGGGCAACGCCATTTTTATGCTTGCTATTCTGCATCTTCCGCTCGCAACAGTAACAGCAGTGATTTATACCTCACCCTTGTTACTGCTAGTACTATCGGCCATTTTTTTAAATGAACGTATTGGTTATCGACGCACGGTCGCTGGTCTTATCGGCTTTAGCGGCATTTTGCTTATCAGCCAACCAACAGAATTTAACCTGTATATAGGTTTAGCCTTTTTCGGTGCCATGACATCAGCATTGAATAGTTTGATTTTAAAGGCCTATTCGACCCATGAACATCCTTTTTCCATGCTCTTTTGGTCTAATGCCTTTGCGATGATATTTCTGATACCTGCGACCTTGTACGAAGGCGCCGAATTTAGTTTACCAGTGGCGCAAGTGGGGCTGACTTTGGGACTATTTTACATTGCCATGACCTATCTCATCATCCATGCCTATCGACGTGCCGATGCGAGCCAAATGGCACCAGTAGAATATACAGGATTGATTTTTGCAGCCTTGTTAGGCTGGTGGATACTCGATGAAGAACTCAGCCTAGTGATTTTAATCGGGATTGGATTGGTCATTTTCTCATCCATATTACCAAGCTACAGTGAGCTAAAGGCGAAATGGAAAAGCCGGCGAAGTTAACCTCGCCGGCTCTTTAATTCGACATCTCGATCGCAATACAGCTAAATCAATATGCCTTGTGCTTAGAAACGGAATTTACCGCCAATATACACACCATCTTCGAAAGTAAAATTGCGGGCATCATCGTATTCGAAGGCAATCTTGCGGTAACCAACATAAAGTGCCATGTTTGGCGTTATACGGTATTGCACTTTTGAGTCTAGTTCATAATGACCATCAACATTGCCAAATGACAATACAGACGGTGCATAGTAAGCCGCGGCGTGCAGTGAAATATTGGGTCCCATTGATAGTGCATAACGACCACCAACAGAAACGGCACTGCCATTGGGTGAATAGTCAGACCAAAGCTGGCTTAACTGAGCACCGACCTCAAAGTGATGCACACCCGCATCATGGGTCATATGCATTGCACCTTGAGCGATATGGCCGCCTTCATCCGCATAGATATAACCCAAAACCGCGTTAGTATCTTTGTTCAATTGCAGTTCTAACTCAGTTGAAACCACATCGTTGTTCAACCCAAGATTAAATTCTGACGCATTCACTTGCAGCGCTGCTGCACTCAATAATAAGACACTTGCTACTCTGAACTTAGCCATAAAAAAACACCTCAATAATGACTGTGGGTAATAGCCGCGGATCATACCGAATAAATAAAGAAAATCAGCCTATTTGCGTATAAAGAGGGATTATTTGCGAGGAATATACAAATGTAAAACAAGATGAAAACACATTAAGATCTAAGTATTTTCACTTACAACACAATTAGAACGCTGGAGTACGATCGCCAACTAAAGACTGCATTATCGCTTCAGCATCGACATTAACGCTTAAAGCTAAGTAATACCAACCCACAGTATTTCCCGTGCCACGGATACTCAAATAATTACGCCAAAACTGAAAACCTGCCTTCAATAAATTAGCTTGACTCGACGTGTTCTCGGCGCGAATAGTCGCATACAAAATCGACATTCCTAGGGCCTTTGCCACCTCAATCCGTTTATGAGTTAACCCTTGTGCTATGCCTTGACGTCGATAATGGGGCGACACCACCAGATAACCCAGTTCACCGACAGTGCCTTTATCGACAGTGCCTTTACCAGCTTTTATCGCGGCGCAACCGACTATCTCACCCTCGATAGTTTTCGCTAAGATCACCGCACGGGAATGGAAAAAGACCTGATGATCCAACGGATGAGCATTATCATCACGCCCATCAATTAATTGTGCCGCCAGCGCTAATTCTTCCGGCTTTTTACCTATAACAAACTGAATGTTATTCATATCCAGATTAAACCGTTAATGTTCCCAACATACGGTGAATGCACACCAAATTGCCGTGCATTCATCTTCCAAACTCACCCAAGAACCCACGCTACAGATATAACAACGTCGCCATACCTAAGAAAGTAAAGAAACCCACCACATCGGTCACTGTCGTTAAGATCACTGAACCCGATAACGCCGCATCTTGATTAAACTTCTGCAACACCATAGGCACTATCACCCCAGCAATAGCGGCAACGGCCATATTAATCAATATCGCACAGCCAATCACTATACCTATCGTCGCTTCACCGAACCACCAGCCAGAGACTAAACCTATCACTATCGCCCACAAAAATCCGTTAACTATGCCAATGCCGAGTTCGTTTTTCATTAGCGAAAACAAGTTACCCGCCGAAATCTGTCCCATGGCCATACCGCGGATCATTAGCGTTAGAGATTGGCTCCCCGCGATACCGCCCATAGAAGCGACAATCGGCATCAACACAGCTAATGCAACCACTTGCGATAGGACATTTTCAAATAAACCAATAGTCGCTGAGGCAAGGAAAGCCGTCAGTAAATTGATCCCAAGCCATACAGCACGGCGCTGAGCACCTTTCATAATCGGGGCGAACAAGTCGTCGGATTCATCCATACCCGCTGTTGCCATCAACTGCGCCTCATAATGCTCACGCACTAATGCCGTTGCGGTTCGTAGCGTCACGCGGCCGATTAACTCTCCGGACTCATCAATCACAGGCAATTCAATTTCGCGGCTGTGCTCTATCGCTTCGGCCGCTTCTAAAAGACTCGTATCGGCGGATAACGCACGGCAGTCCTCAGACAAAAGTGAAATCAATAATTCATCGGGATTATGTTTAAAAATATCATAACGACGAACAGTACCTTGATACTTATCCAGATCATCAACGATAAACAAATTGTCGTTACAATCGAGCTCTATACGGCGAAAGAAGCGCTGCGCTTGAGCAACTGTCGCCTTATCACTGAGCACCAACATTTGATGATCGGTATAACGGCCGATTTCATTCTCAGAATATTGATCATAAAGTTCGAATCGTTGTCGCTGACGCTCCCCCATCTGAGCCAAGGCACGATCGGTAAAACTTTCAGGAAGATAATCACTCCACTCAATTAAATCTTCAGGGCTTAATTGCGCAAATAACAGATCCACTTCATTATCAGGCATCCGCTTCAGGATCCCCATGCGAGGATCGGCACGCATCAGGCTCAGCACAGTCACTCTGTCAGCAAATTCAACTTGCTGCCAACGCTCATAACGCTCATCCAAGGGCAAGGACTCAAGCGCTAAGGCTATGGTTCCAGGTTCTGAGTCATTCAGAATTTCACTAAACACTTCAGCCTGTTCTTCGCCTTCAACTTCAGTGAGTTGTTGAACTACTTGCCCCACATCCGCTTGCATGTTTGTTTCGTATTCTGCGTCATTTTCTATCACACAGATGCCCTTTTCTTTAGCCACAAAATTGCTGTAACTATATTGATAATTAAGTAAATTAGCAAACCCACAAAATAAATTGCGCGCAATTATATTGCTGAAAATTATTTTAAGGTTTATGCTGTTTGGCTAAGATCCTACGGAGGTGAACATGACTACGAATATATACAGCCAATCAGCAACAGACATTCAAGGCAACGCGGTAAGCTTAGAGCAGTATCGGGGCAAAGTACTCTTAATCGTCAACACCGCCAGTGAATGTGGATTTACACCGCAATACAAAGGATTAGAAGCGCTATATCAAAAATACAAAGATCAAGGATTAGTGATTTTAGGCTTTCCTTGCAATCAATTTGGCGCCCAAGAAAAAGCCGATGAACAAGGCATTCAAGCCTTTTGTGAATTGAATTTTGGCGTGACGTTTCCGCTATTTTCTAAAATAGAAGTGAATGGCGAACATACGCATCCACTTTATCAATACCTTAAGAAAGCCGCTCCCGGCGTATTAGGCACTCAAGGTATTAAATGGAATTTCACTAAATTTTTAGTTAATCGCCAAGGCGAAGCAATCGAAAGATTTGCATCAACGACCAAACCCGAAGCATTAGAAAGTAAAATTGCTGCTTTGCTAAAATAATTTAATCACTATCTATTTGAAATCTTGCAATTTATAAAAATTTAGATTTATTTTAATTTTTTATGGAACTTTAACCGTACAAGGCCCCTCAAATGTATTGAACAGTGAATGTCTTTTTCATGTTCATCATCTCCCTGGGGCTTCTAGCGCAGTCCCCTTGACCTAGGAATAGGTCATTAGGCAACCATTAGGTTGCCTTTTTTTATCCCTTTATTTTATATGTAATATAAATGTAACAACTAAGTGTGGGCACTCAATATCTCTCAAAAACTTTTTTTGTCTTTTTTCTGATATCGGTGAACTTAATTAAAAATGGCGACTCTGAGTATAGGTAAGGATTAACGGATAAGATTAAATGCACCTTGAGAATGAAATATGTGAAGTCGCAGTTTCATGCACTCAAATGACACAGTTTCTGTTTTATCGCATTGAGTCGAATTGGTTGGTCGTTCATCATCATCTCCCTTTTGGGACGCAATAGAAAACACGCTAGCGCACTGAATTCTATTTGTATCCCGCACTGATTTCCTTGTGGCAACCTTAGGTTGCCATTTTTTTTACTCAAATTTCAACAAGCGCTAACGCTAGCTTATAGATTAATAAACTGACACGCGTTTAATTTTTTATCCCCATGATTTTAATGTAGAAAAAATGTAACACTTAAGTGTGAGTACTCAGTATTCCCCAGAAAAATGTCCCATAAAATCTTTTTTAAACTTTTTGGGATTTTTTTCTGATATCAGTGAACTTAATTAAAAATGGTGACTCTGAGTATAGGTAAGGATTAACAGATAAGATTAAATGCACCTTGAGAATGAAATATGTGAAGTCGCAGTTTCATACCCTCAAATGACACAGTTTCTGTTTTATCGCATTGAGTCGAATTGGTTGGTCGTTCATCATCATCTCCCTTTTGGGACACAATAGAAAACACGCTAGCGCATTGAATTCTATTTGTATCCCACACTGATTTCTTTGTGGCAACCAATAGGTTGCCATTTTTTTTACCTAAATTTCTATAAGCTGAGTGATTTGTCCAATTGAACTTGAATCGAAGGATGATAGCCTGCACGAGCCTTTGTATAGATGTCTTTTAATTCAGAGTGATATCCCGCAATTTGTAACTCAGCATAGAGTGGCCGCACAAATTTACCGCGTCCAATACGCACTAAATAGGCACTTAATGCCGGCAACACAGGATCATAATGATTACGAATCGCGACTCGAAACCAATCACAGGCAATTTCTGCATTAGTCGATTGGGTTAATTGGAAGGTTTCATCCAGATCCATCAATTGAACTTGACTAACGACTTCAGGTAATTGGGTCAGAAAATATTGCCAATGGTGCACTCGCCAATCTTTAACGCTTAATCGGCCCGCTGCCGTTCCCTGTAGAAAACACGCCAGCGCATCATCGACTTTATCTAAACTCATGGATGTTGGTCCGCAATAGCCCTCAGGTAAGCCTTCACCATAAATCCACGTTAATAGTTCAGCTTCAGTGATTTTATCTGCGTGTAATTGCAGTAAAGTTTGTTTTGCGTACTCGACAAACACTTCGGTGGTAATGGCTTTAAACGCAAAATGATTCACATAAGTGAGTAAAAATTTATCAAACTCTACTCGCCCTAGCCTGCGCTCTAAATCATGGACAAACATCGAAGCCTTATCATAAGTAAATCGATTAAAAGCAAGATTAGGATCGTCCTGCTGCACATTAGCGGGTAAAGTTTGCTTACCCGTAGGCAAAGACGCTATTTCTTCTTTTAAGCGACCAAACTCTATTACCCATTCTAATTCTGCCTGTTCTTTGCCGTAGACAGCCTCGACAATACGGTTAGTAAAATAGGTCGTGAAACCTTCGTTTAACCAGAGATCACGCCAAGTCGCATTACTGACCAAATTGCCTGTCCAAGAATGCGCTAACTCATGGGCAACGGTTGACACTAAGCTTTTATCACCAGCAATGAGTGTGGGCGTTAAAAAGGCTAAACGCGGATTTTCCATTCCACCGAACGGGAAACTCGGCGGCAAGATAATCATGTCATAGCGGCCCCATACGTAAGGACCTAACAATGACTCGGCAACGTCGAGCATGTGTTCAGTATCTTCAAACTCTTTTGCGGCGGCCACTAACATGCTCGGCTCGGTATACACGCCGCATCTTGGACCTATCGCTTGAAAGACAATATCACCCACAGCCAACGCCATTAAATGGGTCGGAATAGGCTGTTCCATCTCAAAGTGAAACACACCATTAAGTGGCGTATCGGGATGATTCATCGCGCTCATAACGGCGCGCATGCCTTTGGGCACTTGCACCTTAGCATCAAAAGTGATCCGCGCCTTAGGCGTATCTTGTAATGGGATCCAACTGCGGGCATTGATCGGTTGCGATTGACTAAAGAGGTAAGGTAACTGTTTACCCGCGGTTTGCTCAGGCGCTAGCCACTGTAATCCTTGGGCGGACGGCGAGGTTTGATAGTGAATACAAACCTGCTTACAAAGAGATTCTGGTAAAGTGATACACAATTTTTGCCCGAGTATGGGGTCAGCTTCATTAAGCACAAAATCGAGCGGTTCTTCATCCATTTCTGTTAATACATTCACCCCCTCTGTAGCATTAAAACAAGTCACAGCGAGTATGGTTAGATCTCGACTATCAAGCCAAAGCTCTGTTACATCACACTCAAGAAAATCCAAGGACAGCGTCGCTTTAGCGAAAAGACGCTGCGCGTCAAAATCCACCATGACATCCAAAGAGACATGGGTCACTTGCACTTGTTCGGTATTCGCAAAAGAATGGTAATCTCGGGTTAAATCCCAAGGGGCTACATCAGCTAATGTACTCTTAGTTGGTTGCAACACTGTCGCCTCGATATTCAAGTTTTGAGCGGTATGTTCTAAATAGTGGGTTATGAGTTACCTTGCTGTGGTGACGGGCTTGATAACTTATCACTAATCATTGGGAGGTATTATCGACTGCAAATTTACTCAGAGGCAAATCGTAACTGAGCTCTAGAGCTCCTTAGGAACAAGTTTTTTGTAACAGTTCATCTTTGGGTGTAGGTACCGAGTTTGCAATAAGCTATCTCTAGCTTGCTGGATTTATCGGTAGTCACAGTAGAAGCAGCTAAAATTGAGACGTGCAAACTTGGCAAAAATCGAGTCTGCCTCTTTTTATAAAAACAAAATACAAAATTATTTAAAATATTTCGCACTTTCCCTGAACTAATTTGATGATGCTGAGTCAGATATTATGAACCGAATCTTTGTAATGAGTTTCTTCGTTCATCATCATTCTCCTTTAGATGGTTTCTAGCGCGACCGTCCCAAGATTCCGAATTGGAATTTACAGCAACCTACTTAGGTTGCTTTTTTTATGTCTTTAATTTGATCTAAACCTGACATCATTACACATTTAAAACCACAAAAACAAAAAGGACCTCCTGAGAGGTCCTTGATTAACAAGCCGTTTGGCTTACAAGCGAATACCTACTTGCTCTAAATCTTTAGCAACTACGCTATTAGGCACAGGTACATAACCGTCTTTTTCTACCACTTGCTGACCTTGCTTAGACAACACATAACGCAGGAATTCTTTTTCCATTGGTGCTAAGTCTTTGTTTGGTTGCTTGTTCACGTAAACGTATAAGTAACGTGATAGTGGGTAAGTACCATTAGCCGCGTTTTCAGCTGTAGCTTCGATAAACTCATTGCCTTTCTTAGCGATGGCAACAGCTTTAACACCTGCAGTTTTGTAACCGATACCTGAGTAGCCAATCGCATTCAGAGATTGAGAAACAGATTGCACAACAGAAGCTGAACCAGGTTGCTCGTTTACGTTAGCTTTAAAGTCACCTTTACAAAGCGCGTGCTCTTTAAAGTAACCGTAAGTGCCCGATACTGAGTTGCGACCGTAAAGTTGAACGTCTTTGGCAGACCAGTTACCGTCTAAGCCTAAATCGCCCCAACGTTGGATGTCACTGCTACCGCATTTGTGAGTAGAAGAAAAAATACCATCAACTTGCTCAACGTTTAAGCCTTTGATTGGGTTATCTTTGTGTACGAATACGGCTAAAGCATCGATAGCTACACGAATCGCAGTTGGCTTATAACCAAAATGCTTTTCGAATGCTTCAACTTCATTAGGCTTCATCTTACGGCTCATAGGACCGAACTGTGAAGTGCCTTCAGTCAACGCTGGTGGCGCAGTAGAAGAACCCGCCGCTTGGATCTGAATGTTGACGTTAGGGTACATTTGTTTAAATTCTTCTGCCCAAAGTGTCATCATGTTGGCTAAGGTATCTGACCCTACAGATGATAAGTTGCCAGATACACCGCTCGCTTTTTCATAAGTAGGCAGAGATGGATCAATCGATGCCATCGCAGTGGCAGAGAATACACCAGCGGCTGTTAGAGTAATCGCGCCGACAAGCTTTTTCAGTTTCATTATGTGCTCCAGTAGTAAGCTAACTAATTTGTAACTTAAGTTTCTTCAGACGCAGCCAGTATCAATCGCTACAATGACAATTCTATGTCCGTGATATGACACTTAAATGACAATCCACTATTTATCGCTTTTTTCTGTCATTAATACCAATCACATTAAATATCTAATCAGTTCAGAGCCTCACAGGCATTTCAATCCAAGGCGCATTGACGCAGAAATGGTCATTCATGCAACACCGGAGTGGGATGCCTGTGTGGCTCCCGAAGGGCGGGTGATGTTAACGGCATGGCAACGCGCTTTATACTGCGTTAAAGGCTTTCGACAGAGCACCACTATGCCTTCAAGCCTTCGCCTTGTCTAAAGCGCGTTGAATCCCCGCAGAATGAACAGATATTTAATACTATTGGTATAATAAAGACTCAATAAACCTAGAAACAAAAACAGGCCCTAATGGCCTGTTTTTATTATTTATTGTAAATATTTCACTCACACATACTATTTCTTACGTTCGATAAGATGCAAAGGGATAATAAAGCTAAAAGTACTGCCTTTACCGACTTCACTGCTGATTTTAAGCTTACTGTGATGGTGGTTAAGCGCATGTTTTACTATCGCTAAACCTAAACCACTACCACCAGTTTGCCTTGAGCGCGCACTGTCTACCCGATAAAAGCGTTCCGTTAATCGACCAATATGCTGAGCCGCAATACCTTCACCCGTATCCGTTACGCTAAAGATGGCCCCCGTAGCCACACTGCACCACTGCACTGTAATTTTCCCGCCAGGTTCTGTGTAACGAATCGCATTAGAAATCAAGTTAGAACAGGCACTTCTCAGCTGCAATTCATTGCCATGAGAATCAAGTCCAGGCTCACAATAGAAACTCAACTCATACTTATCTTGTGCCAGCGCTTTAGCTTCCTCCTTGAGCACCTCCATCAACTGCGTCATATTCACAGTGTTTTCGAGGTTAATATCCGCCGCATCTTCAATTCGCGATAACATCAATAGCTGTTCGACCATAGATTGCATTCGTCGTGTCTGCTGCTGCATCAATGCTAACGGCTTGACGTTCATCGAATCAGGCTCAGCCATGCTTTGCATCATTTCGAGGTAACCCTGTAGCACAGTGAGCGGCGTTTTTAATTCATGCGACACATTCGCGACAAACTCTTTTCGCATTCCCTCAAGCTGACGTATACGAGTGATATCCCGCGCAATTAACAGTAGCTGCCTGTCACCGTAAGCCATGATACGGATTTCAAGCAAACGCCTATCCGATACCGGCGAAGGTAACTCCAGCGGCTCTTTGTATTGTGCGGATTTAATGTAAGCAGAAAAATCAGGATGACGGATTAAATTATCGATTCGTTGACCATTATCCTGTGGCCACACAAAACCGAGAATGAGTTGCGCTAACTTGTTGCACCATAAAATATTATGTTCTGAATCAAGCACGACAGCGGCATCGGGTAACGCCTCTGCACCTTGACGAAATCGTGCCAGCAGTGCGGCCAGTTGACCGACACGTCGACGATTCTTCCCTTGAAGGCGATAAATACCGTTAAATACACCTTCCCAGCTCCCACTGCCCTGCGGCGGCGTGAGTTTCCTATCCCGCCATAACCAAAAGTTAAGCCGTGATAATTGTCGGTAATGCCAGCAAACTAACCCTAGCGTGCCGATAAAAAGTATCCAGAGAAATTTCCCTACCAATAAACCTATTAGCGCGCAAAGCAGTAGATATAAACCTAAGCGCGTAAACAACCGATACCCTGAATAAGAGTCAGACATAAATAAACCCAAACATCAGGCTAAATAAGAGGAGCACAAGATAGCGTAAAAGCTAACTTGTGCCTAACAGTTATTCAGCACTAAATGCGTGTAGAGAAACGATAACCAGCGCCACGAACCGTTTGGATCAAGCGGTCATGACCAGACTCTTCAACGGCTTTACGAAGGCGTCTGATATGCACGTCAACGGTTCTGTCTTCAACATACACATTGGTGCCCCACACATTATCGAGCAGCTGTTCACGGCTGTAAACACGCTCAGGATGGGTCATGAAAAAGTGTAATAAACGAAATTCGGTTGGGCCCATATCTAATACAGTTTCACCCACACTCACCCTGTGACTCACAGGATCGAGCATTAAGCCCTGTACATCAATGGTTTCTTCTAAACGAGTCGGTGCACTGCGACGCAATACGGCTTTAATACGTGCGACCAGCTCTTTAGGGGAAAAAGGTTTAGTGATGTAATCATCGGCGCCAACTTCGAGGCCTTTGACTTTATCTTCCTCTTCACCGCGGGCGGTTAACATAATGATCGGAATTTGGCGCGTAAACTCATCTTGCTTTAAGCGTTTCGCCAATTGAATACCACTTCCGCCAGGAAACATCCAATCCAATAAAATCAGATCGGGGTAAGGCTCCTTTAGCAGCGCAATGGCCGAATCAAAATCTTCCGCCGCAGAGGTGGTAAACCCATGCTGTTCCATTACAAAAGTCAGCATCTCGCGGATGGCCAACTCGTCTTCTACTATCAATATCCTTGCAGTCATAAGTGATTTTCTGTCAGTGAATGTCAACACGGCTATTATTAGTCATTTTTATTACAGATTTATGAATAAGCACGCCGCTTGAACCATATAGTAGTAATATTTGTCATAATAAGTTTATATAACTGTTTGTTTATAGCAATAAAAAAGGAGGCTATATGCCTCCTTAATTGAGTTTTAATGCTGGATTTAGAATTTGTGTTCTAAGCCAACACCAATGTATTTGTCATCATCTGTAGACGCTTCTAACGAACGGTTCGTGTAGAAAGCGAATAGTTTAGTTGGCTTACCTAAGCTGTAGTCTGCACCTACCGACCATGAATCACCAAGTTCTTCCATATCTTGGAACTGAGCTTTTAAAGTAACAGCATCGATATCATAGGCAGCGCTTAATAGATAGCCGTTAGCACTTTCTGCAGTGACTTCAACTGGCATCGACGTTGCAGAATCAAATTTATAGGTTTGCTCTTGTTGCTGGTACATACCACCCAGTTTAATACCGGCTAACTTAGCTTGTAAGCTGGCACGAACAATCTCATATCCAGACACATCTGAGTCATAGGCAAGAGATGCATAAACTGGCGTTTTCTTCAGTTTCGCATCACCATACATGGCCGCTAAGCTAAAACCATCTTGAGCAAATTGACCTTTTACATCATTTCCTTCGGCAACATAGGTAACACCGAATACAAAATCACCAAAGGAAGGCGTAAGGTAAGTCGCCGTTTGAGCAGCGCGAACTTCACCCTTGAACAGCTTACCTAAGTCACCTGAAAGGTCGTTAAACTGATCAACATCACCTTGAGAAATTTTCAACAAGGTATCATTACGACCCACAGAGAACGAACCAAATGCGCCTTTCAAACCAACAAATTGGTTACGTGCAGTAAAGTTATCGCTTGATGCTGCACCTGTATCAACTTGATATTCCACTGTGTAGAAAGCTTCCAGCGAGCTAGACAGCGCAAAATCACCCTTCACACCAAAACGAGAAGCATTACTTTGAATAGTTGTTGTAGCATCACCTTTCTCATCATTTGATTGAGCAGTGACATTCAACTTACCATAAACAGTCAGTGGCTCAGCGGCATTAGCTGAAGCCAGAGTTGCAGAAGCTAGCGCAGAAGCAAGTAGAGTTTTACAAAAAACGTTCATCATTTAATCCTTTCGACGTTATGTTCGTCTTGGTTATTGGTTTGGAACGACCGAAAGTTTGCAATGAATGTGTTTCAATTTTATTTCAATTGTGACCATTAACGTTGGCGTGCAAAAAAGCTGACGCGAAGCTAGGCATAAAACCCAGTAAAAATGCAGGCTGCAGCTAAGCTAATTATTATGTTACAGTTTAATGAATTCTGATCTTCAGTTAAAAATCCGCTATTGAACACAGGTTTACCCCGTCCAAACTATGCCGTAAACTGCCACTTTAATTTTCAATGGGCGCCTCTTATGTGGTTTAAAAATCTTACTCTTTATCGTTTCAATAAACCTTTTGCCGTCGAAACCGAAGCACTAGAAACTGCATTGGCCGATTTCACTTTCTCCCCCTGCTCAAGCCAAGATGTCAGTAAATTTGGTTTCTCAAATGCGTTAGGCAAAAAAGGCAGTTCTTTGGTCCATAGCGCTGACAATCGCCATCTGATCTGCGTGACTAAAGAAGAGAAAATTCTGCCAGGCCAAGTCATCAAAGAAGCCTTAGAAGAAAAAGTGGCTCTCATTGAAGATGAAGAAAATCGTAAACTGGCGAAAAAAGAAAAAGATGCGCTAAAAGATGAAATCATCACTAGCCTACTCCCACGCGCTTTTTCGCGCCGAAGCCAAACCCACGCCTTGATTTTGCCTGAACTAGAAATGATCCTCGTTGATAGTTCAAGTGCCACTAAGGCCGAAGAATTATTAGCGTTATTACGTAAAGCTCTCGGCAGTTTACCTGTGATCCCACTGAGCTTTAAAGCGCCAGTCGAATCCAATTTAACTGAATGGTTAAAACTTGGCAGCGCGCCATTACCCTTTGAAATGCAAGACGAAGCCGAGCTCAAATCTGAAGCTGATGAAGGCGGAATTGTGCGCTTTAAACAGCAGGATTTGAAAGAAGACGAAGTGTTAGCTCACTTAGCAACAGGTAAGCAAGTACACAAGTTAGCGCTGCATTTCGGCCAATCGATTGCACTATTATTGCAATCAGATGCCAGCGTGAAACGCCTTAAATTCTCTGAAGAATTTAGAGCAGGGAACGATGAAGTCGGCACTGACGATCCTATGGCCCGTTTAGATGCAGACTTTGCCCTAATGGGCAGCGAGTTAGTCGCCTTGATGCATGCACTCGTGGCCGCCCTTGGTGGACTCGAAGACGCACAAGTTTAAGCAGAAATCGTTAAGCAGACGAGATCTGCAATTCGCTTGTTAGACTGAGCCGTACAAGATAAGAAAAGGCGCCCCCATCAAAATAATGGTTGCGCCTTTTTTATGACGATTTTACTTTAGGTGGCTTTAAGACAAAGGCATTTAGATGCTAAATATGAAGCCCTAACCACATTAAGCTTTAGTCGCTAACTCGCCTTTATTGTCAAACGGCCAATCAATGCCTAACCAAGTCTTGAAGAAAGCTTTTTGCTGTTTAGTCGCTTTTGCATCCCCCTTGAGCACTAGCTTACCGCTTTGTTGCTCGCCAAGGGTGAGCTGTACTTGCTTGATTTTATCGTTGCTAAATAATGTCACCTCTACACTATCGCCAACCTTAAAGTCTTTGATGCGCTTATAGAAACCCGCAGCAGTCACCTTGAGACCATTAATCGCTAATACTTCATCCCCCGCAACTATGCCCGCTTGCCAAGCAGGACCATTACGCAACACTTGGTCTAACACTAAAGAGCCATGGGTACTGCTCAAGGTCATTCCCGCAAATGCCTCAGCTTTTGAATCTTTACCATAGGACAGATTTAACCCTGCCTGTGATAATAATTCGGGGAAATCTAAACTCATGGGACTATTCACATTGGCTTGCCACCAAGGTGCATAATCTTTGCCGGATAAGTCTTTAAGAATATACTGAACATCACTAACACCATAGCCTTTTGGTACGCGATGTTCTTGATATAAACGACGGTGCACATCGCGATATGAATACTTAAGTTCGGAGTCTTGCAGTAATGAAAAATCTAAGGCTAAAGAGGTTAAGTAACCCTCTGAGTAAATATTTACACTGTGGTTAATAGCATAATCGCCACCGATACTGCTCCACTCCCCTGCACTCGCCTCTGCCACAGATTGAGTTTCACGACCAGGATTGAGTTGGTTTTTCTCGACGCGCTTGGCTAAATCTTCGAGGAACTCTTTAACTGTTATGACTCCAGCCCGCAACAGCAACTGATCTTGAAAATAACTGGTAGAACCTTCAGCCATCCACAGTAATTCCGTCATATTTTCATGTTGATAATCATAGGGAACTAATCCCTCGGGGCGATAAGCCTTCACGTTCCAGGTATGGATAAACTCATGGGATGCCGTGCTAATAAAGCGCAGGTAGTCCTTGCGTTCACGGAAACTAAAGCGCGGCAGCTGAATGACAGTAGAATTTAAATGTTCTGTCGCGCCACTGGCACCACTCGTTGCATGCACCATATAAACGTAACGATCAAAAGGATAATCATCCCAAATCACCTTAGCTTGACCGCTTAAGGCTTTAAGATCTTTTACTATTTTATCCGTGTCATAGTTACCTTCCCCCCAAAACACCAATTCATAGTTTTTACCATTAGCACTAAATTGTTTATGGGTACTCACACCAGTTTCAATCGGGGAGTCGATCAACACATCATAATTAGGGGCAATAAAGGAATGAGCGGCCTTACCCGATGACATCCCAGAGTAACTTTGCCAATTTTTAGGTACTTTTAATTCTACGGATATTGGTTCAGAGCGAAATTGCGGACTGTACATGAACACACCGCTAGCATCTAAATAGGCATGGCTCGCGTCAATATGGCGCACCCTTTGGCCTAATTCATTAGCATACAATTGATAACTGACGGTAACACGGGTTGGCTGCGTGAGCGCCACTTGCCATTCACCGCTCGCGGTGCGCTTCCATTGCAGTTCATGACCTTGACTATCTTTAGCACTAAATAAGCGCACACCATCGGCCAAAGGCAGTACTTGATATTTGCCCGTCCGCCACACAGGGAGATTCACCGTAAAATCGTTCGTCTTCACTTCAGGAAAAGTGACACTCACTTGGGCAATATGGTGTTCGGGTTTAATAAGGTCGATTTGGTATTTCACATCGGCCAATACTTGACCCGAAAATAATGCGCTTAATATCAAGATTGATAGTCTGTTGGGTTTCACTCTTGCTTCCTTCTGTTATTATGCTTCTTATGATTTTTCCAAGTATAACAAGTCGATGTAGCATCCTCATTAGGCGCTAACAAAAGCTAACAAAATAAGTTCCTTGACTAAAGGAATGAGGAATCACAGTTCAAATGCAAAAACTCACGGTTATTTTATTTACTTTGTTGCTGTCACTGCCTTTTACAGTCCAAAGCCGAGATCTCGAAGCGGATGAGGTTGAGTTAAGAGAATCACCGCAGCAAATGTATGATGCGCTCAACAAAACGATTTCCTTTCCCCTCGCATTTCAAAACCGTGACCAATTTGAGCGCGCAGCCCAAGAACAAGGCTACAATCCACTCGAATTTGAACAGATTTTGTATTTACTGGCCCGCCTCAATATGGAGCCGAACGTTAAAACCAAGGTCGATTTTCAAAACGCAAAAAGCTTGATTGAACTCCTATCGACTGCGGCGCAATCGCCCTATGAACTTGCCATGGTCGCCATGTTAAATGGCCGTTACCTTGGCCGTACGGAACAGAAATATCAAGAAGCGATTGGTCTTTATAACGAAGCGCTCACCCGCATCAACGACAGCTATGACATCGAAGCATTGATTCTTAAACACAATATTCATGAACATCTAGGTGGCTTACATTTATTGATCCGCCAGGAAGTGCCTGCACTGATGCACTTCCACACATACCGCGACATTGCCTATAAACTCAGAAACGATTACTTAATCGCGGCGGCTGAAGCGAGGCTTGGCTTTTATTACAATTTTAATCAGCAGCTTACAAAATCACTACAGCATTATAGTGAAGCGATTCGGATCTCCAATCGTTCTAATTACCCTTCAATGAAAACCAATCTGCAATTGCAACTTTCTAAGGTATACCGTGACTTAAAGCAGTGGGATGAAGCGCTTAAAAACGCTCATGAAGCCGCGGCTGGCTTTAAAAAGATGGGCAATGACACTTATCTTTCAAGTTGTATGACAGTGATCGCTATGGTCTATGGCGAACAAGGGGATTGGCATAAAGCGATTGATTACTACCTAAATGCCCAGCAATTAGATGCAAAACGCGGTAACTACATCGCACAGGGGCTTAATTTCCATAATTTAGGACAAGCCTACTCAAATATTAAAGACAATGTTAACGCCCTAAAATATTTACTGATGGCCAATCAAATATTCAAAGAAAAACAAAGCCATCACTATCAAGTTTATAACGAACTCTTAATTGGTGAAATCGCCCAAACCAACCAAGATTGGCCGCTGATGATGGCCCATGCCGATATCGCATTAGCACTCGCGGTCGATTTAAAACTGGTCGATGAACAAAAATCCGCACTCACCCTTATCGCCTCGGCGGCGCAAAAATTAGGTGAATTATCAAAAACCATCGATGCCCAAGCCCGTATCATTGAGCTAGGTAAAAAGCCAGCTGAGACAGATAAAGACTCCCCAGTGTCGGCCTCTGCCCTTGCAGAGCAACAACTTAAACTTGAGCTCAACATGCTACAGGGAAAACTCGTGGAGACAGTGAAAGAAAGCAACAACACTCACACGCTACTGCTCATTTGCAGCCTTATTGCCGGACTCTTGCTGCTCGTGATTATTTTCATGCTACAAAATCGTCGCAAAATAACAGCTAAAAACGCGGCATTAACTCAATTAACGCTACAGGAACCCTTCACTCACAATTTAGGATATGCCGCATTATTAGCACATTTAAGCCATAATCAAAGTCAGGAATCCACAACGGCACTCGCGATTATCGCCTTCCCCACCCAACTTACGGCGGATCTGGACTATGGCCAATATTTTAGTGATGCAGTAACAGCGCAAATTGCCAATCATCTAACGGATGCACTCGCAGCATCTGTTTATGTGGTACGCCAAGGGGTATTTGCGGTTCGTTTCACGCAACCTATTGAGCCGACACAAATACTCAGCCAAGTACGCCTGAAACTCGATCAACAGCAAATCACACATCATTTCCGTCTTGGCTTTGCGCATTTGCCACTTTTAGCGAAATCAGAAATTAAAATGGCCGCGAAATTAAAATTTGAAACAGTGCAGATGGCGCTTGCCTGTGCCCGTAGTTTAGGTGGTAATAACGACTATTATGTCGCTCTCAGAGCCCTCGACTTTGTTCCTTTGAGCTTATTTGCAAACCCGTTATTTTTGCACCTTGAAAAAGGCATTGAGCGTGGATTAATCAGATTAGAGACCAACGGCAATAAAGAGGATATTCGCTGGCCTTGCTGGGAAAATAACCAAGATAGGCAATTACTGGAAAATATTTGATCAATATCGGTAATTAATCACAGAGTCACTGGTAAATCGCATTTGCACTCTACGCCCAGTGTTATAACATTAGTATCATATGAGTTAACAGCTAATCTGGACATAGGATGGTCATGTTTTTTAGCCTTGCAGAGTTAGGACAATACTCAGGATGAAGGATTCAAGCGCTACAGTTTCACAACTTGCCTTGCTGCAACAGAAACTCCATTCGGCCAAACTTGCCCTTGATGAAGTTAATGAAGATAGAAATGCAAAGTTACAGACATTACTCCAATTTATTGGTCACTTAAGCCTCGCCTGTAAAGGGCAAAATCTTGAGCTGGATAATAAACTCGCCAAACTTCGCCATAACTTAAATACGTTTGAGCGAGTCGATGAGGCATTGCCAGAATTAGTTGATGTCGAGCGCCTGCTAAAAGGCCAATATCACCATGTGATGGTACAACTCGAAGAGAGTCGTACTGGTTTGTCACAGGTGATCCGTCAGATCCAACGCGTTAACTCTGCACCTGAAAAGCTCAAAAAAGAAGTCAATTACTTCAAGCAAGATCTGGCTAAACCTTTTCATACTGTGTGGGAATATATACCTAAAGTTAAGCAAATCATTGGCTTCTACGAAACCATATTACAGCTACAATTTAGCGAATCTGAAAAACTTGATGTCTTACCAAAGCACAGGCAACTAGCCCATGAGCTGGCGCAGATGATTTCGGAAATCGAGTTCCGTAAAGATCAACGTGACCAAGTATTAGTGATCAAAGAAGTACTCTCTTCTGAGATTGAAGTTGATAGCTTGCTCGAAGCCTACCAAACCATTTTAGCATTATTGCTTGATAACATCGCCCGCGAGAAATCGGCATCCCAAGAGTTTTTGTTTGCACTCAATGATGCCTTAGCCGCGGTGCGTGAAGTGGTGAGCGAATCTTACAATCACAATCAACGTAGCTTCCAATTAAAAACCCAGCTGAATCGTGAGATTAACACCCGCGTCGATAACGCAGGTGAAATCATTATCGATGTGGAAGACGTCGTTGACCTTAAAGCTCAACTAACAGAGCAACTTAACTCTATCCGCTCGGCATTAGCCCGTAAAGAAGCCCTAGAGCAAAGAGAGCAAGCTCTGCTGCGCAAGTCGATGGAGACAATGCGCAAAGAGCTTAATGAGTTAAGTAGTGAGGCTAACACCTACAAAGAGCGTTTGTTTGAACAACAAAAACTCAACTTACTCGACAGCTTAACTCAATTGCCTAACCGTGCTGCATTAGAAGAGCGCATGGAGCTAGAATACCGTAACTATCAACGGCATAAGTCCCCGTTGTGGGTTGCCGTTGCCGATATCGATCACTTCAAAACCATCAACGACAGTTTTGGCCACAGCACAGGTGATAAAACCTTGCAAGTTATAGCAATGGCATTGAAAAACTCCCTGCGAGATACAGAATTTGTAGCCCGCTATGGCGGCGAAGAATTTGTACTGCTATTACCTGATGTGGCCCCTGCTGATATCGCTCAACTTTTAAACAGAGTGCGCGAGAAAGTAAAAAATATTCCATTTAAATTTAAAAATCAGAGAATTACAGTTACAGTATCTATAGGGGCTGCGCAAGTTATGGGAAGTGAACTCATACATGAGACCTTTGAACGCGCCGATGCAGCACTCTACAAAGCGAAACACGAAAGCAGAGACAGGGTTGTGATTGACGTATAATTAAGCCCCACTATACGCCTCCTCTAATCACTCCTGTCATGACGAAGGAGTGGTAAATGATAGTAAAAGTCAGCCCAAAAGGCAGCATGGATCAGCTTTCGCAACTTGAAGTTGATCGACTCAAAAATAGTGCCAAAAGTGCCCTATACCAACTGTACCGCAACTGCTCCTTAGCAGTGCTTGCCGCGGGTTTAAAAACCGACAACTCTAAAGCCCTATTCGAGCAATACCATGATTTCGACATCAACGTTTTACAACGGGAGCGTGGGGTAAAATTAGAACTGATCAATCCCCCCGAACAAGCCTTTGTCGATGGTCAAATTATCACGGGAATTCAAGAGCATCTGTTCTCAGTCTTACGCGATATCCTTTATATCAGTGATAGATATGACTCACTAAAACACATTAATCTGACCAATGCCCACCATATCACCAATGTGGTGTTTGATATTCTGCGTAATGCGCGGGCGATAGCACCGATGAAAGACCCTAATGTGGTCGTCTGTTGGGGCGGACACAGTATTAATGCCATCGAATACCAGTACACACGTGAGGTAGGTTATCAACTTGGCCTGAGGGAATTAGATATTTGTACTGGCTGTGGTCCTGGCGCGATGGAAGGTCCGATGAAAGGTGCGGCGATAGGTCATGCCAAACAACGGATTAAAAATGCACGATATATTGGTTTAACTGAACCAAGTATTATTGCCGCCGAGCCACCGAATCAAATTGTCAATGAACTGGTGATCTTACCCGATATTGAAAAGCGCCTCGAAGCTTTCGTGCGCTTAGGCCATGGTATTATTATCTTCCCTGGCGGTGCTGGCACAGCTGAAGAATTGCTATATATATTGGGTATTTTACTTAACGAAGAAAACCAACAAACGCCTTTCCCGCTGATACTCACAGGCCCAACGGAGAGCGCAGATTACTTCATTAAGATTGATGAGTTTATTGCCTCAACCTTAGGACCCGAAGCTCAGAAAAAGTACCAAATTATCATAGATAATCCCACTGAAGTGGCACGCATCATGAAGCAAGGAATGGAGCAAGTAAAAGCCTATCGCCGCTCAACAGGTGATGCTTACCAATATCAGTGGGCACTGAAGATAGAGTCTGAGTTTCAGTTACCTTTTATCCCAAGCCACGAAGTGATGGCAAACTTAGATCTACACTTCCAAACCAACAAAGCCGAATTAGCCGCCAACCTGCGTAAAGCGTTTTCGGGTATAGTGGCGGGTAACGTCAAGTCGGAAACAATCAAGCACATAGAGCGTGATGGACCCTTCCAATTAAAAGGCGATCCCAAGCTCATGGATATGATGGATAAACTCTTGAGTGCATTTGTACAACAACAAAGAATGAAGCTTCCAGGAAGCGCCTATATTCCTTGCTATCAAATAGTGAAATAGAGAGCGAAGCAACAACACCCCATGAACAAGTTTTTAATCATCGATGGTCTCAACTTGGTTCGCCGCATCTATGCGGCGATCCCCGATGAATCCGATATGCAAAGCCTCACAGAGCGCGTCAGTTTGGCGTGTACTAAACTGCTGCGGGTGCATCGCCCTACCCATGTGGCTATCGTGTGGGACGGTGATGAAATCTCATGGCGTAAACAGCTTTACCCCGATTACAAAAAAGGCCGTAAACCTATGCCAGAGCCGCTGGCAAAAGGCCTTGCTGCGCTGCAAGATCACTTAACCATGATGAACATTGGCTCTATTTATGCGGCGGCTGAAGCCGATGATGTGATTGCCACTCTAGCGATAAAAACCGCCAAAGCGCAGGGTGAAGCCATTATAGTGTCCACCGACAAAGGTTTTAGTCAGCTCAATCATCGCCAAATCAGCCAGTGGGATCACTTTAATCAGCAGTACTTAGATATCGCTGCATTGGAACAAAAACTCGGTGTCGAACGCAGTCAATTTCTCGACTTGATGGCATTAGCTGGCGATAGCGGTAATAAAATTCCTGGTATTGCGGGCATAGGCCCTAAGTCGGCTGCCGAATTATTGAAAACCTTTAGAAGCTTACCAACCTTGTTTTCATCGCTATCTAACTTAGGCGCTAAACAAGCCAAAAAACTTGCCGAAGGTAAGGAGATGGCAAGACTCAGCTATAAGCTCGCGCAGTTACAAACAGACCTGCCACTCAATATTAATTTAAAAGATTTTCGCGTGATGAACTCCTTGCCTGATAATAACTGCCGGCCTGAAAACCCAATCAATCCAGCCTAAACATCTGTTAATATAAAGTTGCAATTAACGCATTTACCTTAGAACAACAAAAGCGTATTTTATGGACGTAATAACGTGACTCATTTAATGAGGTAAAGGAATAACTGTAAATGAAATCAAAAGTTTCGGTAATCATCGGTAGCATTTTCGCCGCCTACGTCGCCTTTGTCGCTGTGGTGGTACTCGTTTATGAACCTACGCCAGATGACATGAGTTGGGAGGACAGACAATCCTATAACAGCCAAAAAATGAACGAGTTAGCGCTAGGGCAAAATATCGTTTCAGTAAAACAGTTACTAGGTAAAGCTGACTTTTCAGAGGCCAAAGCCGTAAAAGAAACCAAGCTACAGGTGCTCTTTTATCGCACTCACCATGAAAAATCAGACGGTGTAACCACGAAAGAGGAATGTACCCCACTTATTTTTGAAAATGATCAATTGATTGCTTGGGGCCAAGATACCTATAAGCAATATCTCAATGCAGATACTGACACAGCCCTCAGCTCTGCCCAAGAGACATTAACCAGTAAATAAATACGACTGACAGTTAAATAAAAACGCCACCGAATCGGTGGCGTTTTTATTTTGACAATCAACGAATTGACTCAGTTGTAAAACAACTAAACCAATTGCCTATTCATCATCGGCCTTATACTCGACATAGGCTTCACCTTTGCTGAGCCATTCTGGCGCGGGTTTTCCCTTCAGATAATGGTCGAAATATTGCATCATGCGAATGCTGTAATCGAGCTTGTTCGGGTACTTTTTCAAGTGATGCGGCTCATCCTCGTATTGTAAGAACACCACCTCTTTACCCGCACGGCGCATGGCTAAGTACATTTCAACACCTTGTTCCCAAGGCACTGCATCGTCCTTATCACCAAACATGATCATCAAAGGCGTTTGAATACGGTCAGCATAAAATACTGGCGAATTTTCAATATACTTTTGCGGCGCGGCAAACAAACTTGCGCCAATACGACTCTGTCCGGTTTCATATTGGAACTGACGCGCAATACCTGTGCCGTGGCGAATACCGCTATAGGCACTGGTCATGTTCGATACTGGAGCACCTGCAACCGCCGCCTTAAACATCTTAGTTTGAGTAATGGCAAACGCCGTTTGATAGCCACTCCAAGAATGACCTTGCAAACCAATAGCATCGGGATCGGCAATGCCTATCTCAATCAGCTTTTGCACGCCAGACATGAGCGCTTGTACTGAGCTCGCCCCTGGGTAACCAATTTCAAAGCGAATGTCCGGTAGGAACACCGCATAGCCATTATTGATGTACCAAGCAAAGTTAGGTCTGTGGTTAATGTTCATCTGCGGGAAGGCATGCAGTCTATCCGTCATAAAGCGATAGTAATAAACCAGTACAGGATAGCGCTTACCCGCTTGATAATTCGTCGGCTTGATCAGCACGCCATCTAACGGTTTACCATCGCCATTTGTCCAGTGAACTAACTCGGATTGGCTCCAGTTAAAGGCTTGACGCTGCTTATCTAAATCGGTTTGCTTAACTGCATTTTGCGGTGCGCTATAGTTAGCCGTATACAAGTCAGGGAATAAGTCAAAACGTTCCTTAGAAAACACGATAGTATCGCCGTCTTTACTGCGTCCCAATACTGTCAGCTTATACTCACCTTGCATCAACGTCTTCACGCCTGCTTCGCCCAAGGTGGCTTGATAAAAACCATCGGCCTTGGTTTTATCACTATAACCGTGGAGTAACACAGTGGCGTTATAGGCAAGCTCTGCCGGCTCATCGGGATTATCGACTAAGCCCTCAAGGCGATATTGAATTTTCTGGGTACGCCCTTTACCTGCGGTTAAGGCAAAACCCGCCTTAGATTCGGTATTAAACTGCCAAACATCGTATTTGTCGTAAACCAAGAAACCCGCATCATTTTTAAGCCAAGGACCAAAACCATATCCTGGAGCACTGGATGGATAATCGTGGTCTTCATCGGCAAAACTGACCTTTAGGGATTTTGTGAGATTAGTGCGACGGTCCTGTGCAATATCATAGAGATACACATTACCTTGCTGATAATAAGCCACATACTTGCCATTTCCCGACAGCGTAGGCTCGGCATCACTCGGCTGTTGTGTCAAAAATGGCACTTTACTGCCAGTATTAATATCGACCAGATAATAATCTTGGTAGAACCCTGCCCAAGTTGCCATCTTGCGATAGGGCAAATCAGAACTGGCCAACATAAAACGTTTATGTTGTGAAATCGTCACATCTGGAACAGTTTTATCGCCAAGCTGCACCACTTTATTCGAACCTACATGCAATACCGCAGGGTAAGTGCGTTTTTGCTCATCCTCATATTGCTTGATTTCATTAGGCTTAATACGAGGATCATCCCCATGCCACACCTTAAGCCCACGCTGTCCGGTGACAATATTTGTATCGAACAGGTCTTTTTCTTCGGTGATCTTCTGCAAACTGAGCTGCTGACTCACCTCAGGTACGCGGCCAAAGAACAGCCGTTCGCTATCCAATGAGAAGCTTAAGCTAGTGTAGCGATTCAGTTTCCACTCGGGTGATTCAGGGGGGTTACTGATTTTGCCCGACTGCAAATCGACCAGCGATAACTGATAGCTGCGACCATAAGGTAACTCGCTGTCTTTGCCCTGCGTAAATGCAAGCCAACGACCATTTTTAGCCAGCGCTAACGCACCAATCTGTTGGCTAGGCGAATCAAAGGCAACGGTTTTTTTGTGAGTGTTTAAATCGACTAACTGCAATTGATGTTGCTTATTGGTGATATCGTTCACTGCCAGCGCGAGTCTACGGCTTGCCTTATCAAAAACATAGCCAGTAACCTGCTCGACATCAATTCGCTTTGTTTGGTCTTCTAAACTGAGCAACGTAAAACGTCGACCTTGGTCAAACTTATCGACCTTTGGCTTATCAATATTCGCAGGGCTTTGTGTGCCTGCTTCAGCGAGTTTTTCGGTAGTTTTAGACCCAGCATCTTTTTTGGACTCTTCATCAGCCTCAAACCCAATCGCCAGATGCCTACCGTCATCACTGAACACAAATTCCTTCACGCGCTCAAAGCGAGTTTGCGTGCCAGTTTGAGTATCGAGCAACACCATGTCGGACTTGAGTTTTTTCTTCGCCTTGGCATCACTCGTTTCACGCGTGAGCAAACTCGGTTTAACCACCACAGCTACATAACGACCATCGTGGTTCATCAAGGGATCTGACGCCCCCGCGATTTGATAGCTTTGCTGCGACAGGACATTTTTCACAATGACGTGACTATCCCCGCGATCGGGCGCAGACTCGACCGCGATGACTTGCCCCTTGTCTGCAATAACCGGCTTTTCAAGGGATTCAAAATGCATAATGTCTGTTAGGGTGAGCGGTTTAGTGCTGGTTTCAGCCTGCACTGCTGGCAATATTCCAAGGGATAACAAAACCAGAGATGTGATAGGGATTAACTTCAATGTCTTCCTCTTTTATATATTTGTTAGACTAAAGTAGACTTTTTTAACCATTGGCTCTCCATCATGGTGAGAACCCAGTATTTTTACAAGTTATACCACATAAAAAATCGTGATATTGCTCACTATTTCCTGTGAAGTTTGACCAAAGATGGTTAAAATAATAGGCAGAAAAAATACCAAATTCATAGTCCTGCTATCCAGTTAGCACTGGGGCAGACAATTGCAGTAACGACGAACCGTGGAAGGACTTCTCCATGTCAAAAAGAACGATAACCGTAATTCCAGGTGATGGAATTGGCCCAAGTATTATTGATTCAGCCTTAAAAATTCTTGATAAAGCGGGCTGTGATTTTGAATATGAATTTGCCGATGCCGGCCTGACTGCACTTGAAAAGCAAGGCGAGTTACTGCCAGCACGCACTTTAGAACTCATTGAAAAAAACCGTATCACGCTGAAAGGGCCGCTGACGACTCCCGTTGGTGAAGGCTTTACTTCTATAAACGTAACCTTGCGTAAAAAATTCGGTCTGTATGCTAACGTACGCCCAGTACTGTCTTTCAAAGGTACCCAAGCCCGTTACGAAAATATCGATATCATCACAGTACGTGAAAACACCGAAGGCATGTATTCTGGCCATGGTCAAAAAGTGTCTGAAGATGGTTTAACAGCCGAAGCAACCAGTATCGTCACTCGCCAAGGTGCCGAGCAAATCGCCACTTTCGCCTACGAACTAGCTCGCAAAGAAAACCGTAAGAAAGTCACTATTGTACACAAAGCCAACATCATGAAGTCAACGTCAGGCCTGTTCCTGAAAGTGGCCCGTGAAGTGAGCCTACGTTACCCAGACATCAAGACAGAAGAAATGATCGTCGATGCAACGTGCATGAAGTTAGTGATGAACCCAGAAAACTTCGATGTGATCGTAACGACTAACCTGTTCGGTGACATTTTATCGGATCTGTGTGCCGGTTTAGTGGGTGGTTTAGGTATGGCTCCAGGTGCAAACATTGGCCGTGATGCAGCGATTTTCGAAGCCGTTCACGGTAGTGCACCTGATATCGCTGGCAAAAACCTCGCAAACCCAACCTCAGTGATTTTAGCGTCTATCCAAATGCTGGAATACTTAGGTATGGCTGACAAAGCTGAGCAAATCCGTAAAGCGGTATCTGCAGTCATTGAAGAAGGCGACCGTACGACTCGCGATTTAGGCGGCACTCACGGCACGACTGACTTCACGCAAGCTGTGCTTGAGCGTCTGTGATCTCAATGCTAAGCGCGTTTAAGACGAGTCTATAAACGCGCTTGTTCAAGCAAAAGCTTAAAAGAAGCAAGCGCTTGAAACTCAAATGAATAAACACGAAAAAGCCCCAAAGTTTCCTTTGGGGCTTTTTGTTATCTAGCTTTTAAACCTGCGTGGCTTTAAACCCGCGTGACTATTACCATTCTAACGACAACAAGATCACCGCAGGGTTAGCACTGGAATTAATTCCACGCGGTATTAGGACGTAGCCATAAATGCACAGTCACTTCATCACGGTCGTGATAAAGATGCTTACACTGTACTTTAAAATCGGTCACACCATTCTCTTTAAGAATCGTCTGCATGGTCTCAAGGATAGCAGTCACTTCTTTATAGCGGCTCTTCATCGGTAATTTAAGGTTAAAAATCGCTTCCTTAAACCAACCGTTAATCGCCCAAGCTTCAATCAGTTCGGCAACACGCGCAGGTTTCTCAACCATGTCGCACACCAGCCAATAGATATTTTTACGTTGCGGTTCGAAACGGAAACCGTCTTCACGGTAATGTTTCACTTGGCCCGTTTCCATCAGTTTTTCATCCATAGGGCCATTATCAACTGCCGACACAAACATGCCGCGACGCACCAGTTGATAAGTCCAGCCACCTGGGCAAGCGCCCAAATCCACTGAGTTCATGCCACTGCGAATACGCTCTTCTTGCTCTTCCTTAGGCACGAATTGGCCAAAGGCTTCGTCGAGTTTCAGACTAGAGCGACTCGGTGCATCCGCCGCCATTTTAAGGCGTGGAATGCCCATAAAATGTGGCGAACTGTTATTGCTATAGGAATAACCCACATAGGCGCGGCCGGGTCCAATAAAACACACGTGGATAATCGGACGTTTGGGATTTTCCTGCGCGAGCAAACTGCCCGATTTTTTCAAATGCTGGCGTAAAGGCACTGTGAACTTACGGCAAAAAGCCGAGAGCTCTTTCGCTTCGTTAGTGTCAGGTGTTTCAACCCGCACTTCACCCGCTTTGCTGACGTCACTGAGCGCCGCAACGATTGGGCTTATTCTGTCATTTTCAGGCAAGTCAACTAACAAGTCGCTAGCAGCAAACATCTGGCGGGCGAAAATGAGCGAATCTAAAGGTAATTGTTTGACTAACGTATCAGCAGCGTCGTCTTCAAAACATTGGTATACAACATAAGCGTCGTTATTGTTGGCCTTAACAAAGCCACCCACATTGAGCTCACCGGCTCGCTGTTGGATTTCTGCAGCGCATTCTTTTTCAAAGCCTGCGCGGCAAAATAAAAATAGGTTTTTCATGGGGATCCCTGAGAAATCCAAGCCAAAGCATTGGCTGACTATCGATTTGGGTGCCAGTATACCAATTTCAATCCACAAATGCCCTATTTGCCTACTTGCGTTGCGATTAGAGAAATAAAAAAGGCTTAGGTGCGCCCTAAGCCTGTTAACTCACATAATCATCAGCGATTAAGACTCATGACCGTCGATAACTTTGTGACGCCATACAGCGGCGGCAAATAATAACCACCCCAATAAGAAACAACCACCACCCATAGGCGTAATAGGACCCAACCACTTAGTCCCAAACAAGGCGAGTCCATATAGTGAGCCCGAAAATAGTACTATGCCTGCGACAAAGAGATATGCCGACCAGTCCAGTAAACGCGAGGTTAACCATTGGCCCGAGAAGGCAACCATGATGAGGGCAAAGGTATGGTAGAAATGATATTGCACACCTAAGTTAAAGACTTCAATTAAGTTTGGTGGCGCGACCGCTTTTAAACCATGGGCACCAAAAGCCCCTAAGGCGACGGCTAAGAATCCGCTCACGGCGGCGAGTAACAATAAACCTTTACGCATTTAACGCTCCTGCTGGAATGGGATTAACTCATTCAACATTTATTCGCTCAACATCAAGCTCACGAATAAAATCACTTGATAAATCAATAGCACGTGCAAGGTTAGCGGCTTCACTGGTGCCTGACGACTTTCTTGGGACAAAACTATGATCGCCGTCGGTTATCCAAGCCAATCCTATCTCAGCTTTCAAGGGCCAGCTTGGGATCTGCGCTTTGCCACCAAACTTATCCCGCTCACCCTGTACGACTAATACTGGGACTTGGCATTCATTCAAAGGTTCCAATCTAGGCTCGCCGCCTTTGAGTGGCACAAAAGGATAACCTAAACAAATCACCCTATCGATGCGCGCCGCTAATGCAGGATCGCAGGCTAATAGGGCCGCCATACGACCGCCCATGGATTTCCCCATTAACACCACACGTTTAACTTGTGGTTGTGAGTGGGCGATATCGAGCATCTGTGTAAAACACGCGAGCAATTTAGGCGCGCGGTCCGGTGGACGCCGTTTGCCATCGACTGCATTCGCCTGCATATAAGGAAAATTAAAGCGCATCACTCGGAAGCCCTGAGCAACTAATCCCGCCGACATGGCCTGCATAAAATCAGAATCCATGTTAGCACCTGCACCGTGGGCCAATAAAATCAAAGTACTCGCAGTCTCCCCTTCTAATACATAACTCGGCTTATCCAGGCAACAACTCACTGCGAGACTCCTCGGCAAACATGTCTAACATCCATTCACGAAACGCCACCACTTTACCTAGCTCAGCATGGTTTTGCTGGCAAACTAAGTAGTAAGCATCTTTACTGACCAAGACTTCTTGGAATGGGCACACAAGTCGCCCAGCCTTGATATCGGGGCGTGCCAGCACGCTGTAACCCAGAGCAACCCCTTGACCGTGGGCCGCCGCCTGCAATACCAAAGACGAATGACTGAAAATAGGTCCTTGATTCACATTAATATCGGTAATGCCACATTGCCTAAACCACGCCTGCCAATCGTGACGATTCATATCATGTAATAACGTGTGATACTTTAAATCGCTCGGTTTTGAGAGTGGTTTAGGACCATTGAGCAACATGGGCGAACACACGGGAATAAGCACTTCGTTTCTGAGCTTATCTGCACGTAGCCCAGGCCAATTACCTAAGCCATAATAAATAGCCACATCCACATCATCGGTTAATGAACTCGCTTCGGTATCAACGGCCTTAATTCGCACATCGATATCGGGATTTTTCTCACTGAATTTAGCCAAACGTGGCACTAGCCATTGAATCGCAAAACTGGGTGACATACTGACCGTCAGCGAACCAATCGCACTGCGGGCGAGTAATCTGTCGGTAGCATCGGCAAGCTGAATAAAGATATCTTTGATGTCGAGAAAATAGCTTTGCCCTTCTTCGGTTAATAGCAAAGAACGGTTCTTTCGACGAAATAATTTTAATCCGAGGAAATCTTCTAATGCCTTTATTTGATGGCTCACCGCGGCCTGTGTAACAAACAATTCTTCCGCTGCCCGCGTAAAGCTCAAATGCCGCGCGGCTGCCTCAAAAGCTTTAACCGCATTAAGCGGTGGTAATCGTCTCGACATAGTGATCTCAGTCTCGTTTTTTAATTAGTTTTTCTAATCCGTATTGTTACATTTAATCGTTTGTAAAGGCCAGCGTTTTTGGTTAAATTTTGCGCCAATGAAACAGCTTATCAACGAAACACCAATAGCGATGAAACATCCATAGCTATGAAATACCTAAGTTAGACAATCTCAAAGTTGATGATGGGAATGTCTGACAGCGTTAATTTGTCAGCCCGGAGGCGACTATGTTCAATTTAAAATCGGCGTTTGCGTTAATATTAGTCTCAGCACTCAGCTTTAATGCCAGTGCAAATGTACTCGTTGACGAAATCGTCATCGACACAAGCGACTTGCAAGCCAATATCACTGCAGATTTAACCGCTGCAATGAATAAAATGCACCAAGAAGTGCTACAAGAAGCCACTCTGTTGATTGCCACAGATGATGTCACATCTCATCAGCAGGTCGTTAAAGCCGAATAACCTAAACGACACTGAAATTCAGGTCACGCTCAGTAAGAGCAAAGAAAAAGCCGCATTAATATGCGGCTTTTTTGTACTTGAATAACAAATCAATCCCACTGACGATATACGGCAATGGGCAAGTTTTCGCCCGACTTATGGGCGATACACTTTCACGTTCGTGTAGCCTTGCTCGATTAAATACAATGCCTGCAATTTACTCATCACCCCACGCTCACAATAGAGCAAATAAGTCTTTTGCTTATCGAGATCGGCAAACTGAGTCGCTAACTTGAAGAATGGGATACGTTTAATCTCAATACCTTCAATTTGCAGCGGTTTGCTTTCCTCTTCTTCAGGGGCACGAATATCAATGACCACTTGGTTAGTATCGATACTGGCAACCGTTTCAGTCTCAGTAATCCGAGTATCCATTTGTTCTGCGATCTCCCTGATATCGATAGTGACAGATTGGGCGATGATCTGATCAATCAAATCCTCAGAGAACTTTTTCTCTTCCGCTTCAACCTTAGCTAATACTGCTTTTACCGTTGGCTTTTGCGAAATTACGCCGCAATATTCAGGCATTGATTTAGCAAAATCTTCGGTGCCGATTTTACGGCTCTCGTTGATAATGTCTTGCTTATCCATGGCGATTAAGGGACGTAGAATCAATAACTCAGTACAACGGTCGATGACGTTTAAGTTGGTCAGGGTCTGGCTAGACACTTGGCCTAAACTTTCACCGGTAACTAAGGCTTGAATGCCCATACGCTCGGCTATACGCGCCGCGGTACGCATCATCATGCGTTTCAATACAACGCCCATTTGACCGTTATCGATACGCTCTAAAATCTCAGCAACAACAGGCTCAAAAGGCACGGAGATAAACTTCACTTTATGGGATTCACCGTAGGTTTTCCACAAATGGTAAGCTACTTGTTTAACACCAATTTCGTGCTGTGCGCCGCCCAAATTGAAGAAGCAGTAGTGGGTACGAGCGCCTTTTTTGATAAATTGATAGCTAGAGACGCCAGAGTCAAAACCACCCGAAATCAAGGACAATACATCTTCCTGTGTTGCCATCGGAAAACCGCCTAGACCTTCAATACGCTTAGTCACCATATAAAGGTTATCGCGCTCAATCTCTAAATTAACGGTAATGTCTGGATTCTTTAAACGCACGCCCAGCGCATCAGTAAACTGGTTTAAGCCACCACCGACATAACGCTCAACTTCAATAGAATTAAAATCATGATCGCCAGTACGCTTTACTCGCACGCAGAAGGTTTTACCCGCGAGCTGGTCACGGTAAACAGGCAAGACTTGCTGATAAATATCATCAACAGATTCAAAGCTGTACTCATCCACTTGCACTACGTGTGCAATGCCAGGAATACACGCCAGACGCTCACCGAAAGCTTGGGCCAATTCAGGCTTATCCTTTGGTACCATCACCATAATGCGGTCCCATTGACGCTGCACTTTTGCATCTTCGTCAACTTTTTTAAGCACATTACGGATGTTAGTTTCGAGCATTTTGGTGAAGCGCATGCGTACAGGCTTGCTCTTCATCATGATTTCTGGATACAGCTTTACAATAAACTTCATGGGATTTCCGCGGGCAATTTTAAAACAGCAAATTGGTTAAAAGAATAATCGGGGGATTATATACCCAAGCAACCTAAAAAGGCGAGTTTCAGCGCACATAGCCAACAGCCACACAGGCCACATTTGTGGCGTATTCATTGCGTATTAATGACTAAATCACGGCAGCTAATTAGGCTGAAATAATGTCACTAAAGCCTACTCGAGTGGTTTGAAGTGCCCTGCTTAAAATAAGTGATTTGAGATGAATCATTAACAATAAGTCGTTGAGGGATAGTTAAGGAAACTTAGGGATTACACACTCAATGTGATTAACGTAAAGCCCAAATGGATTTAAATCAACCACAGAAATTTGATGCATAACACGTTAACTAAAAAGGGAAAAGTCCACATTAGCTCGATAAAAAAGCCGCAAGATTATTGCGGCTTTAGATTGGGAGTATCTAAACACTTAAGGCGAATTACCGATCTGAATTTCTTCAGACTCCTTCGCTTTACCTTGCTCAATAGCAATTTCAACCCTGCGGTTACGGGCACGATTTTCCGGAGAATCGTTAGGCACAATCGGATTGTTAGACGCCATACCAACCACTTTCATTCGATTAGAATCAAAGCCGCTGACCTGTACTAACTCATGGGCCACTGCTACGGCACGTTTGCTGGATAAATCCCAATTAGAACTATAGAGCTCATCGCTTATTTGCATATCATCCGTGTAACCTGACACTGTGATGACACCTGGCACATCTTTTAACAATTCGCCGACTGAGCGCACCACAGGTTTAAATCGAGGCTGTAGGAAACCTGAGCCAGAAGCAAATGACCCCTTCTCACGTATACGAATAATAATCTGCTGACCTAATGACTCAATTTCAATCGCTCCATCGGTGATCTCTTTATTGAGCTCCTGCGCCATCTTCTTCACTTGCTGATTGATCTTTTCTTGCGCCGCTGCCGCTTCCGCTTTAACCGCATCGGCAACTTCTTGCGCCGTAGCACTCGCTTCGCCACCCCGCTGAGAACCATTTTGCTGCTGCACGCCGCCCGCACTATCGTCTTCACCCGCTTGGAAATCCAATACAGGTTCAGTCATTTCATTCGTTTGCTGGTTAATGATTTCAATCGGAGTCGGATCGGGGCGACCGGGTCTAAATTCTAAGGCAATGACAGAAGTCCCTTTCGGGATATCTTTAACTTCCACCTTATTTTGCACACCAAAGGCATACTTCATTGAGCCCGCGATCTGCTTAAACTTCATCACGTCCATTTCAGAAAATGACAATAACAATACGAAGAAACACATCAACAGCGACATCAAGTCAGCAAATGTTGCCAACCAGAGCGGTGCTCCGGGCGGTGGACAATTGCACTTAGCCATGGGCTACTCTCCGTCCGTTGTATCGATTTTACGATTTTTTTCAGCGAGATAATTTTTCAAAAAGCCTTCAATCACCCGCGGGTTTTGTCCGTCTTGAATCGCCAATACCGCATCCATAATAAGGTTACGATTGAGCATTTCCTCCCCCATCCTAAGCGTTAGCTTATCCGCGATAGGAAGACAAACCATGTTAGCAACCATAGCGCCGTATAATGTGGTTAACAACGCAACCGCCATCGAAGGACCAATAGATTTAGGATCCGCCATATTTGATAACATGGCCACGAGACCAACGAGTGTACCTATCATCCCCATCGCTGGCCCAACATCGCCAAAGGCTCTAAATATGCCAATCCCCGTACGATGACGTTCTTCCGTTAGAGCGATGTCCTTCTCTAGAGCTGCACGCACTACTTCACCATCATGACCATCGACTAACATATCGACAGCCTTTTGCATAAAAGTATTGCTAATTTGCGCTTCTTCTAATGCCAAAAACCCCCCTTTACGGGCAGCATCCGCCATAGTCACTGACTGTTCAATCAAGTCTTCTGGTTTATCAATCTTAAATACAAAAGCTTTCAAAGCAATTTTAACGGCGCTTAAAAACTGTTTAAGAGTGAACTTCATCATTACCACGAAGAAGGACCCACCGAACACAATCAGGATCGAGGGCACATCAACGAAAATCATCAAGCCGCCACTGGTCACCATAGCGCCGAGAATAAAACCAAAGGCTCCCACAATTCCGATTATTGTTGCTAAATCCACAACGGCTCCTCAATTTTCGTAATAAACGACATAATACTTACTCTGGGTAAGCAAGAACACTCAGTTATTCTACCGAATAAGATAATCCCACCGACACACATACGAGCCTTGTTTATCCAGTTAAAAATTACCATACAAATGATGATACTATTGTCAGTTATCGGACACACACTAAGCAAGTTTAGCGACAATTTATATTTTCTGGAAAAATTTCAGTAACAAAGCGTGCTATTGAGCAAATATCTTTAGTCTGAATTTGACCCTTACGCCGCCCTGATATACCTTGTGTCCGCTAAATCAAAGGAAACCTGAACGTGGCGAAGAAACCCGAAAATCTTAGTTTTGAAGAATCCCTTGGCGAACTTGAACGCATCGTTGCCGATCTAGAACAAGGCGATATCTCCCTCGATGACGCGTTAAAACAATTTGAGCGTGGCATCAATCTCGTTCGAAATAGCCAAGCAAAACTCGAACAAGCCCAACAAAAAGTGGCCATTTTACTGAAACAAGATGAAAATGCGCCCCTATCCCCCTATGCCATTGAGGGCGAATAAGCGTGTTAGTCAGTACCATTCAAGAATATCAACAACGAGTTGATAATCAATTAAAACAGCGTTTTAGTACGCTTGAAGATACAGCTCCCCAATTAAAAGCCGCTATGACTTACGGTGCCTTATTGGGAGGGAAGCGCATTCGACCGTTCCTCGTATACAGTGTAGGACGCATGTTTGGGGTCGAACTCGAAAAGTTAGATGCTTGCGCCGCAGCCATTGAATGTATCCATGCTTATTCATTAATCCACGACGATTTACCCGCCATGGACGATGACGAGCTCCGCCGTGGCCAGCCGACCGTACATATTGCCTTTGATGAAGCGACGGCCATTTTAGCGGGGGATGCTCTGCAAACCTTAGCCTTTGAAATTGTCACCGAAGCCGTACCAGGGATCAGCAGCGAACAACATATTGCTATGGTAAGAGTATTAGCCAAAGCCTCAGGTTATCGTGGTATGTGTGGAGGCCAAGCGATAGACTTAGCCTCGACCGATAAACATATTGATCTTAACGCGTTAACTCAGCTACATAATATGAAAACCGGCGCCCTTATCAGCTGCGCCGTTGAGTTAGCTTTGATCGCCGCAAACGCGCCAAAAGATCAGTATGCTGCTATGATGGATTTTGCTCGTGCGGTCGGACTCGCCTTCCAAGTACAAGACGATATCCTTGACATCGTAGCCACCACCGAAGAGCTAGGTAAACCGCAAGGCTCTGATACTGAATCGAATAAGAGTACGTTTCCACAACTACTTGGACTACAAGGTGCACAAGACACCGCCAAACAACTGATCCAAGAGGCACTATCAGCGCTGGCTAAATTGCCATACAATAGCCAGTTAATTGCAGACTTCGCCCGCTATATCATTGAGCGAAGAATATAATAAGAGTCGAAGTATCTCGCTATGAGTTTGGACATTTCTCAGTTTCCCGTGTTGGCGCAGGCCAACACCCCCAATGAGCTCCGCCAGCTTCCTCAGGCACTTTTACCACAAGTAGCCGATGAACTGCGCGAGTTCCTTCTTAAGTCTGTTGGCATGTCCAGCGGACATTTTGCCTCTGGGCTCGGCACAGTAGAACTCACTGTGGCACTGCACTATGTCTACAATACCCCCTTTGATCGACTGATCTGGGACGTAGGCCATCAAGCCTACCCCCATAAAATTCTCACAGGTCGACGTGACAAGATGCACACCATTCGGCAAAAAGATGGCTTACATCCTTTCCCATGGCGTGAAGAAAGTGAATACGACACTTTCAGCGTTGGCCATTCTGGCACGTCGATTAGCGCCGCGCTGGCGATGGCGATAGCTGCAGAAAAAGAACAAGCAGGTCGTAAAGTTGTAGCTGTGATCGGCGATGGCGCTATGACCGGCGGCATGGTGTTTGAAGCCATGAACCACGCGGGCGACTTGCACAATGACATGCTCGTGGTACTGAACGACAACGAAATGTCGATTTCAGAAAATGTCGGCGCCCTCAACAATCATTTAGCACAACTGATGTCAGGCCGTTTCTACACCACACTGCGCGAAGGCGGTAAAAAAGTGTTGAAAGGTATGCCAGTCATCAAAGAAATGGCCAAACGCACTGAGGAACACCTCAAAGGTATGGTCGTTCCTGGCACTCTATTTGAAGAGTTAGGTTTCAACTACATAGGTCCTATCGATGGCCACGATGTAGACGCTCTGGTCGAGACCATGCGCAATATGCGTAATCTGAAAGGTCCACAGGTGCTACACATCATGACCAAAAAAGGTCGTGGTTATGAACCTGCTGAAAAAGATCCTATCGGTTGGCATGCTGTGCCTAAGTTTGACCCATCGCTATTTAAAAAACCGGCCACCAAACCCGGTTTACCGACCTTTTCTCAAGTCTTCGGTAAATGGTTGTGCGACATTGCCGAACAAGATGAGAAAGTGTTAGCGATTACTCCTGCGATGCGTGAGGGTTCTGGCATGGTGGAGTTTTCCCAGCGCTTCCCGAAACAATATTTCGATGCAGCGATTGCCGAGCAGCATGCCGTCACCTTAGCGGCGGGTTTTGCCTGCGAAGGTTTCAAGCCTGTAGTCGCGATTTACTCGACTTTCCTGCAACGCGCCTATGATCAGCTTATTCACGATGTCGCACTACAACAATTGCCCGTGTTATTTGCCATTGACCGTGGCGGTATCGTCGGTGCAGATGGTCCAACCCACCAAGGTGCATTCGATTTAAGTTTTATGCGTTGTATCCCTAATATGGTGATCATGGCGCCGTCCGATGAAAACGAATGTCGTCAAATGCTCTACACTGGCTATTGCTATGATGCGGGCCCAAGTGCGGTGCGTTACCCAAGAGGTAGTGCCACGGGAGCGATGCAAGTCGAGTCCATGACTGCGTTGCCAATTGGTAAAGGTGTCATTAAGCGCATCGGTAAGCGTATTGCCATACTTAACTTTGGTACCTTGCTCGCATCGGCATTAACCGCTGCCGAAAGCTTAGATGCGACGGTTGTCGATATGCGCTTTGTGAAACCACTTGATGTTGATCTGATAAAAGAAATGGCACTAACCCATGAAGTGTTAGTCACTGTGGAGGAAAATGCCATTATAGGCGGTGCGGGTGCAGGTGTTCTTGAACAGCTTCAAAAGCTAAAAATGCCTAAAGCCGTACTCCAAATAGGTTTGCCAGACGAGTTCATTAAACATGGCTCGCCAGAAGAAGTCATCCACGACTTGCAACTGGATGCCGAAGGCATACTGGCGCAAATCAATGCTTATCTAGTGCAATAGGCTGAACTTGCTTATCTCGTTAAGACGCTAAATCTTATCAATAAAAAATTCCGCCCATAAAAAAGGACTGCAATTGCAGTCCTTTTTTGTTGCTGTCTGTTATAACAGCGGCTGATCCAATAAAGCTTAAGCTTCGATATCTATCGTTGCGCTTTCTTGGTTAGGGCCACCCTGTGACACCATCACCATAGCAGGGCGCAGCAAGCGACTGTTCAGCTCATAACCCTTTTGCATCACCAACATCACAGTGTTCGCAGGGAACTCGGCGCTTGGCTGCATGCCAATCGCTTGATGTTGGTCAGGGTTAAATGACTGACCTTGTGGATCAATTTGCTTAACACCAAATTTAGCCACCGCAGTGAGTAAGCTTTTTTGAGTTAACTCAACACCTTGATAAATCGCTTTCGTCGCTTCATCTTCTGGGTTTGTACCCATTAGCGCGCGCTCCATGTTATCAAGCACAGGCAAAAGCTCATTGGCGAACTTTTCCAAGGCAAACTTGTTCGCCTTTTCCACATCCATTGCGGCACGACGACGAATGTTATCGACCTCGGCTGCGGCGCGGATGACTGAATCCTTCTGCTCTTCAACTTTCGCCAAAGCTTCAGCGAGTAACTGTTCCAGCTCTTCAATACGGAAATTGGCCTGGGTAAGCTCATCGATCAGACTTGCTTCTGCGGTAGATACTTCAGACTCTACACCCTCTTGGATCAGATCCTGTTCTGCTTTAATCGATTCGTTGCTCATTTTCACTCCAGCTAAAAATGCTTTGTTTCTGAAATACTCTGGGCATATTATGGGGATCAATTTTGACGTTTCAAGGCCTAAGGCCAGATCTAGCATAAATATGACCACAAAGTTTCATACTATCGGCCTTATCGGCAAACCTCACCACCAAGGGACCAACCAAACCTTAAAGCGTCTGCATTATTGGCTGACAATGCAGGGCTTTGAAGTCTTAGTGGAAGAGCGTGTTGCTACCGAATTAGGACCCAATATCATAGCGGTCGATTTACTAGAAATTGGCGCGCGTTGCGACTTAGCCATAGTCGTCGGTGGTGACGGTAACATGCTCGGCGCGGCAAGGGTATTAGCCCGCTTCGATTTAGGCGTGATTGGGGTTAACCGCGGCAATTTAGGCTTTTTAACCGATCTGCCGCCCGATGCCTTCGAAGAGGCGCTCGCCAAGGTACTCGATGGAGAGTTCGATACCGAGCATAGATTCTTACTCGAAGCCGAAGTCTATCGCCACGGTATGCTCAAGGCGAGCAACACCGCCGTCAACGAAGCCGTACTCCATCCGGGTAAAATTGCCCACATGATTGAGTTTGAGGTCTATATTGACGATCAGTTCATGTACAGCCAACGTGCCGACGGCATGATAGTGTCAACGCCTACCGGTTCAACGGCCTACGCCCTCTCCGCTGGCGGCGCTATTCTGACGCCTAATTTACAGGCCCTAATCTTAGTACCTATGTTCCCGCACACTCTGTCGTGTCGCCCGATTGTTGTCGATGCGTGCAGCACCATAAAAATGGTTGTGTCACCTGAAAATGGCGAAAACCTCGAAGTCAGCTGTGATGGCCACGTGCATTTAGCCGTGTTACCCGGCGATGAAATCATAGTGCGCCGCAGCTCTGAACGTTTACGGCTTATTCATCCTAAAGGACACAACTATTTCCACGTGCTGCGGACCAAATTAGGCTGGGGCAGCAAGTTGTTTTAAGTCTGTATCTTTGGGCTAAATCACCAACAAAAGAGACATATCACGTCTCTTTTTTATTTTGTAAATTTAACCTAAAAGGTTGCCATTAAAGCCTTATCTTTTCCCCTGCACAGTCTTTGGTGAACTTTTTAGCACCTCTCACAAACGGCTGATATTCGCATTAATGACGTTTAAGCATTAATGACACTAACCAGTTTGATAAAAGTTCAAACAGTATTTTTTAGTTTTGTTACTTAAAATTTCTGCTTCAATTTCACCCTATTCTCTCAATTTCCCCTCTTAACCCATTAGAAGTGGTCACTATTTATTTCAACTTTTCTGTTGTTCTCTCAATATACTTGAATATTTTGGCTGGCTGTTCGCTCAAATAAACTGAAATTAAATTAAACAATGGTTATAAAATTTCATATTAAAGTAAAATTCATTAAGTGATATCCATCACAATAAAATCCCACCATTTTAAAAGGTGCTCTAGATCACTATAAAAAAACATTCCAAAATGGACATATTAGGCAAACATTACAATAGCTTGATGAAAATAGAAGTAAATGAGGTAATCCAGCCACAACAATCTATGCGACCTTAATCACACCTTAAAAATGACTGAAAAAACCAATAACAGACTATTAATGAAATAAATGGATCAGTTAATTGCAATAATGACGATGAATATGAGTGATAGCTCTACTTTTAATAACCAGAAAAACAACAAATTTAATTTAATATAACCAAAGTAGATATACACCCAACAGTCTAAGTGATCATTGTCACATATAAGAAAATCCCCCGAGAGAAGCACCCCGCAGCACTGTAAATTAGCATTTCATATAACAGCCAAGATGATCTAGATCATATTAGTCAAGCTCACAATAGCGTCTAGTACACAACACAGAATGTCGAGACCGTAAGTACTTGCAGTATTAACTGCTGATTTATTGGTCTGGGAAGTCGACATGAAGGCAGATGAAAAATCCTAATATCAATAATAAGACAGACCACTTTATGAAGAGGCAAGCATGACAATACTTCAACTCCTCGCTAGCTTGACGCCAGTGCTCAGTGTAATGCTATTTCTAGTGTTACTCAGAATGCCTGCATCTAAGGCTATGCCTATCTCCATGATAATCACAGCGCTCGCCGCCGTGTTTATTTGGCAAATGGATACCACATTACTGGCGGCATCGGTCCTCGAAGGACTGCTCTCAGCCATCACACCATTAACCATCATTTTTGGCGCCGTATTCCTACTCAATACCCTGAAATACTCAGGTGCCATGGACACTATCCGTGCAGGGTTTACTAACATCAGTGCCGATGCCCGTGTACAAGTCATTATCATCTGTTGGTTATTCGGTGCCTTTATTGAAGGTAGTGCTGGTTTTGGTACTCCCGCAGCCATTGGCGCACCACTACTGGTATTGCTTGGTGTACCACCCGTTGCCGCAGCTGTCGTGGCTTTGATTGCTGACTCGGCCTGTGTATCCTTCGGTGCGATTGGTCTACCCGTACTTTTTGGGATGGAACAGGGTCTGATCCAAGGTGGCGTGAGCATGGCGGCGGAGCAATTTGCTGCCCATGGGGGTAACTATGCTGGTTATGCTCGATATATCGTCATGCATATGATCACTATCGACTTAATCACAGGTTCATTAATTCCTCTCGTAATGGTGACCATGCTAACTGGATTCTTTGGTCGCAATAAATCCTTTAAGGAAGGCTTAGCAATTTGGAAATTTGCGATTTTCTCAGGTCTTGCCTTTACCGTCCCCGCATGGATCATCAACTACCTTGCAGGCCCAGAATTCCCTTCGGTTATCGGTTCATTGATCGGTATGGCCTTAGTGATCCCGGTTGCGCGTAAAGGCTACTTACTGCCTAAAACACCATGGAATGATTTCGCAGAGAATGACAGTCAAGAAAGCGGAAAAGTCGAAACAACGGCTAAGTTTTCCCAAATTGCCGCTTGGACACCTTACATCATCATGGCTGCGCTTTTGGTACTGTCGCGTACAGTGGCACCGTTAAAAGCATGGTTATCAAGCTTTAACATCAGCTGGACAGGCCTAATGGGCACTGAGCTTAAAGCCAGCTTCGCAACCTTATATGCACCAGGTGCCTTCTTTGTTGCCGTGTGTATTCTAGGTTTCTTCCTGTTCAAAATGAAAAGCCCTGCGATTCAGCAAACGGTCGGTGTTTCATGTAAGTCCATGTTGCCAACAATTATTTCATTAGGCGCATCAGTGCCTATGGTAAAAATCTTCTTAAACTCAGGCGCGAATGGTGCAGGTCTTGCCTCAATGCCTGTCGCTTTAGCGGATATGTTGGCAGGTTCCATGGGCGCAGTGTGGGCTTGGATGGCGCCTATCGTGGGGATTTTTGGTGCCTTCTTATCCGGTTCAGCCACCTTCTCAAACATGATGTTCTCCAGCCTACAATACAGCGTTGCCGACAATATTGGCATGAACCACACACTGGTATTGGCACTACAAGGTATCGGTGCAAACGCCGGTAACATGATGTGCGTAATGAACGTGGTTGCCGCTGCAACGGTAGTGGGTATGGCAGGTAGAGAATCAGAAATTATCCGTAAAACAATGCCTGTTGCCATTGGTTATGCCTTACTGGCGGGCACAATAGCTACCCTGTGGGGTGGATTCTAAGCCGTTTTATTTTATTGAATGCCCGAAGTCACTCCCAGTGACTTCGGCTTTAATCTATTAATAAAGAGAGTGATGCTATGTCGATTAACTATAAACTGGTCATCGATGATCTAAGAACGCAATTAGGTGATCATCCCGTGACGGATGATCCCGTTCGCCGTTTTGCCTGGTCCACCGATGCAAGCTACTTCAGGATAGTCCCAGAAGTGGTTGTCCATGCAGAAACCCTAGAACAGGTAAAGCTCACATTAGCCGTTGCCCGTAAGCATGATGCACCCGTCACGTTTAGGGCCGCTGGAACCAGTTTATCTGGCCAAGCTATCGGTGAAGGTATTTTGTTGATCCTTGGCCATGATGGTTTTAGAAAGATTGAAGTCAGTAGCGATGCCAAACAGATCACCTTAGGTGCTGCTGTCATTGGTTCCGACGCTAACGCCGTACTCGCGCCGCTTAACCGCAAAATTGGTCCCGATCCCGCCACCATAGGCTCCGCCAAAATTGGTGGTATTGTGGCAAACAATGCTTCGGGAATGTGCTGTGGTACTGCGCAAAACAGTTACCAAACTATCGCTTCCGCGAAACTTCTTTTTGCAGATGGTACTGAACTCGATACAGGCTGTGAAAAATCAAAAGCTGCCTTTGTTAAATCCCATGGAAAAATACTGGATGCGCTGACAGAACTGTCGCACATGACTCGCCATAACACAGTGTTAGCGGACAGAATTCGTAAAAAGTATTCCATTAAAAATACCACCGGCTACGGCATCAATTCGTTACTCGATTTTACCGACCCATTTGACATCATCAACCACTTAATGGTGGGGATGGAAGGCACCTTAGCCTTTATTAATGAAGTCACTTATCACACAGTGAATGAAGCTAAATTTAAAGCCTCAGCTATGGCCGTATTCCATAATATGGAAGATGCCGCACGAGCCATACCACTGATAAACGGGGAAAGCGTTTCTGCTGCTGAACTCCTTGATTGGCCATCAATCAAAGCAGTAACGGGCAAGCCTGGCATGCCAGATTGGTTATCAGAATTACCGGCCCTATCCGCTATTCTACTGATAGAATCCCGTGCTGATGACGACAAAACCTTAGAAAATTATACTCAAGATGTCACCGCGAAACTCGCCGGCTTTGACTTTATCCGCCCAATGGAATTTAGTACTAATCCAGCGGTTTATGACAAATACTGGGCAATGCGCAAAGGCTTGTTCCCGATTGTAGGTGGTGAGCGTCCAAAGGGAACCTCAGTTATCATCGAAGACGTGGCCTTTGAACTAGAGCACCTTGCTGCTGCGGCGCACGATATCACTGAGCTTTTCCATAAACATGGTTACCCTGAAGGCTGTATTTATGGCCATGCTCTTGCGGGGAACTTCCACTTTATTATCACCCCCACCTTCTCGACTCAAGCTGATATCGATCGTTTCCATGCCTTTATGGATGATATTGCCGACATGGTGATTAACAAGTACGACGGTTCAATGAAAGCCGAGCATGGTACTGGCCGTGCTGTCGCGCCGTTCGTCGAAAAAGAATGGGGACAAGATGCTTACACTTTGATGAAGAGCATCAAACAAGTATTTGATCCACAGGGTATTCTAAACCCAGGCGTTATTCTTAACGACGATAGCAATGTCCACGTTAAAAACATCAAGCCCTGCCCTGTGGTCGATGATTTTGTTGATAAATGTATCGAATGTGGTTTCTGTGAAAAAACCTGCCCAACATCGGCACTCAACTTCTCACCTCGTCAACGTATTGCGACTCTGCGTGAAATCGAACGTTTAGAACAATCCGGTGATAAAGCCGCCGCAGCAGAAATGCGCGCCGCCGCTAAATACGATGTAGTTGATACCTGTGCCGCCTGCCAGCTTTGTACTATTGCTTGCCCAGTGGATAACAGCATGGGCCAACTGGTGCGTAAACTGCGCACGCCGTACATCAGCACTACTGAACAAAAAGTCTTAGATTTCCAAGCCAAACACTTTGGCGCAGTTAACCAGGTTATCAGTTCAGGTTTTGACATGCTTGGCGTGATCCACAAGATCACTGGCGACAACATTACCAGTGCCCTAATGAAAACCGGCCGTTTGATTTCAAAAGAAGTGCCTTATTGGAACCCAGATTTCCCGAAAGGCGGCAAATTGCCAAAACCATCCCCCGCTAAAGTTGGCCAAGAAACAGTGATTTACTTCCCAGCCTGTGGCGGCAGAACCTTTGGTCCGACGCCAAAAGATCCCGATAACCGCACTTTGCCAGAGGTGGTTGTCACGCTGCTGGAACGTGCTGGCTATAACGTCATCACGCCAGAAAAAACCCGCGATTTATGTTGCGGCCAGATGTGGGAATCTAAGGGCGACTTTAAAAACGCCGATGCCAAACGCCAAGAACTTATCGATGCCGTGAGCAAGATGACTAATGGTGGCAAGCTGCCAGTGATCGTCGATGCCTTGTCTTGCACCTACCGCACTTTGTCAGGTAATCCAAAAGTACAAATTATCGACTTAGTTGAGTTTATGCACGACAAGCTACTGACTAAGCTCAACATCAGCAAAAAAGTCAATGTGGCACTGCACTTAGGTTGTAGCGCACGCAAGATGAAACTTGAACCTAAGATGCAAGCAATCGCTGATGCCTGCTCTGCGCAAGTGTTAAAACCTGCGGGAATTGACTGCTGCGGTTACGCGGGTGAAAAAGGCTTGTATAAGCCTGAAATCAACGCCAGCGCACTGCGTAATATCAAAAAGCTCATTCCTGTCGAGATTAAGGAAGGCTATTACGCCAACCGTATGTGCGAGGTCGGTTTGACCCAACACAGCGGCATTTCCTACCGCCACTTAGCTTATCTGCTCGAAGAGTGCAGCCGCTAATCTGGTATGACAGTAGTAAACAACGGGGCTATTTTTAGCCCCGTTTGTTTATATAAGCGAACTATTCTCATTTATTTGTCATTAAGTATTTTTTGAGAATTTCAAACCTGAATAAATACATTTTAAAATCAATGTAATCATCAAGTTAAAATATTCTCATTTTTGAAAAAATCTACAAGCTCATTTACTAAATTAGGGCTACTTATTCCGCTAAGATAGGCCTATATTTGATCAACTACCTTAGCATTTGTGTGGACTTTGGGGTCGCACAGCAAGGCAATGTCGTTCACTAACAAGAAAGAGAAAACACAATGAAAATCGCCCTTTTCATCCCGTGTCTAGTCAATCAAATGATGCCAGAGGTCGCGATCGCCACCTTGGAATTATTAGAGAAACTCGGGCACCAAGTGATTCTACCCGCGGGTCAAACATGCTGTGGCCAGCCGATGACAAACTCGGGTTGCTTCGATGCAGCGCGCAGCACCACCCTTAAATTGCTCAACGCCTTTAAGGGAGTGGAATGCGACGCTATTGTTTGCCCTGCCGCCTCTTGCTTAGTGGCCGCCAAAGAAAACTTCCACGAGTTTGATAGCAGCCCAGAAGCACAAGCTGTGATCAACAAACTCTATGAACTGACTGAGTTTTTACACGATATCGCGCCGATCCCCGCCTTTACCAAGCCCTTCGCGCACAAAATTAGCCTGCAACTGAGTTGCCATGGCATTCGCATGTTAAGCCTTGCCACCCCAAGTGAGCAAATGGGACCAAGATTCAACAAAGTCGAAGCTGTATTGGCCAATATTGCAGGCATAGACATAGTGTATCCAGACCGCCGTGACGAATGCTGCGGCTTTGGTGGCACCTTCGCCGTCGATGAAGGCGCAGTGTCGGCTAAGATGGGGAAAGACAAGGCCCAAGCCCACGCTGCAACGGGTGCTGAATATGTGGTGGGTTTTGATCCCTCATGCCTGTTGCACCTCGATGGCATGATCCGCAGACAGCAATTGCCGATTGAAATTCGCCACATAGCGCAAGTGCTAAACGCCGCGCTCTAGGAGACTCACCATGGCTTACAATCATAATCACGGAGCTAATGGCTCCCAAGTCCATGCCCATAAAGCCGATATTTTTTGCCGCGACGAAACCCGTGTCGACTGGCATTCAAAAGCACTATGGATGCTCAGAGAAAAACGCGACCGCGCCGCGGGTAGCATCCCAGAATGGGAACAACTGCGCCAGCTTGGCTCAGAAATTAAGCTCCACACGCTAACCCATCTTGCTCAATATCTTGAAACCTTTGAACAAAACTGTATCGCCAACGGCATACAAGTCCATTGGGCGAAAGATGGCGCAGAGCACAATCGTATCGTGCATGACATTTTATCCCGCCATAAAGTCAAAAAGTTGGTGAAGTCTAAGTCTATGCTGACCGAGGAATGTCACCTCAATCCGTACTTAGAACAACGTGGCATTGAAGTCATAGACACCGACTTAGGTGAGCGGATTATTCAGCTCGCCAAAATGCCACCATCACACATAGTCGTGCCTGCTATCCATATGAAAAAGGAAGAAGTCGGCGAACTCTTCCATGAAAAACTCGGCACTAAAGCGGGGGGGTCCGATCCCTTGTATTTAACCCGCGCCGCCCGTGCCCACCTGCGTGAACAGTTCCTTAGCGCCGATGCCGCGATGACAGGCGTGAACATGGCGATTGCCGATAAAGGCGCCGTGGTGGTCTGCACGAACGAAGGCAACGCCGACATGGGTGCTAACCTGCCTAAGTTACAGTTGCATTCAATGGGGATCGATAAAGTGGTGCCCGATATCGATAGCGCAGCCGTTTTACTGCGAACACTGGCACGCAACGCCACGGGCCAACCTGTCACGACTTATAGCGCCTTTTACCGTGGCCCACAGCCCGAAGGTGAGATGCACATTATTATCGTCGACAATGGCCGCACTGAGATGCTCAAGGATAAAATCCTCGCAGAATCATTGAAGTGTATTCGTTGTGGTGGTTGCCTCAATACCTGTCCTGTGTATCGTCGCTCCGGCGGTTATAGCTACAACTACACTATCCCTGGCCCAATTGGTATCGCAGTGGGCGCTAAGATTGATGACACTAACTCGATTGCCTGGGCCTGTACCTTGTGTGGCAGCTGTACCTATATCTGCCCGACTAAAGTGCCGCTCGATAAGATTATTTTCCACCACAGACGCCTTAAGGCTGAAGCCGGAAAACTCCCCTATGGCAAAAACAGTTACATGCCATTAGTGGGTAAATTTATGGCAAGCGAAACCATGCTTAACTGCTCTATGAGTGTGGCGAGAACTGCGCTGCGCATTCTACCGGGTAGTCTGTTAAAACCCTTTAGCGGTGCATGGGGTAAATACCGTGAACTGCCCGTTGCCCCGAACTCCAGCTTCGAAGCTTGGTTTAAGAAACACAGGAGCCTATAAGATGTCTAGTAAACTTGAAATTCTCAATGCGCTCAAACTGTCGGCCTTAACAAATCATCCTATGCCAAGCATAGATGTGACGCCAAGAGTCGAAAATCTCGTCGGCCAGTTCGAGACCAACCTCAATACTGTCGCGGGTACGCTGCATAAAGAAGGTGGCATCAAAGCCCTGCAAGCCAAAGTCGATGAACTTATCGCCCAAGGGTTACAGGTTATCTCCCTTGTCGAGGGGGTCACGGCAAACCGTGAAATGCCACCCACAGCCCACGAGCTCAAAAACATAGATTATGCAGTGATCCCAGGTGACATTGGCGTTGCCGAAAACGGTGCCATTTGGGTTAACAATAAGAATCTAGGCCACAGAGTGACACCTTTTATCTGTGAAAACCTGATCTTAGCCCTGCCAACGAATAAGATTGTGCCGACCCTACATCAGGCAGCTAAAGAAATCACGTTAGCCTCAGGTGAGTTCGGGGTGTTTATCGCTGGTCCATCAAAAACCGCCGATATCGAACAAGCCCTCGTCGTCGGCGCCCACGGCGCCTGCAGCTTGAACGTGTATTTGCTCTAATGCCTCGAGATTTAATGTAACCAAGAAAATTCAAAGGTTATGGAATAATCGAAACACAAAAGCCGCCTTCATTAGCGGCTTTCTTATTGAGACTTCGCTGAATAATATTTGATTTGTAGGCTGATAAACCACTAACACAGCTTACCAATTAACGTTTATTGACTAACAGTTTACAGGCTTGCCATGGCATTTACTCGCCGACTCTGTGAATAGAAACCTAGGGTTTTAAGCTTATGAACGAGAGCCATGGTCGTTCTCATGCATCCCTGCATTGCACGACATTCAGGCGTCCTGCCTATCAGATGGCGAACTGGCAGTTAAACACGGATGTTGTTCAAGTCAATCCGTGGATGCAGGGCCGCTCCATCCTGCTCTTTGATGAACGGCGCCATCTCTGATATTTATCTGTGTACGTTAGTGACGTTTAAATATAAACCCAACATTAAGATATTGATTTAAAATGTGATATTACTACATTCTAAGGCAATCGTTAGTGATAAGCAGGGGATCTTTATCAAGTCGCTTTAACCACGTGCGATAGCGCACATACTGAGGATACCTTGGTAGTATCCTCGACTCGGTTGATAGTATTCTCGACTATGTCCATGAGGCATTTATAGTAAAGGTGAGTAAATGAACGAGGTATTACTACAAATAAAGGCGCTCACCAATGGTGATCCTTTGTTGACGGCTGTCATTGTTGGAGTATTAACATTTACGTTAATTGGACTCGTAGGCTACATGCTAAAAGATGTCCCCGCAAAGCTGTTAAGTTGGCTCAGTAGTCTGCTGTTTGTGCGGCTCACTATAGACGATAGCCATCAGGCGCGCACAGAGGTATTCAATAAACTGTCCTTTTTGATCAGTAATACTACCATTCCGTTTTTTTCACGCTCTATCTCTGAGGCTGTGTACTATGACTATAGTGTGAGTTACGACGGGCGTGTCAGTGTTAAGTCTATCGGCTACGGTATGCACCTGTTTAAATACGGTGGTTGTTTCATGTTGGCTACCCGCTCTAAGGTCGATAGTACGATGGCATACGATACTATTACTGTAAGTGCACCATGGTGGGCAAAAGATAAACTATATCGTTTTTTAGAAGATACTCGTGGAGACATCTCTACAGAGCCAAAAGTGAATATTTTCGAAGAAACCGAATGGTGTCGCTATGGCACATTGAAATCATCGGGTTTTAGTGAATTAGTGCTAGATGAAGGGTTTAAGCAGAAGTTGATGGGAGAAGTTGATAACTTCGCAAGTAGGGGGAAATCGGTTGTAAGTAAGCTAACCATACTTTTACACGGAAAAACGGGTACTGGTAAGACGGGTATAGCGAGAGCCTTAGCTGTTGAGTATCATCGCGATCTATACATATTGAATCTATCGACTGTAAATGATGCCACTATTCATAAGGCTATTAGAAAGGTACCGCCCGGAGCTATGTTGTTAATAGAGGACTGTGACTGTGTAAAGGCTACGGTATCACGTACTGCTGAAAGTAATGCAGATAACCCACCACTCACTTTAGGTGGCGTTCTAAACGCGTTAGACGGAATCATTCCTCTTGATGACTGCCTTGTAATAATGACCACAAATCATCCTGATAATCTTGACCCAGCGTTGATACGTAAAGGTCGTGTAGATGTCAGTATTGAAGTACCACTTATCAGTGCAAAACAAGTTAATGAAGACTACTTTGAGCGTTTTGGCGCAGTTCTTAATAGAACTGAGCCATTGTTAGGTTGTGAAGTCTATGAACTCCATCGCAGAGCGAACTTAAGATATGGAGTGTGTTGTAAGCCAGTGTAGATGCTCTGGATTCAACAAACCATGAGGTCATGATAGCCATGAATAACAATAAACTGATCGTCTTCAATTAGTGGTAACTGGCCGAGTTGCTGTAATCTGATTTTTAATTCAGCAAGCAGAAATACATTGTCATCCGCCAAACCGGCGGGAAAAACGGTTTTCGCAATTCTAATCGCGTTAATGGATTTATAGCGAATACACCTTTGCACAAAAAGACAATCAGTAGCCATGATCTCGGATAACACTTGATTTGAGGCTTCATAATCGAGAGGAAAGTCCTCTTCACCGACCAACTGTAGTTGCAAATACACAGGACGAGAAGCTAACAGCGTCATACATTCGCGCCATTTAGTATTATTCATCATAGAACTCATAATGTTAAATTGCTTTTTTACCCCTGATGATTAACAAGTTACCTTTGGTGTTTAACAGCCCGTATAGGGATTAAAAATGGTAGCGAATAAAGTAAGCCGCTTAAAGTAATGGGCTAGACGTAAACTCGTTTAGTACATCTTCTGAGGTTGACTCATATTCAACCACCAGTTTATGGGGTGTAAGCCGATACACCCTCACCTCAATATTCCCTCGCACAGCATAAATTAAAGCGCCGCCATAGGTTGTTTCAGGCCCAAGATCTCCTGCTGGAACTTGCTCGGCGGCGCCAATATACAGGCACCCTGACAATATTGTTAAGTTTGCAGAGAGATAATTCGAATTGAGCCCAGCCTCACCTAGCTTACGGAAAATTTCAACCTCATAATAGCCATCGGCGCCAAGTCCTACGAATAGCACATGACCTTGATTGATTTCCAAAATTTCGTCACTCGGCACAGACCACCAATCAGCCGTATCTTCACAGCGATGAGTTAATGCCGCGGGATCAAATATCGCCATTGTGGCGGTATCTGTGTCAAACCGAGTTGTTGTATAGGGTTTACTCATCATCCTTGCCCACTAACAGAAATGATTCTGACTACCTGTTTTATCCTTGATAACTCCAAACCTAAAATAGAAAAATCGCCATAATTTTAGGCCGTTACTACCACTTACTTACAACAATCCTTTACATAAAGGCTTTAGTGAACGCTTCCTTCGACTGGCGAATATAGTTACGGGCGCTTTTGGCGTGCTGCTCCCACACGGCACGGTCGCTAGGATCGGTAAAGGGGTTTTGCTCAGCGGCAATTGAGCGCTCAAATTTGTCGTAGAAGGTCAGCATGGCCGAAGTGATCTGATTAAAACGTTCCTTGAACTCTTGAAATTCATCAATCTTCTCAGTGGTTTTAATCATGTACTGCACTAACTCTGCATTGCTGTTCGAAGCCAATAGCGCCTCAGCTTTAGCACTGATATTGGCACTCGCCTCGGCAATCACCAGCGCGCGTGCCTGCTCGTCTTTACTCATCACTCGGCTGTAATTTTCAGGTGTGCGGGCAATACTGGCATGCTGTAAGTAACTGCGCAGATGCTTATCGAGATCCTTACGGAAATTATCTAAGTTCTTCTGCATACTGACTAAATCATTGTCGAGTGCAGTGACTTGTTGCAGTTCTTTTTCGATTTCAGACATAAACCGTTCGGCCTGCTGATAAATTTTCAGGCCATTTTCTTCAGCAAACTTTTTATCACTACGGCTTAAGTCACTGTTGTCATAATTAGAGCGATCAAAAGTCGCCGCTAAGAATGACTTAAAGGGTTCGGCAAAGGCGGAATACGCACCGGCACTGACCACGTTTAAGGTGGCAGTAGCTAAGTCACCAAAGGGTTTCACCATAGAGCCTAAACGCGCCTGTTGGAGAGGCGATGCCACACGTTTAGCGTCAGTTAAAACCGACCTAAAGGTGTTATATCCCATAGGGTTAGACATTTTATTGCGCTCAGACGTCGCCAACACAAAGGTGATACTTGAATAAATAGCATTCGAGTACTCGAGGTATTGTCTTTGGCTCTCGAGCTGGGCGGCATAATTTTTACCTAAAGTACGAAATGACTCAGACTGCACTTCGTAATTCTTGTCAGCTTTCAGCTTATCTAAAATCCCGCCGATAATTTTCTGCTCATTTTTTTGCAGGGCCATATCAAGGCGAATTTTACCTAAGCTCAAATCGTCCAAACTGATAGGGCCATTAATAGCCTCAATATCAAGACGGATATATTGGCGACTCGGATCATCAATAGACACTCGGTGTGCTAAATATTCGTTAGCCCCAGGGGTGATATCGATTAAAGCAACATGCTGCCACTGGGCATCGAGCTTTAATACCGGAGAGGTCAATACATTGATTCGATATTGGGTTTGAGTATTCTGGGTTTTGACCCAAAACTCTAATAGACCCGCTTCAGAAATAGGATACTTACTGACGATACTGCTATTGCCTTCGACGCAAAGCAGCGCACTTTCACCTGTGTGAGGTTCAGCGCCTTCAAATTGACAACCCATGATCCACGACCAAGGTTGAGATAAACGATTGCCTTCGAAGTCGCTGGCAAACACTAACTCATTCTCTTTGGCACTGGCATTAACTGTCGTTAACACGCCAAGCAACAGCATAGAAATGACTGCAGTGGTGCGCATAAGGGCCTCATAAAACATAAATTACTAAAATCAACGAGCGAGTCATTCGGCTCAATACCCAGTCATATCAACAATCAATCGACCCAAAAGCCTAAGCGAACTCAGTCTGTTAATTGAGGGCTATAGCCTCGGCTCAACAGCACACTTGGATAAGTCATTTTTGATTGCAGATTAAACCAGCGAAATGTACCAGAGGCCATCATCCCACGCTAGCCCTAAGTCATGTTTAACGACGAAAGATATGCAGGCAATTACAATCGGGGCCATTAATCGCCCCAATTGTAAAATTTACGTAAAACTAAACACTTATGCCACAGCTACAGGTTACTTGCCTCGCCCCTTGTCTTGTCAATATATCAGGCGAAACCAATACAACCCAAAGCAAGGATTAATGCAGACGTGCCTCGACTCGCTTCATGGCGTAAAACATCCATATCGTCAAGATAGTGCTACAGGTCGCGAGCGACACCCACACACCAATCACGCCGAACGCCCATGCAAAGCAGTAGATGATCGCAGCGATAAGAATAAGCTTAGCGCCCGTCAGCATAGAAGCTTGTTTCGAACAGTTAATCGCTTGGAAGAAACTCGCACCAACTAAGATTAAGCCTTCCATAGGCAAGCCCCAAAAATACCAGCGCATACCTTCAATCGCCACTGGTGTTAAATTCGGATTATCACCGGCAAACAAATACACTAACCATTCAGGGCGAGAATAAATCAGCGCTAAACCTAAGGCTGCGGTAAGTAACGTCATACCAAAGGCAATATTGCGCGCTTGTTTAACCCTGTCAAAGCGCCCTGCTCCTGCGTTAAAGCTATAAATGGGTTGAGTTCCAAGCGCAATGCCCTCAAAAATCAGATAGAAAAATGCTTCTGTGTAACTCACCACACCATAGGCGGCCACATGTAATGGACCGCCAACCCACAAAAAAGCCGTATTATGCAGGGTTAACACTATCGACAAATACAGATTCATCAAAAAGCTGGGGAAACCAACGCGGGCTATATTAAGGCAATTATCGAGCTTGAGCTTCATCTGCTCAAAAGTGATTTTAAGCTGAGTGCGCGGACTGAAAAAATGCTGTAAACACAAAAGCCCCGTTACCGCCTGCGACAACATAGTCGCAATCGCTGCACCTGCTAAACCAAAGGGGAAAACCACAATAAACAGCCAGTCTAAGAAAGTGTTTAATACACCACCCAAAATCAGCACCCAAGTCACCATGGATGGCCTGCCATCATTACGCAGCAGTGTGGTGAAGGTCATTGAAATTATGGGGAAATGACACAGTGCAAAATACCAGAATAAGTATTCGTTAGCATTTTCGAGCATCTCCCCTTGCGCCCCAAGGGCAACCAAAATATCTCGCGAGAATATCCCACCAACAAGGGCAAAAAAGCATCCCGTTAATAAACATAACGTAAAGGCATTACCCAGTAGTTTACGGGCCTTGACTACATTACCTTGGCCAAGATTGATTGACACTAATGCCGCGCTACCCATACCTATCATGGCGCCAATAGCGTATAAAATCGCGCCTACAGGGTAAGCTAGCATCATCCCCGCCAGCCCTGTTTCACCTAAATAGTGGCCAACAAAGATGCCATCAATTGTCACATATACGCCCGTGACCAACATAGAGGCTATGGTGGGTATGGTATAGCGCCAAAAAAGCTTCGCAATCGGCTCCTCGAGCAAGCTCATATCCGCAGGAGCATGATTAGATGTTGTTGCTGTCATTAGCGTTTCTCACAAAAAGGGGGGGCTAGAGTCGTATCTATCTAGAAAAATGATCGGGTGAACAAAAATGCGACAATGGATTGTACCTAAAAATAGCGAGAACTCAAAGCATGTTCATTGTGAATAATTAACAATAAAGATTAATCATCACAATGACTTAAGAAGAAACAGTCCAATTTCAGCCAAATGACAAACTCAGTACAGTTCAATAACAGATGTGGGTTAATTCATCATTTTCTGCTACTTTTTTGGTGTTTAAGGCCGAATTAGGTAAAGTATCCGTTCAAGCAAGCCCATTAACGTATTTAAGCAAGATGAAATCATTAACTTTATAAATTTAAGCTTTTGATAATTAATGGGTTAAACAGAAATAAATTCAATAACAATAATAAGGGAAGGACATGAGTCAGAATAGTCCAAATGCAGGCAACGATCTGCGAGAAGTCAAACAGCTCGGCATGTGGGCCTCCATTACTAGCTTAGGTTATGTGTTTTGGTTAGTTGGTGGTATGGAGTTAGTCGAGCGTATCGCCTACTACGGTGTTAAAGCCAGTGCTGGACTGTACGCTAAAGCGCCAGAGTCTGCGGGCGGCCTTGGGATCAGCCTGAGTGACTACGGCATTATTATTTCCCTCTGGGCGATCATGCAAACCTTTGTGCCCGTGTTCACCGGTGGCATGTCTGACCGAGTGGGCTACAAAGAAACCATCTTCGGCTCCACCATCATTAAAATCTTTGGCTATCTCGTCATGGCATTCTTCCCCAGCTTTTGGGGCTTCCTTGTCGGTGCATTACTCCTTGCCATAGGCACAGGGATATTTAAACCGGGCATTCAAGGCACCTTAGTGCTGTCCACTAATCGCAACAACACTTCAATGGCTTGGGGCATTTTTTACCAAGTTGTAAACATTGGCGGTTTCCTAGGGCCTTTAGTTGCTGTGCATATGCGCCAATTGTCGTGGGACAATGTATTTTTCGCCTGCGCCGCGATTATCTCACTCAACTTCTTATTCTTACTCACCTATACCGAGCCAGGTAAAGCCGAGCGACTGGAACGCAATAAGCAAATAAAATCGGGTGAAGTCGAACAAGAATCCCTGTGGCGTGATGCTTGGCGCGAGTTGAAAAAGCCGATTGTAATCTACTATATGCTCGTTTTTTCAGGATTTTGGTTCTTGTTCAATGCCTTATTCGATGTGCTGCCTATCCATATTTCCGAATGGGTCGATACCAGCGTAATCGTCACCACCCTCTTTGGCAGCGAAGGCACCAGTAACGGTATTCTGCAATTTTGGCTTGGCCTCAATAACGAAGGCACTAAGGTGATGCCCGAAGGCATGTTAAACCTCAATGCGGGCCTGATTATGACCTGCTGTTTTATCGTCGCGGCGCTGACGGCTAAATACCGTATTACTACCGCTATGTTTATTGGTTGTTTGCTGAGTATTTTAGCTTTTGTGTTTATCGGTGCTTTCCATGCGGCATGGTTTATCGTATTCGCGATTGCCATGTTCTCCATTGGCGAAATGATGATTAGCCCGAAGAAAAACGAGTTTATGGGTAATATTGCTCCCGAAGGCAAAAAAGCCATGTACTTGGGATTTGTGATGTTGCCCCAAGGGATCGGCTGGGGATTAGAAGGCTACTTTGGCCCTAAACTCTACGAGATTTATGCATCAAAAGAATTGTTTTCGCGGGATTTATTGCTAGAGCGCGGCATGAACAGCACTGAGATCAGCGCCATTCCCCAAGGTGAAGCCTTTACTACTTTGGTGAGTTACACAGGTGAAAACGCACACGATCTCACCCAATTGCTGTACCACAGCCATAACATTGGCATGGCGTGGTACATCATAGCCGCCATAGGGACTATCTCAGCGGTAGGGATTTACATCTATGGTAAGTGGTTACTCACACTACAAAGAGCCCAGCAAGCCGCCTAAGTGAAACTCGCTGACCTCATTCTGGGCAAGGACGACAAAGACAAGATAAGGGCTAGATGATGGCAAGGTGAGGAGCGATCCTCATCTTGCCTCGTCAGTATCAGAAAGATCTTGTTAGCAACTCAGGCGTAAATTGTTCGGGCGACAGCAATAGGCCTAAGCTCTCGATTTGTGCATTCAAACGATTGAGATCTTGAGTCAGCGCCGGCAAGGTCAGCGTATTGTCATCGAGCTCATACACTTGCCTTAAACTAGTGTAATAAAACAGCAATATAATCAAAGCATTCACATCATTTTGCGCCGCAGCGGCTTTAATCTTTATCAACTTGCGATAGATACGATTATGGAGTTGCTTTAATTGCCACACATAATAAATTTCGCTGAAGAAGGATTTATCCTTCAAGTTGTAAATCACTGCGCTACACAGACCCAGACTGAAAATCACGCCTAAGAGATTCAAATGGAAATTACCTGTAGGCTCACCTGGCACAGGCGTCGCCCCAAACAGCGCAATGAGTCCAGTACCAAAAATCAGCGATAACACGACTAAGCTAACAACTAGAATCACAATGAATAAATTCATATTTTTACGATACAAGGTTTTATCTATTTCCTGCAGCTTCATAACATCCCGCTCAAATAAACCGCCCAGCATTGGCGTATAAATCAATCAATCAATGGCAGAGCATACCGCAATCCCCTTTATTCGGCCTTAACTGATTTAAACGCATAACGAAAATACATTTCTCCCCCTTATCCGCGAGCGATACAAACTGAAACCTTTAAGCGTAACTAAGCAGGCTGAGGGATAGGATGATGTATCGATTGAAGATCAACGGCTTAATGCCCTTACGATTAATCTTCCATTTATTTCAAAACATTAAAATGTTAACGTGCAATCAAATCTGAGTAAAATTTGCTAACCTTAACCCTAGTGAATTGCATAACGATATCGCCGCTTTTACGAGAGACAGTGTTCTAACCTCCCGCATTCAAACCACACAAGGAATACCATGATACTCAGCAAAGGCTTTGCACAGGTCGTCCTTTTGGCGCTCAGCAGCCTTTGCTTGACTGCACAGGCCAAAGACCTGCTCGCAGTGGGTTCGAGTTTCAGCCAAATTTTTGAACTACAAGCCAATGGCGAATATACAGGCTTAGGTGTCGATATTTTGAATCGCTTCGCCCAGCAGCAAAGTGTGAACATTCACTATCAAATTACCCCATGGCGCCGCGCTATCTCTATGGTTGAACGTGGCCAAGCGGATATTCTTATTGGTCCCTACGATACCCCAGAGCGTAATACCAACTTGGTTTTTGCGGCGAAGGCATTTTACCGCGATGATATGGTGTTTTATGCTCGGGCAGACAATGAAATAGTGTGGAATGGCGACTATGCCAGTATTAAAACGCAACGGATTGGAAAAATGCAGGGCTGGAGTTATGGCACACGGTTTACTGAACAAACTAAATCATTAAATATCAATGAATTTGTCGATATTAAAAGTGGCATAGAACGGCTTTCGCGGGGTGATTTAGATTTACTCGCCACCAATAGTCGCAATACCAATGCAGTGCTCGCCCAAATCAAAATCCCTAAAGCAATTACGCCAATCATGCCGATAATCGATGTCCGAGACGGCTTTATGGCTTTTCCGAAACAAGCTAAATTTGATCCGCTAAGAACTCGTTTTGACAGCTTCTTCGAGGAGATGATCCAAAATGGCACACTCACGACACTCGGCCAAAAATACCGCGTAACCTTGCCTTACTGAGCCGGCCTTACTATTCCCACCAAATCTGCCCCCTCTTACCTATGCTCACACCTGTAATAAAGAGTGATGGGGAACTCTGTTAGCTAAGACAAGCAATCAACTGCAGCTCAATCTCGTTCCAATTGACGTCGTCCATGGTAATCATTTCTAGTCTGGAATCTAAGGTGTCATCGAGTTCAACTACAGTAAACTCATGGTCAATCCAGTTAAATCCTGCAATTCCATCAGTAGTGATCATCACGGCCTTTAATCTAAGCAACACTTGCCCAACGTTGGATGACTGAGCTTGCCGCTGAATAAAATCCATTAATTTATCAAAATCAAATTCTTGACTCGGTTCAAACACCCAGCCGCAGCTAAAACAACCTTCACCTTGATTCTGCTTTCGCACTATACCGCGATCATCAAAATCAAGTGCGGCTTCGATTGCACCTTCGGCAAAGAGGCTCAACTCACTCAAGCGAGAACCACCAGCACGAAACAAGCTTGGGGCCGTCGTCGGTAGGCTGCCCAGCTTTAGGCCCGCGCTAGCATGCCCATTTATATTGAGTGACACGCGCCTTGGTTGGTTAAGATAGTCCAGCAAAGCGCTAGGTAAAGGCTGTTGATTAGAGTGGCTCACTACAGGAATATCAGTACGTTCAATATGGCTTAAATAAGTCTGCAATTCATAGAGTAACTTAGTATTTTCAGCATCATACAAGTCAGACTTAGTTGCGATGATCACATCGGCCACTTGCAACTGTTGAATAAAATTTGCATGTTCGCGATAGCGAGGATCGTGGATCTTACGCGCGTCGACCAAACATAGGGTGCTACGCAGTGAAATCACATTCTGATAATGGGGCGCACTCAGTACTTTAATGATTTCATTAGGATGCCCAAGCCCAGTCGGTTCAATCAATAAGCGGTCAGGTTTCGCTTTCGCAATCAACTGATTGATGGCCACTTGTGTCGGTACGCCCGCGGCGCAGCACATACAGCCACCCGCAACCTCACGAATTTGTATGCCGTTATCGGAGGAGTTCAGTAACCCCGCATCAATGCCGACCTCACCAAATTCATTGACCAGTACTGCCCAAATTTCATCCGCGGGTTTAGTCGCCAGCAATTGCTTAATCAGAGAGGTTTTACCTACACCTAAAAAACCTGTAATGATATTGGTGGGAATCGCTTTGATAATCATAAGGAAACTCGCTCGAATAGAAAGCTTGGCGCTCGAGTGTAGAAGTATTGGCTTTGAAGCTCAACAAAAAGCGCATCGGTGAGGATGCGCTTTTAGAATAGCGACAGGCTATGTAGCAAAATATGCAACTGACTATTCAACAGTCAAATCAACAAACTAGGCAACCGTTAGACGGCTAAACTAATAGGCACTTTGCACTTATTAGCCTTGATTGTTGGGCTTAGCTTATTTTGACTTAACTTATTTTGACTTAGCCTATTTTGACTTAGCCTATTTTGACTTATTGGTGCGAGAGCCAAAACCTGACTTATTGCTCACCAAATTCGACTTAGGTTTAGTTGCATTAAACGGCTTACCTGAGCCAGAAGCTGGCTTAGCACGGCTAGAGGATTTATCGGCACTGGTTTTGCTATCCTGCGCTTTACCTTTCGCGTACTTACCCTGACGAGACTGGCCAATAGTACGATCCTGCGGCGCCTTATGGCTCCACTTTCCAATCGGCTTAATCGGTGCTGCGGGCGCATCACGGTAACGGGCAGGCAAAGGCGTGCCTTCTTCATAACCCGGTTGTACCGACACGGGCAGTTTCTGCTCAATCAAGGCTTCAATTTCAGCGAGCATTTCATCGTCAGAAGGTGAAACGAACGAAATCGCGCGGCCGGTTAATCCAGCTCGGCCAGTACGACCAATACGATGGATATAGTCTTCGGCGAGGAAAGGTAATTCAAGGTTGATCACCATAGGCAAGGCATGAATGTCTAAACCACGAGCGGCCACATCGGTCGCCACCAGCACCCGCAATTTACCAGCTTTAAACTCTTCCAACACCCGATTACGGGCGCCTTGTGTTTTATCGCCGTGGAATACACCAGCGGCTATGCCATCCAGCTTTAATTCTTGTAATAAATGCTCGGCGCTTTCTTTCGTGCTGGCAAACACCAGCACTTGGCGCCAATTGTTGCGGCCAACCAATTCAGACAACAGCTCGGCTTTGCGACGTTTATCAACGCGATAGACTTCCTGCACAACTGTGGATGCGGTAGTCGTGTCAGCAACATTGACCCACTGAGGTTCATTCAGCATTTTCTCGGCGAGTTGTTTGACTGCATCGCTATATGTGGCTGAAAACAACATGGTTTGATGCTGCGGCGCAATTAAGCGTTTCACTTTTTCAATGTCGCGCACAAAACCCATGTCTAACATACGGTCGGCTTCGTCGATCACTAATGTGGTAACGCTCGACAAATCTAACTGGAATTGGCCAATAATGTCGAATAAACGACCAGGAGTTGCCACCAAAATATCAACGCCCTGCTCTACCCCTTTACGCTGGGGATTCATGTTGGCGCCACCGTAAACCGCTAAGGTTTTCAGTGGTAGGAACTGGCTGTATTTTTGGATATTTTCGCAGACTTGAATCGCAAGTTCGCGGGTTGGCGTCATCACCAACGCGCGTAAAATCGGTTTATCATTGCTATCGCTTGTTAAAGACTCAGCCGCCAACTTTTCAAGTACAGGCAGAGCAAAGGAAGCCGTCTTACCTGTCCCCGTTTGGGCGCAGGCCATAATGTCTTTGCCTTCAAAGGCAAGCGGGATCACTTTCTCTTGCACTTGAGTGAGTTGCTGATAGCCACACTCAGTTATCGCATTCAAAATAGGAGAAGATAAACCGAGTGTTTCAAATTTCATAGGGACTCTTTAGCTAAGTAGTAAAACTTTGATGCGAGGTGATACTCAATGCCCCAACGCGGGGCCGCGGAGTCTAGCAAAATCCGCGGCGTTTTTATAGGCAATTATCGCCACTAAGTTAATATCTCCTCAGACATGGGAGACTAAAAGCGGATCCTGTAAGTATTTTTGGCTAAATTCACCCGCAGGCACAGGTCTTGAGAACAAGTAACCTTGGCCGTAGTCACAACCTGCAGCCAACAAGACTAGCCGCTGCGCATCGGTTTCGACACCTTCGGCAATCACCTTCATTCCCAACTTGTGGGCCATCACGATAATCGCCTCGCAGAGAATTTGATCGTTTGAATCGGTATCGATATGGCGGGTAAAAGATTGATCAATTTTAAGATAATCAATGTCAAACTTTTTCAGATAGGCGAGTGACGAATAGCCAGTACCAAAATCGTCCAGCGACACTTGCACACCCGCATCGCGGTAGGCCAGTAGTTTTTCGGTTACACCCATACTGGCATCCAATAACAAGCCTTCGGTAATTTCAACGCACACGCCCGCGCCTGTGATATTAAGATCTTGCAATAACTTCAACCAATCATTGAGCAGCGTGCCTTCATCACGAAATTGGATTGGGGATTTATTGACGCTGATTTGGATTTCAACCCCTAATTCATGACGCCACGCCGCACTCTGGCGAGCGGCTTGCTCGAACACCCAATTGCCGATTTCAACAATCAAGCCAGTATCCTCCGCCACAGGAATAAACTCAGCAGGCGACACAGCACCACGCTCTGCATGATGCCAGCGGATCAAGGCTTCAGCCTTGGTCACTTCACCCGTTGCTAAGGCTACAATCGGCTGATAATGCAGTTCAAATTCTTTATTCACGACCGCTTGACGTAAGTCTTGGATCAAGCGCATGCGATATTTAGCGTATTCCTGCATCGACGGGGTGAAATAGTTGAAGCGATTACGCCCTTGATCTTTCGCCGCATACATAGCCTGATCCGCATGCTTGAGAAGCCCTTCAATACTGGTAGAGTCATCGGGATACAAAGTAATCCCAATACTGACGCTGATATAAGCGGTTTCTTCCCCTAACACATAGGGTTCGGCAATTCGTCGCAAAATATTCTCAGCGACGCGCTCAATCCCCTTATGGTCTTCCATCGAACTTAACACCACAGTAAATTCATCGCCGCCAAGACGCGCCACGACGTCGGCATCACGCACACAGGATTTCAATCGACTCGCGGTTTCTATCAACAGTAAATCGCCCATGGCATGGCCTAAGGTGTCATTCACTTCTTTAAAGAAATCTAAGTCCAAGAACAATAAGGCAAAGTGGTTGCGATTGCGGTCGGCATTTTTCACTTCACTGCTTAAATACTCCAACAACATGCGCCGATTAGGCAACCCCGTCAGCGTATCGTAGTTAGCTTGTTTCCAAATCAGATGCTCATTTTGCTTCTTATCGGTAATGTCTGAGAACAGGGCAACACGTCGATAGGGATGGCCTTCTTTATCATTAATCGTATTGATAGTTAACCAGATGACATATTCTTCGCCATTTTTGCGCCGCTGCCACATTTCCCCCTGCCATTGACCTTTCTCGCGGATATCATTATTCATTTTGTTGTAAAAATCACGGCCATTGAGGTCACAATAAAGCAGCCGAATATGTTGGTCCCGCACTTCAAATTCACGATAACCCGTCATCACACTAAAGGCGGCATTGACGGTAATAATCACACCCTTTTCATCGAGGACACTCATGGCTTCAGAGCTGTTATCGTAAACCAGTGCCGACAACTTTAAGGATTCTTCGATAAGTTTTGCGTCGGTAATATCGGTATAGGTTCCACACATACGCAGAGCATTGTTGTTTGCATCTCTGCTCACGACTTTACCTGTATCAAGGATCCACCGCACCTTACGGTTTACGGTATTTAAGCGGTACTCCATCTTATGTTGCGCCGTTTCGCCACGAATATGGGCCTCAATCGAATGCAGCACTTTAGGCCTGTCTTCGGCGACTATCGCATCCATCCATTGGCGACTATTAGCGTTGAGCATATCAACATCGCAGCCAATAATATCGGCGCTGCGGGCGTTACGTTCGATACGATCATTGCGAATATCCCAATCCCACACCCCAAGATCGCTACTGCTCAGCACCAGTTCGAGTTGCTCACGACTAGCAAGTACCTCTTGGTCAGCAATGGCCTGTGAGGTGATATCTAAATATCCAGCAATAACAAGCAACACGGCATTATTACCACCACGCTTACAGGCGACTGTCATATGGGTGTAAACCACGCTGCCGTCTTTAACGATAAAACGTTTATCCATCTCGTAATTATCGATATCCCCCCGCAGCATAAGCTCAAATTTCAGGGCATCCGCTTCTAAATCATCGGGATGAGTAATTTGTGCCCACGTCATCCGTAGCAATTCAGCTTCTGAATATTTGAGCATTTGACATAACCGTGGATTCACCTTTATCCACTTTTGATCTATCCCCGTTATTGCAATACCAATATTGCCCGCGTTGAATTGGCTCCTAAAAAGAAAATCATCCTGTAGACGAATTTGTTCATCACGCTCTAATTCAAAACGTCGCGATAACAAGCGGCTCAATAGCCAAGTCGCAATCGGGAAAATGGTCAATACTGGGAGGGTCACTTTGGCGAGTAATGGCATTGCTATGCCATCGGGTAGAAATAAGAACCACAACAACATCACGATATGAACGGTATAGGCAAAGAGAAAAATTTCTCCACCTGAAATATTGGCTAACAGAGACTTACGATATTGACGCCAGATCACCCCGATTAAACCGGATGACACTATCACGCCGACGCCAATCCATATACCAGCGCCACCGATACTGATGCGATACAGCGCCGTCATCACGACAGCCACTAAGGTCGGTAAACCACCGAAAAATAGACCAGAAATACAGAGAATAACCGAACGGGTATCAAAGAAAACGCCAGGCAAATATACCCAAGGCGTACTCATAATAGTGATACCAATACCACCGATGAGCATCCCAATAATGATGCGCCACAGTAAAAAATACTGCCGCTGATGCTTTTTAGGAATCACGTCGTACAAAAAGACCAACGCCAGCAATAAAGCCGCATTTTGTACTAACGGAAAGAGAATACCTTTATCCATAACTCAGAGAGCGACTCCAAAAATGAGGGGGCTTGATACCATTTTAACATTCCCCCACAAGTGTAGCAGAATCACTTAGAAATCATGCGTTAATTCCCTTTGCCGCATCACACTTTGGACTTACCACATTACATTTTGCAATAGAGTTGTTGACGATATTGCTCTGCAATAGAATGCCAGTCAAAACGCTGTGCCATGGCCGCAGCACGCACATGTGGCCATGTTTTCCCCTCGAAACAAGCAATGGCTTGCACCAACCTTTGCAGAAACGCTTCGGCCTGCTCATTTAAGCTATTGCCGTTAAAAGCAAAACCATTAACGCCATCCTCAACGGTATCCTTTAAACCGCCTACACTATGCACTAAGCATGGCTGTCCCGCGCGCATGGCCAACATTTGACTGATGCCACAGGGCTCAAAGGAGCTTGGCATCAAAAATAGATCGCCATGCTGATACAGTGCTTCGGATAACGCCTCGTTGTATCCTTGCAAAAATAATAGGTTATCGTATTTAGCCCCTAACACTTGGAAGGACTTAGCAATAGATGCATCGCCACTGCCGAGTAAAATCAGCAGCGCCGTCGGTTTTGTCTGCTTCAATGCTTTAAGTAAGGTTTCAAGCACAGATAAACCCGAGGGCAATTGATGGCGCAGCAATAATACTTTTTGATCGGTCAAACGGCCCACCGAAGTCAATAACAGACTCGGTACTTGCTCCGCCATTGCTTGACGCCAATAGGCTTGGGTGCGGGCAAAAGCAATCATGTCCACGCCACTCACTTGCGTTTGATGCCCCTGCCATTGCACTAACGCAGTTTCAATCGCACTGAGCAATTGCTTGAACTCGGGTACTTGAATACGCGCAGGTGGCTTAGCGGGTAAATCCGATACTGACGAATATACACAGCCATTTAAAATCCCCACCACTTTTTCATCATTGGCCTTGGCCTGTAAGTCTTGCTCTAATCCTTCACCACCAAAAAATCCCGCTTCGGGTCTGGAGGGCTGCAACACTTCCTTGGCATAACTGGGTGAGACTAAATGCACTTTGTCGCTCAGCACTATGCCCATGCGCATAGGGTTAACACAGTAGGGATAACGGGGATCAGTAATTAACTGTTTTTGCCCCAGCGTCAAAGTGGCAAACAGCTCGGGAAACCAAGCCGCAAAGGAGGATGAGTCTTGGCTTAAGGGACGTATCCCCTGCAGTGCAAGATTGTGGATAGAGAACACACACTCAATTTCTTTGAGAACACTGAACTCAGGCACGAATGCTCTTAACATGGCTAAGCAGCCCGCATGCCAGTCATGTAAATGCAGCACAGTCGGCATAGGCACTCTACCAGTAACTAATGCTGTCGCGACGCTCGCGCAAAGGAAAGCAAACTTAGTCGCATCGTCGGCGAAAGGACGCTCGGCACTGCCTTGGCTATAAATCTGCCCAGGTACGGATTGCCATAATGCATGTTCGAGCAGATAAATCATCGCCTCTGGCACATGGGGATGGGGCATGGAAAACAAATGCACTCGCTCCAAGCGACCACCAAAGGCCACAGTTAACTCACCCAGATCTTGGGGGTGATTCGCTACCGCAGTTAAAAAGCCATAGCTTGGCATGATCACATCGGCGCACAAATCAACACCCGCCAAAGCGGCGGGTAAATCACGGATGACATCCGCCATACCGCCAACCTTGGCGCCCGCAAGGGCACCGTTTTCAGCCGCGACCATCAAAATGCGTTGTTTCAATTAATTGGATACTCCCGCTACTTCAACTGTGCAGCTTTTATTCAGCTGCCTATACCTAAGCCATTTTTACTTTAATGATCAATTTACTTTAATGATCAATTTACTTTAATGATCAAAGCACTATTCATAGCCTACAGGCAAACCTAGCATGTCACGGGTCACTAAAGTCACGCCTTTTTCGGACACCCTAAAGCCTTTAGCTCTATCGTGATCATGGTTATAACCTATCACCATGCCTTCGGGAATAATGCAGCCACGGTCAAGTATCGCATTCTTGATTTTGCAATGGCGCAGCACGACTACATCGGGTAGCACTACTGAATCTTCAACTAACGAATAAGAACAAACGCGCACTTCGTTAAACAATACACTACGGCGCACTGTCGCCCCCGAAATAATACAACCGCCCGAAACAATCGAGTCCAACGCCATACCGCGTCTATCATCGTCATCAAACACAAATTTAGCGGGTGGTAATTGTTCTTGGAAAGTCCAAATTGGCCATTTCGCATCGTACAAATTCAGTGCTGGCGTGGGCGATAACAGTTCCATATTCGCTTGCCAGAAAGAGTCTAGCGTACCCACATCGCGCCAATAGGCTTGCTCGTTCGGGAAAGCGCTCTTAAAGGGATAGGCGAACACATTATGTTTTTCGATGATCGCAGGAATAATATCCTTACCAAAATCGCGATCTGAGCTTTCGTTTAAGGCATCTTTCTTGAGCTGGTCAAACAAAAACTCTGTGTTAAACACATAGTTGCCCATAGATGCTAAACACATTTCAGGATTACCCGGAGAATGCTTAGGTTGCAGCGGCTTTTCTTCAAAGCCTAAAATGCGCATCTCTTCATCGACTTCCATCACCCCAAACGAACCCGCAGCTTCGGCAATCGGCACTTCAAGGCAAGAGACTGTCATATCTGCACCCGACTCGGCATGGGCGGCTAATAACCCAGCATAATCCATGCGATACACGTGATCGCCAGACAATACCATCACGTATTTAGGCAGCTCGTGGCGAATGATATCGATATTTTGAAATACCGCATCGGCCGTGCCTTGGTACCAGTTTTCCGAATAGCGTTGTGAAGCGGGTAAAATCTCCACCGACTCGCCGAGTTCCTTCTTAAAATGGCCCCAACCGCGCATCACATGGCGGATCAAGGAATGCGACTTGTACTGTGTGACCACACCCACGCGGCGAATACCTGAGTTGATGCAGTTAGACAGCGGGAAATCGATAATACGAAACTTACCACCGAAATACAGTGCAGGTTTAGCACGCCAATCCGTGAGTTCATGCAAGCGAGACCCGCGCCCACCAGCTAAAATCAACGCATAGGTTTCACGAGTTAAATTACTGATATAACGAACATTAGACATAGGCTCTTACTCCGAAATCGGCAAACTGATTGCCCATAAATGGCTTATCGATACGGCAGACACTGCCGTACTCCCCTGAGTATTTCTCACTTGCATTCCCCATTCCTTCCATTGATTGCTGCATTCCTTTCAAACACTTAACGCTTATACTCATCCGCTATAACAAGACTTATAACCCAGAGCACAGCCCTTACAGTTTCCAAATTTCATCGCGATAACCCGCGATCGTCACATCACTCGAAAAACGTCCACTGGCGGCGGTATTGCGAATACTCATCTGCGTCCACACCTGCGGATCTTTATAGGCCCGCGCCACGGCTTCTTGCACGACTCGGTAACTGTCAAAGTCGGCGGCCGTCATCCATTGATCGTCGCTACTTTCGATGGCGGCAATAATGGGATCGAAAATCCCCGGCTCCAGCAGATTGAAGTGACCACTTTTGAGTAACTTCATCACCTCAGATAACGCCGGTGAATCGTCAATAATGCTGCGTGGATGATAGTGACTACGTACCTGCGAGACCTGCTCCGCATTGAGTCCAAACAGGAAGAAGTTCTCAGAGCCCACTTCCTCTAACATCTCGATATTGGCGCCATCCATAGTGCCGATGGTCAGGGCGCCGTTCATCATGAACTTCATATTGCCCGTGCCCGATGCCTCTTTGCCCGCGGTTGAAATTTGCTCGGACAAGTCAGTCCCCGGACAGATTTTTTCCATGGCGCTGACGTTGTAGTTTGGTAAGAAAGCAAAGCGTAGGTAAGGCGTCACCATAGGATCGGAATTGACCATATGAGCAACATTGCTGGCGAGCTTGATGATCAACTTAGCCATAAAGTAACCGGGCGCCGCTTTACCGCCGATCAATACACAACGTGGCACCATGTTTTCGGTGTGGCCTTGCTGGATCTGATGATAGAGATGAATCACATGCAAGATATTGAGTAACTGACGTTTATATTCGTGAATACGCTTCACTTGCACGTCAAACAGCATAACCGGATCGAACTCAACCCCACATTCCTTAACAATCATCTTAGCCAACAAAGCCTTGTTGGCTTGCTTCACATCACGCCATTTTTGGATAAACGCATTGTCCTGTGTGAGGGCATTGAGCGCCGTTAACTGGCTTAAGTCTGTCACCCATTCTTGACCTAAATGGGCAGTCAGTAACTTAGCTAAGGCAGGGTTACAATGGGCAAGCCAACGCCTTGGCGTTACACCATTGGTACGGTTATTAAACTTATGCGGCCACAACTCATAGAAATCCTTAAACAACCCAGATTTGAGTAGTTGCGTGTGTAAACCCGCGACACCGTTGACCGAGAAACTCGCCACAATCGCCAAATACGCCATACGTACATGGGGATGTGGGCCATCTTGAATAATTGACATACTCGCCAATTTCTCACTATTTCCAGGCCAATGGTGGGCGACTATATCTAAGTAACGGGCGTTGATTTCATAAATGATTTCTAAGATGCGTGGCAACATTTGCGCCATCATACGCACGGGCCAACGCTCTAGTGCTTCAGGCAACAGGGTATGGTTAGTGTAAGCCATGGTCTGGCTGGTAATCGCCCATGCACTGTCCCATTCCAAACCGTATTCATCGATCAATAACCGCATCAACTCAGGCACGGCAATGCTAGGGTGAGTGTCATTCAACTGCATGACATTTTTAGCGGCAAACTGCGTAAAATCATGACCATGACGACTCACCCAACGTTTGAGTAAATCCTGCAAGCTAGCGGAGGATAAAAAGTATTGCTGACGTAATCGCAGCTCTTTGCCGTTCTCGCTCGCATCATTTGGATAGAGCACCATAGTGATCTGCTCGGCCAAGTTTTTACGGGCCACCGCTTCCGTGTAGTCGCCTTGGTTAAACTCAGCTAAATCAAAATCATCGGTGGCTTCAGCCTTCCACAATCTCAGGGTATTTACCCGCCCATTGCGATAACCGGGAACTGGCATGTCATAGGCGACGGCGAGCACATCTTGGGTTTCAACCCAAATAATGTGCCTACGGCCTTGTTTATCGACATAGGATTCGGTATGACCAAAAAATGGCACTATTACGTTGTGGGTAGGGACACGCACTTCCCACGGATTACCTTCGCGCAACCAACGGTCAGGGCGTTCAACTTGGTAACCGTCGACTATCTTCTGGGCGAACATGCCATATTCGTAACGTATGCCATAGCCTGTCACTGATAAGTCCATGCTGGCGCAGCTATCGAGGAAACACGCGGCTAATCGACCTAGGCCGCCGTTGCCTAAACCAGCATCATGTTCGGCCTCTTCTAACTCTTCTAGCGATACGGCATAGTTGCTCAAGGCATCACGGCTATCTTGTTGCAAATCTAAACTCAGTAGTGCATTACCTAGTGCTCGGCCCATCAAAAATTCGAGGGATAAATACGCCACTTGCTTGCGCTTAAAATGGCTGTCATCCACTCGAGTCTGACGCCAATTATCTAGCATCTGTTCTTTCACGCTGTAAGCTAACGCTTGAAATAATTCGCAGCTCACGCCTTCGCCACGGCTGAGTCCATAACGTAAATGGCGCTCAAAGGAAGCGGGCAAAGCATCGCAGGGTTCACAGGGCTCAGCGGCTTTAGACTTAGTCTGACGCTTAGCGGGCGCCTTCTTGCTCGCTGCTTTTGACTGAGCTAGTGTTACTGGTTTTTCGCTGGTATTGGGGCTCAGTTCGCTTTTGTCACTCATAGTTAATTCCTTCATTTCCTATAAAATCAGCATGAAAAAGCATGAGACTACGATCTTGCAGTAAGTATCGCGTCGCAGAGATCTGAGCATCCAGCGGCTCAGTTTGGGTATGAATAAGGCATTGCCACGGACTCAAGTGCTCGAAAGTCGGCAGGGTAAAAGCGAGAGGATTATCGTCGGCATTAACCATCAACAGCAAAGCTTGCTGCTTGCCTTGATCTTCTAAATCACCGGAAAGCACCACAGACAAACTGCGGCACATAGATTCGGTCCACAAGCTCTTGGTCATTTGTTCACCTTGGCGACTAAACCAATCTAATCGAGTACCAATATCGGCTAAGGACTCGGCCAATAACTGTTCGTGAATGAAGCGCTTAGCACATAACAGCGGGAAACGTTTCCGCAGGGCAATAAGCTGTTGAGTAAAGGCCAACAGATCAGTGTCCATGCCCTTTGCAGACCAATCAAACCAGTTCAATTCATTGTCTTGGCAATAGGCATTATTGTTGCCTTGCTGAGTGCGGCCTGTCTCATCGCCGCTCAACAACATAGGCACACCTTGGGATAAAAATAGCGTAGTCAATAAGTTACGTTGTTGACGACTGCGAAGTTCCAAAATTGCGCTATCTTCGGTTTCCCCTTCAATCCCATAATGATGGCTGAAGTTTTCTTGGTGACCATCGCGGTTATCCTCCCCATTTGCCAAGTTATGGCGCTGGGTATAACTCACCAAGTCTTTAAGGGTAAAACCGTCGTGACTGGTTAAAAAATTAAGACTAGTCGCAGGTGGACGGCCACTGTGCTCAAAAAAATCCCCCGAGCCGTGAAAACGCCGAGCAAATTCGGGCAACATGCTGTGATCGCCGCGCCAAAAGCGGCGCATAGTGTCTCTATATCTGTCGTTCCATTCACTAAAAGCCACGGGAAAATTGCCCAATTGATAACCACCGGGGCCGATATCCCAAGGCTCAGCAATTAATTTCACTCGGCACAAAACAGGGTCTTGCAACAGCGCATCGAAGAAACCTGAGCCGGGATCAAAACCATAGGCCTCGCGACCTAAGCAAGCCGCCAAGTCGAAGCGAAACCCATCGACGCCCATGATTTCTACCCAATAACGCAGCGAATCCAGCACTAGCTGTAACATGCGTGGATGATTGATATTTAAGGTGTTTCCGCAACCCGTATCATTAATATAAAAACGCTTATCATTCGGATGCAGACGGTAATAACTGAGATTATCTATGCCACGAAAACTAAAGGTCGGCCCAAGTCGACTCCCCTCTGCGCTGTGGTTATAGACCACATCGAGGATCACTTCGATACCTGCGCCGTGAAGTGCATCCACCATGGCCCGAAACTCACCAATATCGTCGGATGATAGATAACTCGGCTCAGGGGCAAAAAAGCCGATACTGTTGTAACCCCAATAGTTAGTGAGCTTTTTCTCGAGCAAAAATGGCTCAGTGAAAAAGGCCTGTACAGGAAGTAACTCGACACACGTCACCCCAAGTTCGGCCAAATAATCGATAGCTGGCTGAGTCGCTAAACCCGCAAAGGTGGCACGTTTATGGGGTTCAATCTCAGGATGCGCCGCCGTAAAGCCTTTAACATGCATCTCATAAATGATGCTGCGCTCAAGGGGTTTGGGCTGAAACCTCGTCGCAAGGGGCTGAATCGACTGCTTGGCAGCTATCTCGATTAATGGACGAATGTCCACGACCTTGCATTTTGGCACATAGGCAGCGTTATCTAACTTGCTGAAAGATAAGTCTTCATCCATGTGGTTCAGCTCGTAACCATAGTTAGACTCATGGTCGCGATATTCACCGACGAGCTGGCGCGCATAGGGGTCGAGCAATAATTTATTGGGGTTAAATCTGTGACCAAGCTGAGGCTCATAGGAGCCATAAACGCGATAACCGTAGAGTTGCCCCGCCTTAAGCCCTTGCACAAACACATGCCAGATTTGCTGGGTTTGTTCAGTTAACACAATACGCGCGACTTCTTGCTCGCCATTGTCATCAAATAAACATAACTCAACCGCTGTGGCGTTAGCTGAAAATAACGCAAAGTTGACGCCATCGCCCTCAACATTAGCACCGAGCGGAAAAGGCTCACCTACCCCTAACGCCCATTTTTCGCTTTGAAATGGGTGATTTTTAGCGTCAGGATTAAGCTTAATATCATCAGCCGTAGGCTTTTGCATGCTAGTTCGCCTCAGCCAATCCAGTTGCAGGCCCTATCACTAGGCAGCCCAAGGGCGGCACAGTGATCAGCGCGCTCTGCGCCATTCCTTGCCACGGCAGCGACTCAGCAACCACAGTGCTCGCATTACCTTGATTACTGCCACCATAAATCTGGCTATCGCTATTAAGATATTCGCGGTAATCCCCCGCCAAAGGCAAACCAATACGGAACCCAGTGTGTAATTGGGGCGTCATGTTGATGACAAACACTAACGGCGCATCACCCACTAACCCGTAACGCACAAAGGTAAAGATGCTGTCGCGGCTATTCTCACAATCTAGCCAACGAAATCCTGCGCCCTCGTAATCCTGAACCGATAAGGCTGGCATTTTTTGATATAAGTGATTGAGATCTTTAAGCCAACGCTGGACGCCTTGGTGCGGTTCATAGGCCAATAAGTGCCAATCTAAACTCTGGTTATGGTTCCACTCATTTCGCTGACCAAACTCGCAGCCCATAAAGAGTAATTTCTTACCTGGATGCCCCCACATAAAACCGTAATAGGCACGCAGAGTTGCAAATTTCTGCCAATCGTCACCGGGAATTTTATGCAGCAACGAACCCTTACCGTGGACCACTTCATCGTGACTCACGGACAACATAAATTGCTCGGTATAGGCGTACATTAAACTGAAGGTCAATTGATGATGATGGAACTGGCGGTAAAGCGGGTCACGGCCTAAGTAGCTTAAGCTGTCGTTCATCCAGCCCATATTCCACTTAAAACCAAAGCCGAGACCTTGCTGATCCGTCGGCTTAGTCACCCCCGCAAAAGCGGTGGACTCTTCGGCAATCATGCAAATGCCGGGGAAAGCTTGGTACAAGCGTTGATTCAAAATTTGTAAGAAACTGATGGCCTCGAGATTCTCCCGTCCACCATAGGCATTAGGCAGCCATTGGCCCGGCTCGCGGCTGTAATCGAGATACAACATAGAAGACACGGCATCGAGACGCAGGCCATCAAAGTGGAACTCCCGCAGCCAGTAACAGGCATTACTCAACAAGAAGCTGCGCACTTCACCGCGATCATAGTTATAAATTAGGGTATCCCAATCGGGATGTGTACCCTTGCGAGGATCTTCATGCTCATACAGACATGTGCCATCGAAACGCACTAAGCCGTGGGGATCCTTAGGGAAATGCGCCGACACCCAATCGAGGATAATACCAATCCCCGCCTGATGGCAGGCATCCACAAAGGCCTTTAACCCATTGGCATCGCCAAATCTGTGGGTCGGCGCATAGAGACCCACAGGCTGATATCCCCACGAACCATCAAAGGGAAACTCGCTGATCGGCATCAGTTCGATGTGGGTAAAGCCTTGCTCCTTCACATAGGGAATAAGCTGTTCAATCAAGTCTTGATAATCAAGATATTGCTCGCCTTGCTCTCCCTTACGACGCCACGAACCTAAGTGCACTTCGTAGGCCGACATGGGCGCTTTATGCCAAGCAGTCGCCGCTCGCTTACTCATCCAAGCGGTATCATTCCAGCTATGGTGGGCTTTTTTGGGCACGATAGAAGCATTGTGGGGCGCGCATTCCATTTGGGTTGCCATGGGATCGGATTTAGTATGGCGCTCACCATTTTGATAAACCAAATCAAACTTATAGTGTGCACCTTCAGCCACATTGGGTAAAAATAGCTCCCATAAACCATTGGCAATATGTTGGCGCATCACATGGCGAGTATCGTCCCAATGGTTAAAATCTCCCACCACAGAAACCCGCTTAGCATTGGGTGCCCACACACAAAAATGCACACCTTCAACGCCTTGGGTTTGACGCCAGTTGGCACCTAAAAATTCATAGGCTCGCTCGGCGCTGCCTTCACCAAACAGGTAAATATCGTCACTATTGAGCAGTGAATCAAACTGATAAGGGTCGACTATATCTAACTGACACAGGGGATATTCCACCCGTAGCAAGTAGAGAAACGGCTTGACGCGTCGTCCCAGAGTGCCGGCGAACAGTCCCTGCTCGTTGACTTTGTCCAGACTCGCCACTTTGCGGCCATCTTTAATGCTGATCACATCCACATTGAGGGCATTGCGAAAAAAACAACGAACAATTAATGCCTTACCCTCGTTGGCACTGTGCATACCTAAGAGCGAAAAAACATCAGTGTATTGACCATTAAGTAAGGCGACGTCGGCACCATCGTAGAAATAGGCATTGGCTTGAGTCATCATTTTTCTTCCGTTTATCAGTCAATTAAACTTGCAAATTGGCACTCTTTACCCACATAACACCCCCTAATAATCTAATCTTTAGGGATGGCATAATGTGGTGCGACTTAGGCAGCCTTTCGCTGGTGCTAGATTTAGCTCGGTAGCTGTCTCGCCACAGCGATATTTTGTAATCGCTGCAGTATCTCTGGCGAAGTCGATACTTGCGTTAAATTCAGCGGCAGGCGACGCTGCCAATTTGGATATTCGAGCCAAGTACCGGGAATGTTCACCGCATGGCGATCGGCTAATAAATCGCACAGTTGCACGCTGTATAGCGCACTATTACCGCGAGCTCCTAAGGTCATCCAAGCCGTGAGTAAGGTTTGAATATCGAGTTCGGCTATCGCCGCCTCGGCTAACAGACCTTGAGAGACTAACAGTGAAATGAGTTGCTGCTTTTCATGTTCACGCCCCGCGAGCGCCTCGCCTAGCTGGTCGTCAGTTTCAAACAGGGATAACTGTCGACGCAGGTGTAAATCGCTGCCACACCACCAAGCCACTAAAGTCGGCACATCGTGGTTCGCCAGCATCATTAAGCTTTGGGACTTATATTGATCCGGTGATTTAAAGCCTTGATGGTCTTTGCAGAAATAGAACAACTCGTTGGAATAAATGCCTGAAGTGTAGAGACGATGAATTATGTCAGGTGGCACCAGTCCTAAATCTTCGCCAATCACCACACAGCGAGCACGTTGGCTCTCAAGGCAAACGATGGCGAGCAAGGTTTCGACGGGATAATACACATAGGCACCGTGACCGAGTTGCTTATCCAGCGGCCACCACCAGAGTCGCAGTAAACCCATCACATGATCGATACGTAAGGCGCCACAGCTTTCCATATTGGCGCGGATCAAGGCGATAAAATGGCTGAAATGATGTTGTTTTAACTTCACCGGATCGAGTGGCGTTAAACCCCAATTTTGTCCTTGGGGTGCAAAGGGATCGGGCGGTGCACCTATGCTGGCATTCAAACAAAACTGCTCGGCATTGGCCTGTACTTCACTGCCCTGAAGCGCTGCACCAACGGCCAAATCACGGATCAATCCCAGCCCCATCCCAACCTCTTTAGCTTTTAGCTGACAGAGGTGTAACTGCTTTTCAGCCACAAATTGCAGGTAAAGATAGAAACCTTCCTCTTGCACAAACGCTTTAAGACTACGCAAATATTCCGCTTGAGCAAACTCTTGTAGCGCACTGCCCTGCTCACGCACAAACTCATGGAATCTTTGCGCTCTGGGCGTGTCGTTCGCCAGATGCGTGTCACAAAAAACGCGATATAACTGCTCAAAGGCACGGTATTTCAGCTCGCTCACTTTAGGATAATCGAGCCAATTATCACGATTCAGTAAGGCGATAGCCTCTACCCAAGTAGCGCTTGAAAATTCAGTGGCAAGAGCTTGGTATTCAGGAACGCTTTGTAATTGAATATAAAGAGGATTAAGTCTGCGGCGATCGCACGGACTATAAGGACTCGGATGCTCTGGCGCCGCAATATCGAGGGCATGCAAGGGATTGAGTTGAATAAAATCCGCGCCCTGCGCCGCCACCAGCCCGATCAGTTGTTCTAAATCACCAAAGTCGCCAATGCCCCATTGGCTCTCGCTGCGCAAACTGTAAAGTTGAACGCTGATCCCCCAAGGTTTATGGCGTTTACCTTGGGCGACAGCCGTGAGTACGCCTTGGTAAGCGGCCCGCGGCGCCACCATTAAGGTACCAGAGAACAAAGTACGAGTATCAGCCTCTGCCGTCACACAGCCCTCTAGCGCAGAGCTTGCCGCTTGTGTACTTGTCGATAGGGCATGTTTTAAGCTTAAGGCTATGCGATGAAAGCCCAAACCTAACACAGAGAAATCACTCGCATTTTTGTCTGCTACTTGCGCAAATGAGTCTTGGTTTTTTGTGAATGCAGGGTTGTTAGTGAACTCTTGGCTGCTCAGGAAATAGGACGCTAAATTCACCGCTTCAGTCTCGGCGGGCATTAAGTTGTCAGGGAAAGCTTGGGTCTTGGCCTCAGCTAAATCGAGGCGTGCGAATCCTAGTTGCGTAAGATCAAGGCGATAGTGAAGATAAAGCGTTTGTTCAATGCGGTAATCGCCAATGGACTTAAGCGCCGAGAAAGGCACATCAAATACGATAGACTCACCCTGTTCGCATTCAATCGCCACACTCAGATCTGAGGTATAGGTTTCCGGTAAACAAAGGCTTATCCAAGGTTCATCCACAAAACACCAATGGAATTCAGGTAGCACCTGAGTCCAAGGACGGGCATCCAGTAGATCAATTTGCGACGCGATCAGTGCTTCGGTCAATACCGCATCGACACAGGACAGCCCAGCATCACTCAATAACGCTTCTGTAGCAGGAGCATCAATGGCAGTCCCTGCCACGCTGTTTTTTTCCTGTAACATACAGGTCAAGATACCTTGCCTGTCTACCTCGGAAATATGGATATTTTGGCCAAAACAATCAGTAAATTCTGCTCCAACTCCCCGCAAATACAGCAACTTTTCCAGCCCCATATTTTGTCGCCCCCGCGACCGCTCATCCATAGCTTTAGATATACAGTAACCATGCCAACGAAAAGTAACAAGAAGATGACATAAATATTTCAGAGAAATAACAAAAAACTTTTTCAAAAAATCAGTAACTTACTAGAAGCACTCAGTTAAGTTGGCGCTCAGTAGCTATCAGGATATAAAGAGTGGAATGCACTAAATTGGGGCATGCGTTCAGCAAGAGGGCAAGCATGGCTCCTAAAGCATGCAATAAGTGAAGAGCAAAGGGATAGAAATAACATGACAAGCCTAAGTCATTTTTATGTCATTGCGTTCAGACTAATACTAACAAATACGTCAGGTGACATATTAACCACAGACATCAGTGCAACACTTTGTATCAATTGTGTTTTATAACTTGAACAGCCTATCTCTCCTCTGTCAACATCTCGTCTCGCTACAGCATAGAAACATAATAACAACATTAAATTCATGGAACCTGATATGCCCTCGCATATACGCCAGTGGCTCGAAGCCATGGAATGCTAAAGCAAAACACCCCAATGATGATTGAGAATAAGGATATGAAATGAAGAAGTTATCAGGATTACTATTTGTCGGCTGTATAGCCTTGACGGGTTGTGAAGGAAGTACAGATGGTGATTTAACGCCGACGCCACCGACGCCCGATCCCACTCCGCCAGCCTTAGCTGCGGATGTGTGTTATTTAATGAAAACGACGAAAGGCGATATCACACTTGCCATTGACTTAACTAACATGCCAATCACAGGTAAAAACTTTAAGCAGTATGTTGATAAGTCTTTCTATAACGGCACCTTATTCCATAGAACCATCAATAACTTTATGATCCAAGGCGGCGGTTTTACCACTGGTCTCAAAAGCAAACCGACCAGTGCCTCAATCAAGAATGAAGCCGCAGTCGGTATTAGCAACAAACGTGGCACTATTGCGATGGCAAGAGCAAATGCACCTGATACCGCTGCCTCTCAGTTCTTTATCAATGTATTAGATAATCCACATCTAGACGCGTCAGCGAGTAGTTATGGTTATGCCGTGTTTGGCAAAGTGGTTGACGGCATAGAGGTGGCAGATCAAATCAGCATAGTCCCAACAAAAAATATCGAAGGCTTCCAAGACACACCAGTACAAGAGATCCTCATCAATTCAGTAACAGAAACAAGCTGCCCTGCTGTCTAATCTAACGCTTAATCGGCTAAAAGCAAAAAAGCACTGAGAATTCAGTGCTTTTTTATCTTATAACTTTAGTCGTTGAAAAAACGAAACTTACTCATCCCCTTGGATCTTCCCCACCAAGAGCATAGGCGCCGCATCAATTTTATCGGCGTCCATCATAGTCGCGATACGCTCAACGGCTGAGAGCAATTGACTCTGCTCCCATTCTTCAAGATTCTGATAACGCTTAATAAAATGATCCTGTAGCGGTTTAGGAGAGTCCTGTAACAGTGCTCGGCCCGCATCGCTAAGGTATAAATGCACCTTACGTTTATCAGTCTCACTGCGTAGACGGATCACTAAACCACGGCCCTCGAGTCGATCGATAATGGTCGTCACTGTGGCAGGGCTGAGCGTAATTTCTTCCGCCACGGTTTTAGCCAATGGCGCATCCAATTGGGCGATTTTCTGCATCACCATCAATTGCGGCCCAGTTAAACCTGAGTGTTTGTTCAGCTGGCGAGAATGAATGTCGATAGCGCGTATCACTCGGCGCAGCGAAATGAGCAGTTGTTCGTACTTTTCCATCGTTCTTTTCATTCTCCCCATTCTAAGCAACGAGTGCACCTTACCAGAAAGCGCGACTGAACTCACCCACGGGAGGTGCTTTTATGGTAAAAGTCCCTTAGATTACAACATGAATTGACGCGATACCGACAACACGAGACGCTCGTCACTGGTATCTAAGTTCATGCTAGTATCTTCAGCGGCAAGGCTAAAATCAAAGCCACTCCAGCTGGTCAGATAGGCGATACGGAAATGATTAAAAGATTTGCCACCATCCCATGACCATTTATCCTCATCAAGTGATGTCGAGCGATCGACACTAAAGCGAATATCATGTCCTTCAGCGACACTGACAGTATGGCCAAGCAACATAGTGTAATGCTCACCACCCAAACCAAAGTAATCCCATGTGTAGGTTAACTTAGCTTCAGAGTGACCCAGTGAACTATCATATCCTAACTTGCTATATAGCTCAGGATAGTTGTACTCATCGGAAAACGACTCGCCGTGGTAAGTGTAATAAGCAAGTCCGACATCGAAACTCAGTTGCTCATTGAGCTGATAAAATTTACCCGCATAGGCATCGAGTTCCAACCAAGTACTGTCGTTCCCCCCAAAGTCGACGTTCGACGTAAAACCACCCACATACCAGCCCGAATCAAAACCGTAATCCAGACTGCCTTGCAGTGCTGGGCCACTGTCAGTTTGGCTGACACCATTAAAAGTGTAATCCGACGTCGCCGTCACAGTGGCCGATAATCCAGCATTGGCCGCAGTCGACATCAATAACAATCCACCAGCGACAAGATAAAAACATTTTGATTTCATTATCAATTTTTCCATTAGTTGGCTAGCTCAATTTTAGTAAAGTCGATTTTGTTCTCTTTTGGCGAGCGCTCAATGGCACGAACAGTTTGCAATTGCGTCATCATGATGTAACCAAAACAGCTAAAGATCAGGCTCAGTGCGATTGCACCAACCCATTGAATTTGAAGAAAGTCTAATTGAAAGAGTAATGTCAGACTGCAGAGCAAGACTAAGTTAAAGCTGACATATTTAAACTTGCCTAACCGCTCAATGGTCAAATTAAGATTATCTGTATACAGGCGCACCAGTGAGTCGAGTGAATTGATTACAAAGGTAATTCCCACAATCACCATCGCCAGATTATAGAAGCCCGAGGTATCTAAGCCATTGGCGCTGTAGTAATAAAGTACAGTGAACCAAATCGCGATGGGGATAGACGGAAACACCATCATGGCCAACAGCACTTGGTAGGTTTTCATGCCGCCGACAAAGCGTGAGGTAAATTGACCGATCATAATGCTCCACGCAAACCACCAGAATAGATAAAACTCATGGTAGTCGTTGATGGGTAACACAAAATGTTGAATATTGCCGAAGTAGTCACCCAGCATGGCAAAGGTCGTAAAGAACTCGCCCACACTCGAGTCAGCCGATAAAAATGCACTGGCCCACATCATGGCAATCAAGCCTAAAAACAACCAAGTGCTAGCCAGACTCAAGATACGCACATAACGTATGCTAGTGCTGGAATACACAGCCGCGGCGATCACCATAAATACGATTAAATAGAAGCTACCGACTATAGTTTCGCCATCGCCTAATTCGGGTAAATACCAAGGTAAATTGCTCAATAGCAAATAGGCGGTAAAGGCGCAGGTGCCAATAATTACGATATTATTGATGAACTTAACCCAAGGAATATCAAAAAACTTCACCCTAGGCTCGATGACACAAAAATAGAAACAGGTTAAAAAGTAGAAGCTCCAAATCAAGAAGGCCCAGAAGCCAAACTCAATCGCCAGTGGATTACTAAAGCCGTATTCAGGACTCGCCGCCACATTGGCGTAACCCGCAAACTCGGTGAGCGGAAACATGATCAAGCCGACATCAAGTCCTGAGGTAAACAGAATCGCGATAAAGGTAAAAGTACGCACAGGCGTCACCCCGATACAGCGAATATTGCCCCAGCGATAAATCACAAACGCAATCGCGGTAAAAGTGAACAGTATCCCTGCGGATAATAACCAAGTCATAATGAGCACTCAGTCCCAGTCGATACTGGGTGTAAGTCGGCATCTGGATATAAACCCATAAAATGTAACTCCATGTTTTATTTAATAATAAAAACTGAACCATTTTTAAAGGCAACGTTCTGCCCTCAAGCCTTAAATATCGCTACTTAAAAACACTCCGCGATAGTTAAACCCTGATAGATGATCAGTCGTGAAAGCGGTCATTTGCACACTCACTGCGGGCTGACCGACCCTTTAGATAAAATGAATCATGACCCTTTTGAGTCATCAATTAATGAGTCACTCTGAAGAGAGAAGCCGCCAGTCCGCCAATAAGACGGACCGAGCAGGCATGTTGTTCACTTATGGCGTTAACTTGCGCCGTTAACCTGTCGCAGTACTTCTTTGTGTGGTTTGCCAAGCGTCGGCAACCACAACGGCGGAATCTGCTGGCACTAACATCTCAGCCTCTAAAATCATATCCGCGGCGCGCTCGGCCAACATGATGGTCGGCGCGTTCAAATTGCCGTTCGGGATAGTCGGGAAAATAGAAGAATCCACCACCCGTAAATTCTGCAAGCCGTGCACGCGGGTTTCAGGATCCACCACCGCCATCGCATCTGTGCCCATCTTGCACGAGCAAGAAGGATGATAAGCACTCTCAACCGATTGGCGCACAAAGGCATCGATTTGTGCATCGGTTTGCACTTGTATGCCGGGTTGAATTTCCTCACCGCGATACTCATCGAATGGTGCCTGATTGATGATCTCACGAGTCAAACGCACGCAGGCCCTAAAGCCTTCAATATCATCGGGATGCTGTAAATAATTGAACTGAATTTTGGGCGGCACTTTTGGATCTGCCGACACTAAGGTCACGGCACCACGACTTTTAGGCTTGTTATGGCCCACATGCACCTGAAACCCATGACCCGCAAAGGCTTCTTTGCCATCGTAACGCATAGCCGCAGGTAAAAAGTGGTACTGTAAATCTGGCCATTCCAGACCCGCTTTTGAGCGAATAAAACCACAGGACTCGAAGTGATTCGTAGCCCCTAAACCGGATCTATCTAAAATCCACCGAGCACCGATTAAGAACTTGCTGAAAGGATCTAACTTGCCATTGAGTGAAATCGGTTTAAGGCATTTGAATTGGAAATAAAACTCTAAATGATCCTGTAAATTCTGACCAACACCGGGCAACTCATGTTGTAACTCGACCCCTGCATCGGCCAATACTTGGGGATCGCCAATGCCTGATAATTGCAGTAAATGCGGCGAACCTATTGAGCCAGCAGCTAAAATCACGTCTTTGTTACAACGAATATCTTCAACTTTACCTTTGTGTTCAATGCGAACGCCAACAGCCGTTTGTCCTTCCAATAACACTTTATGCACTAAAGCGTGGGTCACAACCGTGAGGTTACGTCTAGCCATCGCTGGGCGTAAATAGGCATTGGCGGTTGACCAGCGTACGCCTTTTTTGACCGTCATATGCATAGGGCCAAAACCTTCTTGCTGCGCGGCATTATAATCGGCGGTCGATAAATACCCCGCCGCAATGCCCGCATCCACAAAGGCTTGGTATAAGGGATTTTGCATCTGGTTGCCGTTATTCACGCCTAACGGTCCAGACTCGCCGCGATACTCATCACCACCAAAGGCCCAGGTTTCCGCCTTCTTAAAGTACGGTAAGCAGTGGCTATAATCCCAATCGGTCGCCCCTTGCGCCTGCCACTCATCAAAGTCCCTAGCATGACCACGAACGTATACCATGCCATTGATCGACGATGAACCGCCAAGCACCTTGCCCCGAGGACAATGCATCTTGCGATTATCTAAATACGGCTCAGGCTGCGTCTCAAACTGCCAAGCATATTTAGGGCTGTTCATCGGAATTGATAACGCCGTCGGCATTTGAATAAAGATACTCTTATCACTGCCTCCGGTTTCTAATAACAGCACTTCGTTTTTAGGATCCTTTGACAAGCGATTGGCGAGCACACAACCCGCTGAGCCTGCGCCAACTATGATGTAGTTATAATATTTTTGCTCTAATGACTGAGTCAAAATGCCTCCTTAAAATGGGCTTTCTAAGGGCTGTAGACCCACATAAACGGCTTTAACTTGGGTGTAATGCTTGAGTGTCTCGCTACCGTTTTCACGGCCAATGCCCGACAACTTATAACCTCCCACGGGCATTTCGGCTGGCGAGGCGCCATAGGCATTGATCCAGCAAATACCCGCCTGTAACTGATGAATGACCCTATGAGCACGGCTGATATCTTGGGTAAACACCCCAGCGGCCAAGCCCATAGCGGTATTGTTTGCTCGAGCAATCACTTCGGCTTCATCTTTAAAGGTAAGCACGGACATTACAGGGCCAAAGATTTCTTCTTTACAGATGCGCATCTCGTCGGTGCAATCGGTGAAAATCGTCGGGGCGACGAAGTAACCATTGGGAGCATTTTCAGGTGTTAATGCTGTGCCACCGGTGAGCAGCGTTGCGCCGTCATCGATACCTTGCTGAATATAATCGAGCACTTTTTGCTGGTGATCTTTGGAGATCAAGGCGCCAAAGTTAGTCTCTGGCGCCATAGGATCGCCCACCACAATATTGGTTTGAGTACGCATAAGCAGTTTTTCGATAAAGCGTGGATAAACTGACTCATGGACAAACACCCGCGTCCCATTAGTACAGACTTCACCTTGGGTATAGAAGTTACCGAGCATGGCACCTGAAACGGCATTATCGATATCGGCATCATCAAATACGATAAGCGGTGATTTACCACCGAGTTCCATAGTGACGTCTTTTAATGAACTTGCCGCCGCGGCCATGACTTTTTTACCAGTACCGACCTCCCCCGTGAAAGACACTTTGGCAATATCTGGATGCCCCGTTAACCAAGCGCCAACCTTGCCGTCACCCATCACGACGTTAAATACGCCATCGGGCAAACCCGCCTCACTTAAGAGTTGCGCCAATTTCAGTGCGCCAAGCGGCGTTTCTTCCGAAGGTTTAAAAATCATCACATTGCCGCTAGCTAAGGCAGGTGCGGCCTTCCAACAGGCGATTTGCAATGGATAATTCCACGCGCCAATGCCAGCACAAATGCCTAAGGGCTCGCGGCGAGTGTAATAAAAATCTCCACCGACTTGCTGCTGTGCGCCTTCAAGCCCTGGGGCAATATGGGCGAAAAACTCAATGGCATCAGCGCCTGTGACCACATCAACCACTGAGGCTTCTTGCCAAGGTTTACCTGTATCGCACACTTCGATTGCCGCGAGTTCATCATTACGAGCGCGCAATAATGCGACCGCGTTTAACAGAATACGGCTGCGTTCAGTAGCACTCATGGCAGACCAAATCGCAAAGCCTTTTTTGGCGCTCTCGATGGCCGCTTGCTGAATTTTTTCATCGGCCACTTGCACTCGGTACGCCAATTGCCCTGTGGCAGGATTGACGACGTCGAAGGTTTCGCCGCTATCGTTTGCGAGCAACTGACCCGCAATAAAGTTGTATTGTACTTCTACTGACATGTTTTGACTCCATGCTGCTTTATCACATTGTGGATAAAGGTTTTGCATAATTTTTCGGCCTGAACAAAATCTTGCTCAGGGGTTTCACTTAAGGCGCTGCGTAACCAAAATCCATCGATCATCGCCGCCGTTTGCTCAGCAGCCATCAGGGCAAACTCTTTAGGCAACACGTGCCGAAAGGAAAAATGTAAGTTGCTGTATAAGCGGCGACTATTGATATTCTGCAAACGGGCTAACTGGGGATCGTGGACGGCCTGTGCCCAAAAACTCAGCCAAGTGTGAGTGACATTTCGTGAGCGCTGTAACTCGGTAAAATTCGCTTCAACTATCATCATTAAGCGCTCTGTTGGCGCCAACACTTGTCCTTGGATTCGATTGAGCAACGCCTGCTTTAACTGCTCGAGCAAGTGGCGTAGCGTCGCTTGGATCAAGCCCTGCTTACCACTGAAATAATGACTGATGATCCCCGACGACATCCCCGCCAACTGACTAATGCTGTTGATGGTCGTGTGCTGCAATCCATGCAAGGCAACCGATGCTAATGTCGCATCGATAAGCTGCTGTCTGCGTATCAATTTCATTGCGGCTTTAGGCATAAATACTCAAGGAATAACCACTCTCTCAATACTCTGAACGACGTTAATTGAACGTTCAATTAACAATCATGATAATGATTAGTGATGTAACTATCAACCTAAAATAGCACAGTGACAAAGCTCACAAGTTAGTTATGTAAAAAATAATTAATGTGTAAAAACAAGATAAATGTATAGATTTCTTTGACTTGCGGCCCTACCACAACCACAGCAGTACGCATAATTAATATTAGATATCAAACTAATTAACTGAAGTTAATGCTACGAATGAGAGTATTAATGAGGTTTAACCTCTGTTAGATTTAACAATTGAGCCGTCAAACTCTGGATAAGAAAGTGGGATAAAAAGCAAACGAAAAATGCACAGAAATGATGCATCACCAGGGGCGCTAACAACGCTAAAAAACCATATCGTACGCCAACACTAATACCCGTCATAAAAGTCCGAAATTTAGTTACCTAGTTCCAACTTTAGTGGGAAATTACCCTCAGATAAGCGCCGAACTCGATCAAGCTCACACTTTCACTACCTCCAAATTGGTAGCTTGATCACCAGAAAAGAACACAACTTAATCTTTACAAGCAAATAGGTGGATTTTATGGCTGCTAAATTTTTTATTCCTTCTGTCAACGTATTAGGCCAAGGCGCAGTGGATGATGCTATCGGTGACATCAAAACCTTAGGCTTTAAACACGCACTCATAGTGACAGATAAACCCTTAGTCAAGATTGGCTTAGTGGGTGAAGTGGCCGAAAAACTCGGTCAAAATGGCATTACCTCCACCATCTATGATGGCGTACAACCTAACCCAACCGTGACGAACGTCGAAGCGGGTTTAGCCCTGTTAAAAGCCAACAAGTGTGACTTTGTGATTTCACTCGGCGGCGGATCACCCCATGATTGCGCCAAGGGTATCGCCCTTGTTGCCACCAATGGCGGCAGCATTAAGGATTACGAAGGGTTAGATCAATCCGCAAAACCTCAGTTGCCGTTAGTGGCCATTAATACAACAGCAGGCACAGCCAGTGAAATGACGCGCTTCTGTATCATTACCGACGAAGCCCGACACATTAAAATGGCGATTGTCGATAAACACACCACGCCTTTGCTGTCGGTCAACGACCCTGAGCTCATGCTGAAAAAGCCTGCGAGCCTAACTGCCGCAACCGGTATGGATGCACTGACTCACGCGGTTGAAGCCTATGTGTCTATTGCAGCTAACCCGATCACCGACGCCTGTGCGATCAAGGCCATGGAATTGATTCAAGCTAACTTAGTCAACGCAGTTGAAAACGGTCAAGACATCAACGCCCGTGAACAAATGGCCTATGCCCAGTTCTTAGCGGGTATGGCGTTTAACAATGCCAGCTTAGGTTATGTGCATGCGATGGCGCACCAATTAGGCGGTTTCTACGATCTGCCCCACGGCGTGTGTAACGCCCTGCTGCTGCCCCATGTGCAGGAATATAACGCCCAGGTCGTCCCTGCGCGCTTAAAAGACATTGCCAAGGCTATGGGCGTGGATGTGTCTGCGATGACAGATGAACAAGGTGCCAGTGCGGCGATAGCGGCAATCAAAAAACTGTCTGTTGCGGTTAAGATCCCTGAAAACCTGACCTTATTAGGCGTGAAAGCGGAAGATATTCCAACACTTGCGGATAACGCGTTAAAAGATGCCTGTGGATTCACCAATCCAAAACAAGCGACCCATGCGGAGATCTGTCAGATCTTCACTAATGCGCTGTAATTGTGCGCTGTAAGCGCCATACCTTACCAATCGCAAGTTAGCACACAACAATCGTGCGCTAACTTGCTGGATAACGACTTATTGTCCTGCTAGTGCGTAAACACGACTTCATCCTCCAATGAATTCGTTTTAGGCTCCAATAGTGCACAGATTATTGCTGCACTATTGGGGCCTTTTTTACACCTGTATCAACAAGATGGTGAGGTAATACCAATCGTCTTAAATATCTGTTCATTCAGCGGGAGTTCAACGCGCTTTAGACAAGGCGAAGGCTTGAAGGCATAGTGGTGCTCTGTCGAAAGCCTTAAACGCAGTATAAAGCGCGTTGCCATGTAGTGAACATCAGCCGCCCTTCGGGAGCCACACAGGCATCCCACTCCCGTGTTGCATTGACTTAAAAGGGAATAACCATTTCTGCGTCAATGCGCCTTGGATTGAGATGCCTGTGAGGCTCTGAACTGATTAGATATTTAATGTGATTGGTATAAGTTACTATCTTAAAAATTGAGTAACAAAAACCAACATAAAACTCAGTGTCTATGCACCTTTGCACTGACAAAACACTCACAAATCAGCATATTCAAGAAGAAAGGATCTGAACCTAAAATATTCATAGCAAAATGATATAAAAAACGTGATCTCTGTGGGTTACAGACTGTTACAGATCCGATAAGATGGCCCCAGTTCGCTTTTTCCCTGCAAAAGATGAAGCCAGCTGAGAGGCCCGTTCTAACGAATGGGCCTCTGTCCATTCTGCCTTCTGCGTTTCCTCTGCGACAACTTATGCTGCCAGTTACCCGTATAGCTCCCATCAAAGTTTAATTAACCTATTTACTCCGCTGTTAACTCTTTTTATCAATAAGACTTACTGACGACCAAGTTGTTGCTTTATTAATCAGTAATTCAGCAAAAGCGAAACTTCACCCAAAACTGAGATCTAGCACAAAGTTATTGGCATAAAACTCATGCTAAATAGAGACATGACAGATTAAGTAAATGGTTAATTTTCATGCAGTAACTATCCTTCTCCGTCAAAAAACATCAAGGCTATATAGACTTAATTAATGATTGACCGAATTCAAAAACGATGCCTATGATGGCAACAATATCCTCGAACAGGTAGGTACGCTATGACTGCAATCACCCATGTATATAACTACACAGTTAGATGTCCACATTACAAAGATCCTGAACATCCCGTTACTTGGTTAAATCATATTGAAATGAACCAGTCCTGTGAGATCGCGTTAAATCGCATCACTAAATGGCACGAGCTTTCTGGGGAAAAAACCTTCGAAACGAATAAGTTTGTGGTTCGTAAAGCCGAAAATGAAGATGCTTACTTCTCAATGCAGAGTGACAGACTCAAAAATGACGGCCATGCCTTAGTCACCTTTAAAATCTTTTTAGACGATTGCTGTGACGATGCGGCGCCAGAAGAAATTATGCAGCACCTGATTGAAGACTATCAACAACGCTTAGCCAAACTCGAATAATCTTTGCAGTATTATTTAGCGACCTTAGACGCCAGTGCGCAAAACGCCACTGGCGTTTTTATTTGTCGAGTTCGATAACTCAACCCACGACGTCATTTAATGCTCTTAGTTTCACTCACTCGGTTGATACTCGAACAGAAGCATTGCAACAGCGACTCAGCAGATAATGTCGCCATAGCGTGATTCAGCTCAAGATCTGTTATATTGTCCCGAATGTCATTTAGCACAGTAAAAATGGCAAGGCCCAGTAAATTGAGTTACGAACTTAAATTGAGGATTGGCATCACAATGAATAAAGCGACGCTCATTATTATTCCTTTATTACTCGCTACATCCGCCTGTGCGGATTTAAAGGACGCAGGCCGTGCCATCGGCACAACGACTAAAGAAGTCACCACTGAGATAGGCCACGCGACTCGAGACACGACAAAAGCCATAGGTCATGCTTCACGCGATGCGGTCAAATCGGTAAAAGAAGATTTAACCAAAGACTAATGACAGTGACGCCTAGGCGTCACTGCTCATTTTAAGCATCTTATACATTTAAGCATCACGCATTTTAAGCGCTACGCCCCTTAAGCCGCATTCGCCCGAATACCATGGGGCACGGGCAATCCTTGAGCATTCACATGCACAAACACCATCTTATCTATACTCACCACTGGCGCCTGCGTCATCTTATTGCGTACTTGACAGCTCACGGTAATAGAACTGTGGCCAAGACTCACCAGCTCCAGACCAAACTCGATCACATCCCCTTGATGCGCTGGCGTCATAAAGTTGATTTCAGAAATCAGCTTAGTCACATGGCTCGTGCTCTTCATCTGACAGGCAGCAAAGATGGCGGCCTCCTCGTCTATCCAACTGAGCAACTGACCGCCAAACAGGGTATTTGCTGGATTTAAATGTTCAGGTTTAACTAAACGGCGACTGTAATATTTCATGGCGGTGACCTCAATATGAATGCCAATAATCAGCTTTAATGCACTGTAACTTCCCGTGATATTCAGAGCATTATTCAGGCCACATTTGATAGCTATTAAATAACAATGAGATAGCAATAAGCTGCTGTAAAATAATCCGATTATTGCACCAAGCCGTATCAGAGTTGCACCATATTAATCAGCGCAATAGTGAACCAATAAGCAAAAAAATAGCGACTCATAGAGTCGCCAAGCTAAGGCAAGCAAAAACTTACTGGGTAGGAAGTTAAGTCACAAAATTTGACTTAAAAACCCGCACAGCACATGTAGGCGAACTGCACGGGGGACAACAGCTGCAGAGCAGCTAAACACAGGCTTACGGGTAACACTCTTTCATACTCAACTCGAGATTTAAGCTGCAAGCTCGGTAACTCATCACAGTCCGCCCTTGCCCTCTATTTCGAGTTTTTAACCACGCCTCACCACATATATCAATGTAAGGCGTGCTGAGGAGTGATCCACAATCACAATGGATCATCCTAAGCGCTGCTTACTGCTTAAAACTGCTCTTCTTCGGTAGACCCAGTCAGTGCAGTCACTGATGAATGGCCACCTTGAATAACCGTAGTCACTTGGTCGAAATAACCTGTGCCCACTTCCTGTTGATGCGCGACGAAGGTGTAACCTTTCTTCGCTGCAGCAAACTCAACTTCTTGAACTTTCTCAACATAATGCTTCATACCTTCGCCACGAGCATAGTCATAAGCGAGGTCGAACATGTTGTACCACATGTTGTGGATGCCGGCTAAAGTGATGAACTGGTACTTGTAGCCCATGTCTGATAATGCTTGTTGGAAGCGCGCGATAGTGGCGTCGTCCAGATTTTTCTTCCAGTTGAACGAAGGCGAACAGTTGTAAGCAAGCAGCTGATCTGGGTACTGAGCATGAATCGCTTCAGCAAAAACACGCGCTTCTTCAAGATCCGGTTTTGCGGTTTCACACCAAATCAAATCCGCATACGGAGCATAAGCCAGACCACGAGAAATCGCTTGGTCAAGACCGGCTTTAACACGGTAGAAACCTTCATTGGTGCGCTCGCCAGTCACGAAATCACGATCGTATGGGTCGCAATCTGAAGTTAACAAATCGGCCGCGTTAGCATCGGTACGTGCGATAACCAGCGTATCGACACCGCTCACATCCGCCGCTAAACGTGCAGCAACCAGCTTTTGTACCGCTTCTTGGGTTGGCACTAATACTTTGCCGCCCATGTGGCCACATTTTTTCACTGAAGCTAACTGATCTTCAAAGTGAACACCGGCAGCGCCCGCGTCGATCATCGACTTCATCAGTTCGAAGGCATTTAATACGCCGCCAAAACCCGCTTCTGCATCAGCAATAATTGGCAGAAAGTAATCAACAAATTTTTCATCTTCTGGATTTACGCCATTGCCCCACTGAATTTGGTCGGCGCGACGGAATGAGTTATTGATGCGTGACACCACAGCTGGCACTGAGTTGGCAGGGTATAAAGATTGATCTGGGTACATAGTGCCGGCTAAGTTAGCATCGGCTGCCACTTGCCAACCTGAAAGGTAAATCGCTTCGATACCCGCTTTCGCCTGTTGTACCGCTTGACCACCCGTTAACGCACCCAATGAATTCACATAGCCTTTTTTAGCGCCACCGTTAACCAATTCCCATAACTTAGCAGCACCGCGCTTAGCGATAGTATTCTCAGGCACGATTGAACCGCGAAGCGCAACCACTTCTTCTGCGGTATAAGGACGACGCACGTTTTTCCAACGTGGGTTTTCTGCCCAATCTCTCTTGATTGCATCAATCTGCTCTTGACGTGAAGTCTGAGTCGTTGCCTTAGTCATAGTGTCGCTCCTTTATCTTTGATGTTGTAGCTATCATGAAACTGCCCCCCAGTTTCACTCTGCTAAATTGTTTGGTTGACGGTAGCCCCGCCACAGCTAAATCTGGTTTACCTAAAACGGTTCAAGCAAATGAGTTCATTCTAAGCTGTCAGCATTTCGTAACCGGGTAAGGTTAAGAAATCGACCAGCTCGTCGGAAGTGGTAATGTCTTCGAGCAACACCGCCGCTTGAGTGAATTTGCCATGGGTGAATCTGTCGCTACCCACTTCTTTTTTCACGTTCGACAGCTCTTCAACCAACATGTCTTTAAAGAGTTGCTTGGTCACGAGTTTGCCGTTTGATAGCGACTTACCATGTTGGATCCATTGCCAAATTGAGGCTCTAGAAATCTCAGCCGTAGCCGCATCTTCCATTAAGCCGTAAATAGGTACGCAACCGTTGCCGCTGATCCAAGCCTCTAAATACTGCAGTGCGATACGAATGTTCAGACGCATCCCCTGTTCGGTGCGCTCACCGTCGCAGGTTTTAAGCAGTTCGCTAGCCAGAATAGGCGCATCGACATCACGGGTAATATGCAATTGATTACAGTGATCTTGGCCTATATATTCGTTGAAAATACCCATAGCGGTATCGGCAAGGCCAGGGTGCGCGACCCAAGTGCCATCGTGGCCGTTACGCGCCTCCAGTTCTTTATCTCGACGAACTCGCTGCAATACCGCTTCGTTCTGAACCGGATCTTTAGCTGGAATAAAGGCCGCCATGCCGCCCATCGCTAACGCACCGCGTTTGTGGCAGGTCTTAATCAAGAGTCTTGAATAAGCGCTTAAGAAAGGCGTATCCATAGTGACGGCTTGGCGATCCGGTAAGACTCGGTCGCTATGACGCTTTAATGTTTTGATATAGCTGAAGATGTAATCCCAGCGACCACAGTTCAGCGCGACGATATTGGAACGCAGCTCATAGAGGATTTCGTCCATTTCGAACACGGCCGGTAACGTCTCGATCAGGCAAGTACATTTAATCGTGCCCGCTTGCAGACAAAACCTTTCCTCAACAAAAGCAAATACTTTTGCCCACCAGCGCGCTTCAACATGACTTTCTAACTTAGGAATATAAAAGTATGGACCACTGCCCTTGGCCAAAAGTTGGCGATAGTTGTGGTAGAAATACAGTGCGAAATCAAACAGTGAGCCAGGAATCGCTTTGCCATTAAACTGTACGTGTTTTTCTTTAAGGTGCAGACCACGAACGCGGCAGATAAGCACTGCCGGATTTGGTCCTAATTTATAGTGCTTACCCGTGTCCGGTGCTGTGTACTCAATATCACCACGCACGGCATCACGTAGATTGATTTGACCTTCGACGACTTTTTCCCAGCTTGGTGCTAAGGAATCTTCAAAGTCGGCCATAAACACTTTGGCATTGGCGTTGAGTGCGTTAATCACCATCTTACGTTCAACGGGACCTGTGATTTCTACGCGGCGGTCAAGCAAGTCATCGGGAATACCGCGAATTTGCCATGCACCATCACGAATAGCTCGGGTTTCAGGCAGAAAGTCTGGTAATGATCCTTTATCGATACGCGCTTGCTTATCTTTACGTTTAGCGAGTAAGGCGGGTACTTCGTCGGCAAATTCACGACAAAGGGATTCGAGTAAGGCGACAGCCCCTTCGGTAAATATGACTTCTTGGCCTGGAATGTCACGACCCACAATATTAAGCGTGGCGTTTGCTGTAGCTTTACCCAGTGTCGAATTCAATTGCTGTTCACTCAAAGTGTGTTCCGTCATCTTGATGCCCTCCCAAGAGGCTCCACTATCACAGGCTTAGCGCTGACATATAAAGCAGTAGCATCCCCAATCACCACAGCTTATAAACTCACCAAAAAACCATCAAATGTTTGTTTCGAACTAAAACTTACCGACAAACGTTTGTATTTGCAACAGTCCAAGATTGACAAAAACATGCATTAACCTAAGTAAAAACCATGCTAAAATTGGTCTGACCAAGCAAGAAAATTAACGACAAATAACTGACAAATATGCAATTAAACATTTTAATCACATATGACAATTGCAGTTAAATGAAACTTGTCAGACAACTTTACCAATCAATACACAAAGTAATTAATTACGTAATTAAATAACTAAGAGTAAATTTATTATTACATCATTTTTACTCTATTAGACCTAAGTAGAAAATGCTCAATGTTTTGAACTAACCTAGAGGTAAGTCAGATAAATTCATATGAATCATAATGATAAAGACTGTTGCTATTGCTACAAATTAAAACGACCGTTTTATTTTGACGTTTACGTAAACGAAATAAGTGTCGTGTGCGATTCAAACTAAGTACCAGGTTGCGTTTCCCGATCAACAAGGTGGGATGTGATGGTTAACTCAAAAAATAAATCACTTTTTTATAAAAAAAATGAAACAAATTTGACATTACAGCGGGATGGAGCTTAGACGCGACTTTTTATGAAGCTTTTCTCCTGCGAGAACCCATACCTTACTTCCTCAAATACATGCCTTTTCGTAACACTTATTCGCAGCACTGCACATTTCAACCACGACATCTGAAACATATGTTGCCAACTTAAATGCAAATCATTACTATTCGCGACCTATTTATTTGGGGGAACCATTAATGAAATCATTTCGTTTGTCACTAACTGCACTCGCCTGCCTTTCCGTTTTATCGCAAACTGCATCCGCCGAAGCTAACTCGGTATCAGCAAATACTGAAGCCAACGTTGAGCGCATCACGGTTTATGGCAGACAAAACTCAGTGGTGAAAAATTCAGGGCTAGCGACTAAATCCGACATGTCTCTCATGGAAACACCCGCTGCAGTTGTAATTGTTGACCAAGAACTGATCGAAACCCAAGGTACAGATAATCTGCAAGACTTGATCCGTAACATCAGTGGTGTGACTCAAGCGGGTAATAACTATGGCATCGGTGACAACATAGTCATCCGTGGTTTAGGCGCAAATTACACCTATGACGGTATGTATGGCGGTGCTGGCCTTGGTAACACTTTCAACCCCACGCGCTCTTTAACCAACGTTGAATCCGTAGAAGTATTAAAAGGCCCAGCGACTGGACTCTATGGCATGGGGAGTGCTGGCGGCGTCATCAATTTAATTGAGAAAAAACCGCAATTCGAGTCAAAAAACAAATTTACCGCCGAAGTTGGGCAATGGGATACCTACTCCCTTGCTCTGGATAGCACGGGCGCCCTGAATGATGATGTCGCCTACCGTTTAGTGGCAAAATCCGGCCGCAGTGATGGGTATCGCGATATAGGTACAGACAGAGACGAAATCTATGGCGCCTTAAAATGGGTATTAAGTGATAGCCAAGATGTAATGCTTTCAGGTGCTTATATCAAAGATGCTATTGCCGTTGACTCTATTGGCCACCCGATTCGAATTTACAATGCCGATTCAGTCGGCGGTAAGAGCGCGGGAGAGGTCACTTGGCAGGATTTGATCAACGATCCAAGTGGTAAGGGTTTACAACTGACCGATGCACAGCGTCAGCAGCTAGCGGCCTCGTTGTCGGGCGCTGACGGCTTAAGGCCCTATTCGTTTGGTGATGCAGGGCTGATTTCACCCATGGCGAAGGACAATGAAGGCGAAGAGTTAAGATTTAAACTAACCCACAATATTTACTTCAACGATAGTCTGTTTCTTAATCAGCAATTACAGTATCGCGACTACACTTCAGGCTTCGCCCGCCAAACAGGTGCTTATAACTACGTCTACTGGAAACAAGGCAAAAACCCGATCAACACTGATCCCCGCGCGCCTTTAGTTGAAAACGGCGTGCTTTATCCTTTTGCTGCAAGACGTCAGGAATACCGTAAAGTGGATGCCGACGAGACTTCGTGGCAGTACTTTGCCGATTTACGTTATGACTTCCAAATTGGCAATATAGACAATGAATTATTGGTCAATGCCAACTATGAAGACCGTAATATTCGCTTCCAGCAATATTCTATCTACGATGCGGATCAAATCTTTAAAAACAAAGATGGCAAAATCATTTACCAAGGATCTCTGCCTTATATATACGACATCCGCAATCCTAATTGGGGCACAGGTAAATTCGAGGACTATGACCCACTCAAAACCGCTAACTATGACAAAAAAGTCAGCGCTTGGGGCGTAGGCTTACAACATGTCAGTTATCTGCCATACGGCTTTACCACGCGTATTGGTGTTGCCTTTAATGAGATTAAACAAGCCTATGAGCACTTTGGTGTTGATCCACGCTATAGCACTAGCCAATCCCAAGCGACACCAGAAGCCGATACCACAGATAACGGTATGACCTATAACCTAGGGTTAACCTACATGCCGATTGAGGATTTATCATTTTTCATCAACCATTCTAAAGGGCGAACCGCTTACAGTGTACTTGATGCAGTAAAAGATAATGCTACCGACCGAGATGATTCAGAATCAATTAGCAATGATCTAGGTATGCGCTTTAAAGCATTTGAGGATCAATTACTTGGCTCACTGGTATTCTTTAAAAGCTCGCGTACTAATGTCGCCTATAACAACCCTGATTATACCAATGGCATATTAACCCCTAATATTCCCGTGTATTTTTACGATGGCAGCGAAGATACTCAGGGGGTCGAACTCGATCTCAATGCCCACCTGAATGATCAATGGCGCGTTAACCTTAATGGCATGTACCAAGATGCAAGGGATAAGCAAAACCCGAATGACGTCGCAAATTACGACAGCCGTCAAAAAGGTGTGCCTTATGTCACTGCCAGTGCTTGGGTTACCTATGGCGCGGATTGGTTTAGATTATCAAGCCCAATCGAGCTGAGCCTTGGTGCAAAATTTGTCGATGATCGCAGTACGCACTCAAGCTCATTTGGTATTCCAGACGGTTACGTGCCTAGCTATACCGTCGTTGACTCGGCAGTGAGCTACAACGCGGATTCTTGGAAAATCCAGCTGAACATTAATAACCTTTTCAATAAAGACTATTACAGTAAAGCCATGTTCCTCGGAGGTATGCCGGGTGAAGAACGCAACGTCAAACTGCAATACAGCTATAGCTTTTAACACCTAAACATCAGCGTTAAATTTGATGTTGTAAACCAATAAAAAAGAGAGCATTTATGCTCTCTTTTTATATCCAAATCAGAGTGACAACATTAGCTCACATTCTCCCTATCGCCACGCATGAGGGATTCCAACTCTGCCTTACCCTTATTCGATAAATTGATTAACGTCGCTAAATCATTTTGATGAGCCGCACTCGCAATCACCAGTTTCTTATCATGTTCAGCAAAGATTTTTACCCGCTCGTTGGCTTGTACCTGCGATAAACCTAGGCCTTGGAGAATCTTCTCACTGGCCGATAGCGCCGAACCAAAGGTCTCACGAAACACATCCGTCACCCCAAGGCTCATCAAACGATAAGCATGGTTACGGTCCCTCGCCCGCGCGACTATGTTGATATGGGGAAAATGCGTTTTCACTTGCTGAGCAATTTCAATGGAATCCTCAACACTGTCAACGGCCAACAATAATAAACGCGAGCGCGCGATCCCCGCCGACATCAACATGTCTAAGCGTCTGGCATCACCAAAATACACTTCACCACCGTATTTACGAATAACCTCCACATGACTCGCATCCTTATCCAAGGCGACAAAAGGGATACCTGATGAGGCCAAAATACGCCCCGTGATCTGGCCTACTCGACCAAATCCAGCAATCACCACTTCAGATTCGGTGACATTAATCGTATCTGGCAGACGAGTATCCACCACTTTGGCTTTAGTTGCTCGGAACAAAGTAAACAATAGAGGCGTTACTGCCATAGACAAACCAATAGCAAGCACAAGGACTTGCGCAATTTTATCGCCGACAATACCAGATAGCTGCGCCTGAGATAAAAGCACAAAGGCAAATTCGCCCCCTTCAGCAAGGATCAAACCTAGTGCAATACTAGGCCGCCATTTGTGGTGCCGAATGCGACCCAACACCATAAGCACAAAGGTTTTAATCAGCAACATAGCCATTAAAATACCCAGAATAAGTAACGGATCAGATATCAATAATTTCAAATCCATACTCATACCGACAGCCATAAAAAACAGCCCAAGCAATAAGCCTTTAAAAGGTTCTATGTCAGTTTCGAGCTGGTGCCGATAACTTGAGTTAGCGAGCATAATACCCGCCAAAAATGCCCCCATGCCCGCAGAAAGTCCCAACCACTCCATTAACTCAGCGCTACCCATGACCAGCAATAATGCAAAAGCGGTGAGCACTTCACGCACCCCACTGCTTGCCACTAGTTTAAGGAATTTAGGCAGTAAATATTTCCCCACTAACACAAAACCAACGAGCGCAAGACACGTCCAGTACCAAGGCACGGCATGATGTTCAATCTGAGCAGAATTGGGCGCCAAATATGCTGTCAGCAGCAACATAGGGATAACCGCAAGATCTTGCATTAACAAGACCCCAAAAGCATCACGTCCAAGTGGGGTTGTAAGCAACCTATGCTCACTCATTAACTGCACGGCAAAGGCTGTCGATGATAAAGATAGCGCGGCGCCAACCACTAAAGCCGCCTCAATAGACAAGCCAAAGCCCCAAGCCAAACCTCCAATCGCAGCCCATGACAACAACAGCTGACCACTGCCTAAACCAAAGATAGCACTGCGAAGTTCCCATAATTTACTTGGATTCAATTCGAGTCCAAGTACAAACAGCATAAGTACCACACCTAACTCGGCAAAATGCAACACGGCTGCAGGATCAGAAACCAACGCCATACCACCTGGGCCTAAAATAATCCCTGCGGCCAAATAGGAAAGAATAGGGCCCGCGCCAAAACGTTTACCCAAGGGAACAAAAATAACCGCCGCCAATAAAAATAGCAGCACCGACGTGAGTAAACTCGACTGTTCCATGAAGGCTCCAACGGAAAAAGGAATGCGCATTGTTCTATGTAAGGACCCAGCAATAGCTAGGCAATTATCAGCTATGATATCCCATTTATTTATTAACAAGGTCAAGGCAATTCATTAAAAATAAGAAATTTTTGATACGAAAAACACTTAAGCGTGGGGGGAAATCAACTGGAGCAACAAAGCAGAGTAAAAGAGCGCTTAGAGACACCTTAGACTGTTATTGCATTTTAGTGAGTGGCTGCAAAATAAAAAACGAGCAATAAACTAAGGAAGGATAAAACCAGTAAGGGCTTGCCAACTCTGGATGAGACTAAATGCTCACTCGACTTGCATTACACAGAGGGCGATGCGATATGACGCCGTAAATCAGTTGCCTGCTTGTCACATTTTAATATGTCAGAATAGCGTACTACGGTGTTGCGGCCATTGGCCTTAGCGGCATAGAGCGCCATGTCGGCTCGGTGAAATAATGGATCCAAACTCAGATCATCAGCCATTAAACCGCTCACGCCAAAACTCGCCGTTATGACGAACTTATGCCCTGAATGTTGGGTATCAATGGCCTCGATACGAGCTCGACATTGCTCCGCCACTTCCATGCCTTTCTCTTCATCGGCATAGGGTAATAAAATTGCAAACTCCTCACCGCCGATACGAGCAAAAACATCACCATTTCGGATATGAGATTTAAGGGAGTCAACCACCTTTTTAAGCGCCCAATCGCCAGTTCCATGACCAAAAGAATCGTTGATGCGTTTGAAGAAATCTAAATCGAATAAAATGACACAGAAATCCCCGCTACGAGCCGTGGCTTGCACAAAAAGGTTTTCTCCCAACTCTTGCCCTGCACCACGATTCAATATGCCTGTTAAGGCATCCATTCTCGCCATACGCATAAACTTACGTTTCTGCATCTGACCTACGGCTAACAAAATCCCAAGAAAGAACAGCCCACCCACTAGAATAGTGATAAACATCAGCATATTGGTGTATTCCCGCTCTTTTACCATTTGCTGAGCGATGTAAAGTTCACGCTCTTTATTGAGTAAATTGATTTCACGCGACTGTTCATCAGCATTAAACTTAGCCGCCTGATAAGCGAGGGTTTTCATTCTAGATTGGTCAAAAATCAATTGATTATAATATTGTTCTTTTCTTTTGTATTCATAGGCTTGCTCAAATTGTTTATCCGCCACCATCAGTTCGGCAAATACCTTATATGCAATATGCTTATGTTCGATGTAGCTATTATCATCGGGGAATGAAAGCACTTTAACGGCGTGACTTTTCGCTTGAACCTGCTCACCCATGGCAAAGTAATTCTCGGCAAGTAGTGCATGCACATGGCTGATTTCTAACTGAAATTGAAAAGCTTCATACCCTTTTAAAGCTAATAGCAGAATCGCTCTCGCACCTAAAAAGTCGCCCCGCTCCTGCAAAACCATAGCTTTGCCTTTCATCGACATAGTCGCCAAAAGGGGGAATTGCTTCGCATCACAGTATTGACGGCTATCTTCGAAGGCATCGAAGGCGTCGGGATTTTTCACGCCGAGTAAATAAATAGCGCGCAGCAATTTAGCATGGCAAATATCGCGGACATCGGTTTCCTTTGCGAGTTGTAACACCTTATTGGCATAAAGGCCCATATCGCTATAAGCGTCCATTTCGGAATAAATATTGGCAATTCTTAGATATGAGTGCCGTTTAATCGTGACATCATCAATATTCACCACTAGGGCTAATGCTTGAGCGACTGCAGCCAAGGCTTTGTCATAGTCACGCAGACCTATATATATCGTGGCTTTGTAACTATAAACTGACGCTAATAAATCAGTATTTGTCACTAAGGTTTCGGCTTGGTGAAGATCATCTAACGCTTTAGTATATTCACCGATGAAAAAATAACCTATCGCTCTATCTATCCTCAGTCGTCCTTGTTGTATTGTAGTTAAACGACTGAATTCTTTCTCATATTCGGCAAGCTTTTTCTGCGCAGCACTAAGATCAGATTGCAGTAATACATCAAGCTCATTGAGTGCCTGATCAAAATCGAGAGAGTTAGCCATCAAAGCTGTCGAACACAAGGCGAAGATGGCTAATAGGGCACAACGTAACCGTTTCAAGATTAGTTAATTATTACCATGATTGACTAAAATAAATGTTTGATAATTTTGGTCGCCACTCAAAACTTTTAGTTTTGTCATATCCCCTGTCATTACAGCGCTAATTTCTTCATCAGTTAACCCATGGGCACGCATAATGGCCTCAGGGTCCTGTTGATACGCTTCCATCAGTTGTGCATCTTGGCCTAACTGGGTAAAAAAATCGGATAATGCAGACATACCTTTCCTTATTTATATAATGACTCCCGAATTCAGCTCAGAAGTACAGCACTCACAATTAGCCTAAATCTTCAGGTCTAATGCCTAATTTAGTTAAAATAGCATAGTTGTATTCGAGTTTTTTTGCTGGCGGGATCAGTAACGTACTGATCGGAGACAAGTTTGCCTCGGGTAGCTTACTCAACGGCAAATACTCAATTCTAGGGGCTTGAACTGGCAGATTAGCAGCTTCGTAGATCACCACTTGATGATCTCGCGGATACCATTGATTCAGTTGTTCAACCAAAATCTGCAGCCTGTCACTCGTAGTATGGAACTGAGTTAAGGTATGTTCACCAGCAATCGCAATTTGCCATAACAATAAATGGGTTGTCGGATCGGGCACATGATTAAAAAACATAAACTGGCTAGCTTCAAAACTTTGATGCCCAGAGCTACCGGGGTCAATACCCAGATCAGCCCATAAACACGCCTCGGCCGAAATCCCCGGCTCCATCTTCGCTGAAAACCCTTCTGCCCTCGCCCGCGTAATCGCCATATGGGAAACACAGGCAAAGACTCCAGGATGACCATAGAGCGCACAAACGGTTTTTTTGCCAGCCTTCACGGCCTCCAATATAGAATTAACCATTTGTTCGTAGGTTTCTCGGCGATTTTTAACTTCACCATTTTGTGCATAAAACGGCTGTAAATTGATGACATTGGGATTAATGTTCTGGATCCAACGCTGCGAAAAACCATCGGGCAAGAGTGAAAACACGACATCAGCGTGCTCAATATAACTACGACTAATCACACTGACCTGTCCGGCCAGTTGTAAACCCGTACCTACGCAAACTAAAGAACCCAATGCATCTATCCCACTATTTTATTTCGAAGACTGCAAACTCACGGTAAAAAGACACAGAACAAGAACACAATAAAAACATATCGGTAACTTTAATCTGATTTTAATGAGATTACTATGTTTATCGCCACACATACTGTCTATCGACTTGCTAACTAATTGTTTGGCTTTAAAGAAGAAATCGCTCACATTTACTCTTTTCCCAATCCAGCCAACAGTAAACCTGTACGACTTTGAAGCCTAAAATCATACTCATAGTCCCATATGAATTCAGCGAATAAATATCCTTAAAGATTGAGAACTAAAGCCGACATACTGGGTCGAAAAGTCACACAATTCGATCTATGACGGCAGCAAAGCCCGATTGCCCTTGTCATGAGGGGGAATGCTTGGGTATTATGGCCGCCAGATTTTCAGAAGTAGCGCATACAATGATCAATAAAAAGCAAAGTCTTACCCTACTGGGCGCTGTGGCGCTCTCTGTTTCGCTCAGTGCCTGTAGCGTGTTCGATTGGTTGATTTATAAGCCCGACATTCCACAGGGCAACTACATGGAACCGCAACAAGTTGAAAAGTTGCGCATTGACATGACCAAAGAACAAGCCGAATACATTCTCGGCCGTCCGGTATTACGAGATAGTTTTGCTGACGATACTTGGTACTATGTGTATCACTACAAGAGTGGGCGTGATGCCAGCATTACGCATAAAGAACTCATACTGCACTTTACGGGCGATAAACTTACCTCAGTGAAAGGCGATTATGAACTGAGCAAAGAATTTAGTACGCCGCTAGAACAAAGCAGCTTGCCAACAGGTAATAAAACTGAGCTAGTGCCACAAATTCCAGCACAGCGCGCCGATGAAAAGCCATTAGTGAAAGAAAATCAAGCTGAAGCGCAAGTTCAAAAACCAATTAAGTAATATCCTAAACTTTGCTTATGCTCTTCTCAGTCAATCAAATACAAAAAAGCGCCCAAGGGCGCTTTTTTATTGAGCAATGATGTCAGTATTTAAGCCCGTCCGCCCGTCACTTTATTCGCGCGGCCTTCATCTTTAGCTTTATCTGCTCGGCGACGACGCACATCCTTAGGATCAGCAATCAAAGGACGATAAATCTCAACCCTTTGCCCCGGTAAAATCACTTGGTCATGCTTAACCACATTACTAAACACACCGAGCTTAACCGTCTCTAAATCGATCTCAGGAAAAAAACTCACTATGTTACTTAAACGCACCACCTCAATCGCTGACGTGCCGGGATTCACATTCACCGAAATCACTTTTTGCTGTGTAGGCAAGGCATAAACCACATCAACTACAAACTTATCTGTCTCATTTGTCACTGTAAATCACCTTAGCGCGACTCGTAAATGCCGTCACCATTGATACCATAAGATCATTAAACACTTTACCAAAGGCCATATCGGCTAACGAACTTGAAAACTCAAAACTCAGCTCGAATTCTACCTTGCAGGCCTCTTCAGTCAGCTCAGTAAAACGCCACTGCCCCAATAAATGCTTAAAGGGCCCATTTTCCAATGTTAAATCAATACTCTTACCAGGAACCACTTGGTTGCGAGTCGTAAATGTCTTACGGATCCCCGCTTTACTCACATCAACAGATGCCAGCATAGTCTTGCCATCAAACTCTAATACTTTACCACCCACACAACCGGGTAAAAATTCCTTATACGACTCGACATCATTCACTAAGTCATACATTTGCATCGCACTAAAACGGACTAACACACTTCGAGAAATTTGCGGCATAGGACTTAGTACTCTTCACTAACGTATTCACAGCGACCTAAGCAAACTCAAACGCACGAAAATAACGCACGTGCAATAAACAACTTAGGCCAGCAATCAAAATTTGCACGGATTTTATCACGATACGTAAAAAACGCACCCCTTGTGCACTTAGGCTGATACTCAACCCCCTAATCACGTTCAAAAAACCAGCAATAACACGATAGAGGCTTGAAATTAACTAAATAAAACCTTATATCAATACCAAATTGATTCACCGTGCGTATAATGGCGCCACTATGGTAAAGAAAAATTCAAGCAAAGCCGCGCCTGCGACTATCGCACGTAATAAGCGCGCAACCTTCGAATACCGTTTCGAAGAGAAAATGGAAGCCGGCCTATCCCTTATGGGATGGGAAGTGAAATCTATCCGTATGGGTAAGGTCAACTTGTCCGACTGTTACGTATTCCTGAAAAATGGCGAAGCCTTTATGCATGGCTGCACCATTATTCCCTTGAATACGGCATCGACACACGTTGTCTGCGATCCCCTACGCTTGAAAAAGCTGCTACTCAGCCGTAAAGAGCTAGATAAACTAGCTGGCTTAGTTGAGCGCCAAGGCTACTCTATCATTCCTATCTCAATGTACTGGCGTAAAGGTGCATGGGTGAAAGTGGAAATTGGTCTAGGTAAAGGTAAGAAAGATCACGATAAGCGCGAAGATACTAAAGCGCGTGAATGGGAAGTTGAAAAAGCCCGCGTGATGAAAAAAGAAAAAACGCACGGATAATGAACAAACGATTGAACTTGAAGCAAATGATGCTAGGTGATCATAGTGCTACGGGTTACAATCAAATTCTTGGGGGCGATTCTGGATTCGACAGGATTCACGAAACCCTGGGAGCATGCCGAGGGGCGGTTGGCCTCGTAAAAAGCCGCACAGTTATAGTTGCAAACGACGATAACTACGCTCTAGCAGCTTAGGCTAGCTAGCCATCTGACACAGGTCTCTCAAATGGGCGGTGTATACAGATGGTCATCTTACATTTGATAGCGAGGGAACTCCGTCCGGGGGTGAACCGCGAAATAGTACCGGACTCGCCCGATGAAATCCTGTCTTTCGGAGTTTATTCGGGTTAATTAAAAGAGAGACTAAGCATGTAGTGCCTTGGATGTAGGTGTTCTGGACGCGGGTTCAAGTCCCGCCGCCTCCACCAATTTTACCAGAAGGGCTTAACCGCAAGGTTAAGCCCTTTTTGTTTGAACTTTCAGGCTATTTTGAGCTATAAATTCAAATGCGGCGGCGGGAACTGAACTGGCGTCGATAAATGAATCATGTCACCACTTGATCTAATATCTATTAGATTCAGCCATTCAGACGCCGCACCTAAAAACCTACCTTTTCCCCTTTCCACCCAAAGCCCGTTTCTTCGCTCTTTGCTTCTGAGCCGCTTTACCGTTACGTCTAGGTTCGGTATCCATCTTATTAAAGTCGGGTTCAAAGCCGGGTAACCATTGTTGTGGTAGACGCTTGTCGAGCACAACTTCAACTTCTTCCAGTAATAGGGCGTCCTCTTGGCTAAAGAGGGTGATGGCAAGCCCTGCACTACCCGCTCGGCCTGTGCGGCCAATACGATGAATATAATCTTCGGCGATAAAGGGTAGCTCAAAGTTGATCACATATTTTAGCTCGACGATATCTAGGCCTCTGGCGGCGACATCCGTTGCCACTAGCACTTGAATTTTGCCTTGTTTAAATTCCTGCAAAACTTTCTCGCGCGCGCCTTGGGACAAGTCACCGTGAAACGCCTGAGTGATAATATCGGCTTTATTGAGTTGCTGAACCAGTTTATCGACACCTTGCTTGGTGCGGCTAAAAATCAGCACTTGATGCCAGTTTTTACTGCGCACCAGATGGCTGACGAGTTCGGTTTTACGGTCGGCGTCGACGGCATAAACCACTTGTTCAATTTCAGCAGCGGTCGTATTGCGCTTGGCAACTTCAATCAACTTAGGATCGCGCAGTAAAGTTTTACTTAAGCTGAAGATAGCGGCATCTAAGGTGGCAGAAAATAACAGGGTTTGCCTATCACTCGGTACTTGCTTGAGCACGGCTTGGATCTCATCCATAAACCCCATGTCGAGCATACGGTCAGCTTCATCGAAAACAAGCACACTCAATTGCTTAAGATTTAATGCACCTTGTCTAAGGTGATCAAGTAAGCGACCCGGAGTTGCGATTAACACATCAATCCCTGCATTAAACACGGCGACCTGCGCATCGATACTCACGCCGCCGTAGGCGATGCCGATACGAATATCAGTCCCTTTAGCGTACTTAACAAAACTCTGCTGTACCTGCACTGCCAGTTCACGTGTCGGCACTAAGACTAATGCGCGTACGGGTCTCACAGCCGTTAACTCTTGCGAAGGGCTGAGTGTCATCAAATGATGCAAGATAGGCAAGGCGAACGCAGCGGTTTTGCCTGTACCCGTTTGGGCGCCAGCCATCACATCCCGTTTAGCTAAGATGGCAGGGATCGCTTCTAACTGGATAGGCGTTGGCGATTCATAGCCAAGAGCCGCTAGGGTATTCACTAACGTGGAGTTTAAGGATAAGGCACTAAAAGACATTGCGGTTAACCACTGAAAATAATGGCTAGAATTTTAGCAGACACAAACCCAAGCGACTAGCGGCATAGCGCTAGTCCTATTGTTATATGCAAACTTGTTTTACGATAAAAATGCGTCGAGATCTGCAGCTAGTTGCGGACGACTAAAAAGGTAACCTTGGGCTTGATCGCACTGGTTTTGTTGTAGGAAATCAGCTTGCTCTTTAGTTTCAACCCCTTCGGCGATAATTTCCAGCTTCAACGCATGTCCAAGCGCAATCACAGCCTTAGCGATAGCGGTATTGTTGGTATCGAAGGGAATGTCTCGCACAAAAGATTGATCAATTTTCAATTTATGAATAGGCAGTTTTTTCAAATAGTTGAGCGATGAATAGCCAGTACCAAAATCATCAACCGATAATTCGATACCCAGATCGCCAAGTCGCTTTAAGTCACGGATAGCAAGATCAGGGTTCTGCATCATCACACTTTCGGTCACTTCAAGCTCTAAATGCTTGGCGGGCAAACCCGTTTCAGCTAAGACACGTTTCACATCATCCACAAAGGAACTGCGCTGTAACTGTTGTCCTGCCACGTTCACGGCAATACGGCCAAAATGTTTGCCTTCACTAAGCCAGCGCATGCCTTGACGGCAAGCGGTTTCTAAAACCCATAAGCCAATTTCATGGATAAGACCTATTTTTTCTGCCACAGGAATAAATATCGCGGGAGAAATCAACCCCAGTAGAGGATCGTGCCAACGCAGTAATGCTTCAAATCCCACGGTTTGTCGAGTCACTAAATCAAGTTTTGGCTGGTACATTAAGTACAAAGCATTTTGCTCAATCGCGCCATAGAGGGCACTTTGCAGCTTAAGATGTTCAAAAGACTGTTGAGTTAAGGACTCAGTATAGAAAGCATAATTATTGCGGCCATCATTTTTGGCGCGATACATGGCTGCATCGGCGTTACGCAGTAAAGTGTCCGCATCGGTTCCATCATTCGGATACAAAGAAACGCCCATACTCGCCGTTAAACGTAAGTGGTCGCCCGTGCTCACAATAAAAGGTTGCTCAAACACTTGGCGCAATTGATTTATGGCAACTGCGGCATCTGCACTATTGTCGATCCCTGAAATCAATGCCACAAACTCATCGCCACCAATCCGTGATAACACATCCTGATCACCCACTTGACTGCGTAAACGCTTGGCAAGCTCGACCAACATCTCATCGCCTATACTGTGGCCAAAACTGTCGTTGATATGCTTGAACAGATCGACATCAATCATCACAGTCGCTAATTGCAAATTCAGCCGCTTAGCTTGTCGCACTTCTTGCTTAAGCTGCATCATGAACTTCATGCGATTGGGCAAATGCGTTAGCGGGTCAAAATACGCTAAGTGCGTGAGTTGCGCTTCATTCTCTTTCTGGGCTGAAATATCGGCAAATACAGCGACAAAATAACGCACATCTCCAACGTCATCATAAATAGTGCTTATGGTGATATTTTGCGGAAAAATCGTGCCATTTTTACGCCGATTCCAAATTTCGCCATTCCATTTACCTTGAGTAAGCAAGGCATTCCAGAGTTTATCGAAAAAATCTTTATCATGCCGACCCGAACTAAAAATCCGAGGATTCTGGCCGAGTAACTCTTCCCTCACATAACCTGTGATCTCAAAAAATGCACCGTTAACGTCGGTAATATTGCCATGCCGGTCGGTCACAACCACACCTTCAACCGAGTTTTTAAACACATTGGTCGCCAGTGTCAGTTGTTCTTCAACTGCTTTATGCTTGGAGATGTTGCGAGTCATACCGATAACGCCCACGAGCTCACCCAGGGCATTGAGTGTTGGGAGTTTTAGCGTTTCTAGCCAAAGATGATTTTTAGCTTCACTGCCATCTAAACACTCAGCGACAATGATAGGTGTACCAGACTCGATAGCGAGCCTATCACCCTCTAGAAAAATCTCTGCAATATCAGCACCAAAGAGTTCAACATCGGATTTACCAACAATCTCACTACGGGGCATTTCCCACGCATTCTCAACACTACGATTGCAAAGAGTGTAAATGCCAGCGGCATTTTTCATCCAAATATGTTCGTCAAAACTATCGATAAAAGTTTGTAAATCGACCGTATCGACACGACTCGATGAACCTCGGCTTAATGTTTCAGCCGCATTATGTTGGCTCAATATCTCGCCTAACTGGTGTTGAATGCTATCGCTGATAAGCTTAGTGAGTTGTAGCGTTTTTGAATCTACGCCGTGAGCCTCGTTATGATAGAAACATAAAAAGCCAAAATTAGCCCCAGATGGCCAAGCGAGAGACAAACAAATCACGCTGCCGACTAAGTTGCAAGTGTGCCAATCTGAGTGCTGCCGAGTATCCATAATTAACAGAGGCTCACGTACCTGCTCAGTTAGCTGTGATACAGATAATGCAGCCGTGATTTGATGACTGCCTAATCGGGGCAATGCTGAAATTGGCTCACTCAGGCAGGACAACTTAGCATTACTTAGAGGAGGAATAGTAGGTTTATCAATAACATCAAAGGGATTAGGAACGATTTTAGATGGTGTGACCATTGAGGGCATCACAACGGACTGGCTTATAACAGGCTGGGTGTTAGCCAAATGATTGCCACTTAGGTGGCTGAGTATTGCCTGTATTTCACTTTCAGCCGCAGAGTCTGAACTTAACATGCTGCTAAGTTCACCCGCAGCATTCCATGCTAATAACATTGCTTTACTGCTTGATATCTCAGCGACTAAATTTAAGTCACTCAACCAGTTATCCAGCTGTTGCTGCGTAATAGGTACATCTATCATCATCTTGCCAACTCAGATCTCGTTACTGCTCAATTGGCCTACGGCGAGAATACCGTAAGACCTTAAACACATGCCCAATATTGCTACAGAGGGAAAACGTTAACCAAGCAGTAAAATCTCATAAAATTTTACGTTTAACATCAAATCAATACATCTCAATTGGCACTAAGGTTGGATCTAAAACTTACTCCATCATATCCACCTTTTAGGGTGGTAGAGGTCAAACCATCAAAATTCACACTAACTTACTCACACTCAGCAGACTGCTTGCACGGGTAAATCCAACTAACATTGCATTTGCTACTTTAGCACAAAATTTTAGTGTCAGTATCGCGATAAGTTTATTGAGTAACAATTAGTTAGACTTAATCAATTAAGTCTTCCCCCGATAATTCAGCACTTTCTTAGCGAGAGAAAACCATCCCTAAAGACATATATCAGCAATAACAGAGTTTTGATTGACAAAAATGCTATCTTATTGTCTACAATGGAAATAATAAGGCTGAAAAACCAAGGATATTTATGCCCACTGACGTCGTATCAAGCCAAGCTACCCTGCTCAACAGTAAACAATTATATCGCATTTGCGAACTCGACCAATTAAGCACAGATTGCCAATCGACAGCAGAACTCACACCTCTCAATGATATTGTCGGCCAAGAACGCGCCCAGCAAGCAGTAGAGTTTGCAATGGGAATTAAAGAAAAGGGTTACAACATCTACGCCATAGGTCAGAACGGCCTCGGCAAACGAACTATGATGCTGCGTTACCTAAGCCGTCACGAGCCAAACGACCATACCCTGTACGATTGGTGCTATGTGGTTAATTTCGATGATACCCGTTGCCCTAAAGTGCTCAAACTGAGCGCAGGGACTGGGCTTGAATTTAAAAAAGCCGTCGAAAAGTTGATGCTTAAACTTGTCAAAGCTATGCCTTTAGCCTTTGATAATGAAATGTATTATGCCCGCACTGAAAAGCTCAAAAGCCAATTATCACAGAAACAAGAAGTCGCACTCACTGAATTAACCGAAGAAGCAAAACAAAAAGGCATCAGCCTCAGTTTAACCATGCAGGGCGACTATCAAATGGTAGCGCTCAATGGTGAAGAACCCCATGACGAAGCTTCATTCGAAGCATTGACAGAGACTGAACGTAGTCAATTTGAAAGTAATATCAATGGCCTAGAAGTTAAACTGCGCGGTATTATTCGCCAAATCACTGAATGGGAAGAAGAATTCAGCGACAAGCAGCAAGAACATGACGAACAAGTCGCCAAAGAAGTGTTAATTCATTTTATTAAGCCACTCAAAGATAAGTTCAAGCACCAGCTCGAAGCGCGGACTTTCTTAACCGGTATGCAGGCGGATATCTTAGACAATTTAGATATCTTTTTAGAAGAAAGTGAAGAACAACTGGGCCTAGCCTACGCTTCCCTTGAAAAGAAAATGCCCCGCCGCTACCAAGTTAACGTTTTGGTCGCTCAAGGGACTCAAAAATTCCCTATTGTCGTAGAAGAAAGCCCAAGTTATCACAGCCTATTTGGCTATGTGGAAAATGCTACCTTCAGGGGGACAGTGTTCACCGACTTCTCACTTATCCGCTCCGGCAGTCTGCACAAAGCTAACGGCGGCGTGTTATTGATGGATGCGGTAAAAGTGTTAGAACGCCCTTACGTGTGGGACGGGTTAAAACGCGCCCTGCGTTCACGCAAACTCGATTTAAGTTCGCTGGAGCGGGAAGTGTCACTGTCGGGCACGATTTCATTGGCGCCTGAGCCTATCCCCTTAGATGTGAAAATTATTCTGTTTGGCGATCACGAAACTTATCAGCTGTTACAGCACTATGATCCTGACTTCAGTGAGTTATTCCGCGTTACCGCCGATTTTGAAGATGTGATGGACAGAACCTCAACTTCTGAGGCGCACTATGCCCGCTTTATTTCGAGCATAGTTCACGACAACAACATGCTACATTGCGACCGTGCGGCTATAGCACGCATCATCGAATACAGCTCGCGTGAGGCCGAAGATCAACAAAAACTGTCGCTACACTCAGCCAATATTGCCAACCTGCTGCGGGAATCAAACTACTGCGCTAAATCTTCGGGTAGCCAGCAAATTTTAGTGCCGCACGTTGAGCAAGCACTGCGAAATCAAGAGCAAAGAGTCTCGCGTCTGCACGACAACATAATGCAAAGCTTTACCAACGGCACGACCTTGATTAGCACTCAGGGCAAAGTGGTTGGGCAAATCAATGCCTTATCCGTAATCTCGACCTCAGATCATCAGTTTGGTATGCCCAATCGCATCACAGCAACCACAGCGTTTGGTAAGGGTGAAGTGATGGATATCGAGCACAGAGTCAAACTTGGAGGCCGGATCCATTCTAAGGGCGTGTTGATCTTAACCGCTTATTTAGCCTCAGTTTTAGGTAAGACGGCGCAAATCCCGCTCACCACTTACCTCACCTTCGAACAATCATACAGCGGTGTGGACGGTGACAGCGCCTCAATGGCCGAATGTTGCGCGATTATCTCGGCCATTAGCGAGCAAGCACTAAGGCAAGATATTGCCATCACAGGTTCGATGAACCAATTTGGTGAGGCTCAACCCATTGGCGGCGTGAATGAAAAAATTGAAGGCTTCTTCGATGTTTGTAAAATAAAAGGCCGTACACCGGAGCAAGGGGTGATTATTCCGGCCTCGAACATGGCCAACCTTATGCTGCGCAAAGACATTGTCGATGCAGTGGCACAGGGGGAATTCCATATTTGGGCTATTACCCATGTGACTCAAGCAATGGAATTACTGCTCGGTAAAACCGCAGGAAGTTTGCCGCAAACGGCCGCACCTAGCCAAGGGCAATATTCTCCCGAGAGCATTTTCGGCATCGCTCAGCAAAAACTCACCGCACTCAGATCCTTAGTTAAAGCGGATTAAATAAAAACGAGAGACAAACGAAAAGGGTTAGCACATGCTAACCCTTTCTTTATAAAGCTATTAAGCGAAATTACACTAAGCTTGTAAGCATTTCATCGCTGTAAGGAACAAGTTCAACGCCATCACGCACGCGAGCAACATAGTCAGGATTGGCAATGAATGGGCGACCAATAGCAATCAAATCAAACTTATTCGCCGCAATCGCTTCACTGGCGGTTTCAGCGCTGTAGCTTCCAACTCCCACTAAGGTTTTGCCATAGTGTGCGCGCACATAGCTTGAAGCTCTGCCACCAAGATAATCGAATTCCATGCTGTCATCGAAAATCCCAATATGCACAAAAGCGATATCGCGGGATTCCAGCTCAGGCAAGAAGTAATCGAACACTTCGCGGTCACGACTATCTGCCGCCATATTGAAATAAGCCCCTGGAGAAATCCGTAAACCGGTTCTGTCTTTGCCGATACGAGCCACAACAGCATCGACAACCTCAAGCGCAAAACGGGACATATTGGCAGGTGTTCCACCGTATTCATCGGTGCGGCGATTGCTGTCATGGTGTAAGAAAGTGTCAATCAAATAACCATTTGCACCGTGGATCTCAACACCATCAAAGCCAGCTTCAATGGCATTTTCCGCCGCTTTGGCGTAATCACGCACTAGGCCTTGAATATCCTCAAGTGTGGCGGGTTTTGGCGTGACATAAGTCAGTTCGCGCATTCTTGGCACGCTGCCTTCAATCTTCTGCGCTGATGCCGCAAGCACATCACCACCACCGAAAAAGTGTGGATGAGCAACACGGCCCGTATGCCATAACTGCACAAAAATCTTACCGCCATTGGCATGTACAGCATCGGTCACTTTACGCCAGCCAGCAATTTGCGCTTGAGTAAAAATACCAGGGGTATTGGGATAACCTTGAGCATCGGGACGAATAATCGTCGCCTCTGTGATGATCAAACCCGCTTCGGCGCGGCGTGCATAATAGGCAACCATATCATCGTTCGGCACTAAATCGGCATCCGCCATACAACGGGTTAAAGGTGCCATTAAGATACGATTATTTAAGGTAATAGTGTCATTAAGTGAGTAGGTATCGAACAGATTTACCAATGAATTTGGCGTGGTTTGTGTGGTCATTTTCTCAGTTCCATTCTTGAATATGCATTCAAGATATTATTATTTGAACGATCATTCAAGTTCATTTTTGAATGTTTGTTCAAATTTAGGTAGAATCTGGCCTAAGCGTTTCTATACAAGTGAATTAAATTCGATGCGTAATGCAGAGTTCGACCGAGAACAGGTACTTCGCGGCGCTATGGCCGCCTTCATGCACAAAGGTTATACCAAAACGAGCATGCAAGATCTTACTCAAGCCACGGGATTACATCCGGGGTCGATTTACTGTGCCTTCACTAATAAACGCGGGTTATTAATCGCGGCCATTGAGCAATATCAACTCGACAGAAACGAGCAATTCAACAATCTATTCGGCAATGGCGAGAATGTGCTGACTAATTTGAAAACCTACTTAGATCATCTCGTTATTGAATGTCTGAGTTGCGATAGCGCCCAAGCTTGCTTACTGACAAAAGCGTTAAATGAAATTGCAGAGCAAGATGTTGAGATCCGGGACATCATCAATCAGTATCTACAATCTTGGCAGCAAGCACTCACACTACAATTTGCCACCGCAACGTTACAAGGACTCCTCCAAGGCGATCGCAGCAGCGAGCAAAGAGCCCAATATTTAATGATGGGAATTTATGGTTTAAGAACCTTCGCCCATACCCATCCTAATGCCGAAACCTTACAGTACCTTGCAGACCAATTATTGGCAGAAGTCTGCCATTAAAGTGCGTTAATTTGTGGGACAGTAAATATCTGAATGACTAACCGAATATGATTAGGCGAACAAGCCCTAACATTAATAGAAATAGATGGATTGAATAAAGTTTTTGCAGAAGATGTCGGGACGATAATTTAGCAAAGCGAATTATTCGTCCCAAGAATGACGATTAGTTTAAAATGTTAACCTATATTAGCTTGAGCAAACACTCGCTCACCTAATGAATTCAATATCTTACACTCACCTTCAAGTACAGCAATTATAGATTTTCCCTTGCGGAAACTTGCAGGTATCATCACACGCCCAGCTTCACTCACTGGCAAATTACCTAATACGGCGTTGTGCATAATTAACCCTACGGGCGCATCATAATATAAAACAGTTACAGTCGCTTGATTTGCTTGCATCACATTTAACTCACATTAAGCAGCATCTACTGCGTTATATTTACGTCGCAAGAGAGCTCCCTGTCCTCAACATTTTAAAATATCCAAAAAGATATTTTAAACATTTTAAATCAATTACTTAAGGTCTTATTCAAATTTTATGATTTTTTATTGGATACAATACTGTCTTATACTGTACACCTTGGGCTATTTAAGCACTTCGGCAAAAAGATGCCAATCTATTTCTATTATGTTAACCAACTACCCACCATCGATCACATATAAGACACAAATAAAGATGCGTTTTTATGCATTTTTTAGAGTAAATAACCTAAATTTGAGTTATCAGTAATCTACTTAGCTTTAAATCCCACTCGAAATCCGCCCCAATGTTTACCGTTTACAAAAATGGGCACCGACAAGTCGTGCATCACTTCGCCCGTATCGCGTTTATAAGTTTGCAATAGCACAGGTTCAGTATGGGTGCCGCAACGGATCCCTGTCGGATCATTAAACAAGCGTTTGGTTCGATTGTGCACCATATCAACCTCAACTTTGCCTGTCAGCGCTTGGCTAAAGCGTTTATTATGGGTCGGAAAATAACCTTTCCTATCAACGGCTCCCGCATAAATAATTTCGCTGTGTTTTGCCAGAATGGGCTCTTGAATTGTAGGAAAATGCTGATCGGTATAACGATCGAAAGCCGTGCTGTATTTCTGCGGCTGAGTATTGGTAATAGGTTGGTATTTAGGATTAAACAAATCAGCCTCGCTAAAACTGCCACTGGCTAAACCTTGTGCTAACTTGTCACCGCACGCTTTAGCGGCAACATTCGCCAATTGCAGAACCTGCTGATCGAAGGTTTGTGTATCCCATTTAGACAGCGCTTTAAAAATACCCTCAGTGGTCAAGGATAAAGTAAAGGCCTGCTCGGATACGCTATGACTCTGTTTACCCGTCGAATTTAACGAGTCACGTATTTGAGTCACCGAGCGGCTAATGTCGTTAGTAGTGTTGTTATATTGTTTGAGTGAATCTTCCATATCACCTAAGGCATGGGCCGATTGGGTCACAGAAGCCGAAATCTCAGTGAAGTGCGCGTCTAACTCGCCCATGGCGGCGACCACATCGGCTGTTTGCGTCACGACTCGCTCCATCAGCCCAGAAGTTTTATCCGTTTCACTGCGGATTTCTAATAGCATTTTGCCAATATCTTGGGTTGCACCCGCCGTTTTCCCCGCAAGGCTGCGTACTTCGTCAGCCACTACCGCAAAACCTCGACCCTGCTCTCCCGCACGAGCCGCTTCGATAGCCGCATTTAAGGCCAACAGATTCGTTTGCTCGGCAACGGAGTTAATCACCTCGGTAATTTTTTGGATTTCTTCGGCTCTTGATTTAAGCGCCTGCACTTGCTCAGCGGCGGTATCAATATCCGTACTCAGTGAACGAATGGCCGCAACACCTTTCTGAGCTTGACTTCGTCCCTGCACGCTAACGCGCTCAGCCTCTTGAGCTTGGCCTAAAATATCGGCGGCATTATCGCCAAGTTGGGCCGTAGTGTGACTCAATTGCCCCGCAGCAACCGCAATGGCACTGGCATGCTCGCCATTTGATTCAATTGATTTATTCAGTAAATCAATAAAATGCGACACCTCAGCCGAACCGATAGCCATTTTGCTGGTTTGCACACTAATGTCGTGGGCGGGGATGCTTTGCTCTTGTAATGCCTTAATGTTTGCCTCATCGGTGTCGAGCTTAGCCTTAGATGCGCGCAAACACACCCACACCACTAAGCCACAGGCAAGAACGCCCAAGATCACCGCCTGCACAATACTCGGAAGATGTAGTCCCTCAAGTAATAAACTCCCCAGAGTGACCAGCGTGAAACTGATGAAAATTAAAATTTTGTGCTGTATTTCCATATACTTCCCGTAACTGCGCAAGGTAAAAATGAAAGGGAAATGCTAAGAGTCGAATCATTAGCCTTCGTTCAGCTGCTATCAATTACAGCGGCTATTGCTTACAACTGACGAGGGAGGGCTAACTATGATAGCGCTCAAGATTTATAGTTTTAGTCTATTTCTCTGAATAAGCTAGATAATTTATCTCGCTAAATAAACAAAGTAGAAGTTAGCTATCATCAACAGTCTCACGAGCGTATGGCATTAGACATTAGTATTAATCTATCGCGATATAGTCCTAGCCTATCTAAAAGCGGATCTTCCTTGAGAAAACCAACTTTGCCCTGAAATGCGTGCCCCGTCGCCTTCTAGGTAATAAATCACATAGGGGCGACTGCACTTATGCCAAGAAAACTGCTAATATCGGCGCAATTTTTTTGAGCTAACGAGATCAAGATGGGCAGAGCATATCAAAACAAGAAAGAATCCATGGCGAAAACAGCCGGTCAAAAAACCCGCATTTATTCACGCTACGGTAAAGAGATTTACGTTGTCGCTAAGCAAGGCGGCGTTGAGCCCGATGGAAACTTATCACTGCGTCGCTTAATTGAACGCGCTAAGAAAGACCAAGTGCCCGCGCATGTTATTGAACGCGCAATTGAAAAAGCCAAAGGCGGCGGTGGTGAAGATTACGATACCGCCCGTTACGAAGGTTTTGGTCCTGGCAACTGCATGGTCATTGTTGACTGCTTAACCGATAATGTAAAACGTACCTTCACCGAAGTGCGTCAAGCCTTCGTGAAAAACGATGCCAAACTCGGCGGCCCAGGTACAGTTGGCCACATGTTTGATCATCAAGCCGTGTTCGTGTTTGCGGGTGATGACGAAGATGCGATTTTAGAACTGCTGATGATGGCTGACGTTGATGTAAGCGATGTTGAGCTGGAAGATGGCTTAATCACAGTATACGCGCCGCACACTGAATACTTTAAAGTCAAAACTGCGCTGACCGAAGCGATGCCAGAGATTAACTTTGAATTTGACAATATCACCTTCGTACCGCAGGACATGACTAAAGTTGAAGGTGAAGATGTTGCCATGTTTGAAAAGTTTATCGCCGCTTTAGAAGATTGTGACGACGTACAAAACGTCTATCACAATGCGGAAATTGAAGACTAAACACTGCTTTCGCCTGAAATAAAAAACGCAGCCCTTGGCTGCGTTTTTTATAGGTCAATATATTAAGCGTTAATGAAACAACCGTGAAACCCTAACGGCAATACCCTGTCCATCTGAGCCGAAGCGATGGGGCCCGCACTGATGTCACTGGCACGAAACAAAGACAAGCCAGATTGTGCATGATGGTAATCGAGCCAAGTCATCAGTAAATAGGCTTCGTGCTGCTCAGTGGCGGGGATATAGAGCGGCTCTTCGGCAATCTTGCCTTTGCCAAGATAAAACGCGCTATAGCTGGCGTCGCCAAGTTCATCCGTACCGTGCTGGCTGCTGTCTTTTGTATTATGAATACAATACAGAGTATTACTCAGTCCTGATTCAGATTCTGCTTCATATTTAAAGTTAGAGCTGGAGCCAGAGTTAACAGCTGAATCTGATCTTGCTCCAACGCCAAATAACGGGACAAATTCCGAAGCTCCACCCGTTTTCTCTGCAAGATTTTCGGTATTGCTCGTTTGCTGTGCAGACTCTTTGTTACTCATAGTGTGCTGCGCAAACTGGGGAAACTCCATCATCACGCCGCTGTGGTTAATACGTGTAGAGAAAGACAAGGTCTCCGCAAACTGCGCTTTGCTAGCTGCTGTGAGTGGTACTGTGATAGTCACTAACTCTGCATGGGGTGTCTTAGTTTTACGCTCCCCCGTCAGTAACCCCTTCATCCCTTGGGTTAAAATAGCTGAATTGGGGTAGAGGCAAAGCTGCACAGAAAGTTCGTCATTCTTCTCAATGGCTTGACCAAAGTGAAACACAAATCCCGCAGGCAGCGGGTGTAACTGCCGCGTTTTAAAGTCGGCTTTGTCGATAACCAGTAATTGCGATGGCAATTCGGGGCGCCATTTAAAGGCATCAATATAGGTTTCGCCCTCTTCATACACGCAGGATGAAATGTAAAACACCAGCTTATTCTCACTCTGCGCGAAGGCATGTAAATAGCTAGCTTGAGGTAATTCAATCACTTCCATTCTGGCAATGCTGTCATCGGGTGCCACTTGATACACAAGTAATTGCTTCTCACCACCGACATACCAGACGCCAAAATTCCATAGTCCACCTTGTCCGTCATCGAGCGGGTGAGCAGAAAAGGGCAAGCCCTTAAATTTGTCACCAAAGCTTTTCACGCCAAGCGTGGTTAAGCTCTGGGCATCAAGTCGATAGGGTGAACCCGCCTCCCATAAAGCGAGCAACTCGCCGTGGCGCGGCAATAAACTAGTATTGGCCACATTCAAGTCATCGTTATTTCGAATAGGTAAAGCATTGGGGATCACTGTGCCTGCGGTCGTGTACTTAAACGCGCCTGCGGCCTCTTCCACTTTAAACTTCTTTGTTTGGATAAACTTAGCCTGATGCTGAATTTGCCTATTGCTCACACTAAACTGCTGCACCATGCCATCGCCATCGAACCAATGCTGATATGCCTTACCTGCCCGAGACATTTTCGCTGGCCCATTACGATATAGATTGCCGCTCAACTGCGCTGGCCACTCGCCTGAAACCTGCATAGTCAGTGGCTGATAGTCAGCTTCAGCACCACTAAATCCAATCGCCCATGGCTCACGTGCGACCGTTTGTGCGTTATCCAGCGCCAGCAATTTATCCACTGAACTGGCCCAAACTGCACTCGTCATTAGGGCGGCTGAGCCTGCTAGAAATTGACGTCTATCCATGGTGCAGCGCCCCTCTTAGCGAATGTGTATAGTGATTTGCGCATCGGCCTGCAAACTAAAGCTGGCGTCTTTAAAGCTCGCAGGTCCAAAATTGCCGGCGTTATTGCTAAAACCATAGCCTTCACTCGGCACACCTAACATATTGGTATCTAAGCTGTGGTTGCCATTTTCATCGTGAAAGACCTTGACCGCATATTGGCCATCAGCGAGATCGCTAAATACCAGCCTATGCTCTGTCTTAGTGACGGGTTTTATCATAGACGCACTAGGATTGTGGCCTGCGGCGTAATCCTCGGCATTGGCGTAAAGCTCCACCATCAAGGCGCCGGTTTGTACTTGAATATTATCGATATCCACAGTCAGGGTATGTGTCTGGCTGCCTGTGGACATGGAGCCTGCCGACATACTTCCTGCAGACAAGAGTAAGCAAGCTAAGCCTGCGCCCCAAATCGCCGATAACGTCCTTTTCGTCTTATTAGCTTGGCGAACCTGTGTTGTCATAGCCGAGTTCACGTGTTTCATGTCTTACTCCTGTTATTTGCGCTGATAAGTGACTGCGATGGAGTTAGCTTAAAAAATCACAGGACGAAAAACAGGTGCCAAAAGTCATGAAACAAAAATTTAACAAGATGACTTTTGGCATAGTGACATCTGGCGCTGATACCTTAGAATGGTCGGCAGAATTGGATTAAGGAATCGTCATTCGTGCTAGAAAATCGATTAGCAAAAGAAGAGAACATTTTAATTGCCGCAGGAGTGCTCACTTGTGCATTAGTGGCTTGGGTTGGGATAAATCAAGCCGCATTACATACATGGCAAGGCATGCTCAATGCAACGCTTTATGGGTTGTATTTAGTGCAATTTATACTGATAGCTACCGATAAAGTTGCGCATAATAATATTCAACTTCGCCGCATAACCACGCTAGCGATGCCGTTAATCGTGTTGAGCTTAATGCTCACAGCAAACAACGCATTACTGCCTATCCTCTTCGTCATTTGGGCGTCACTGTTGCCTGAGTTTTTCAATCGCCGCCAAGCTATTTCACAGCTGCTGCTAGCCAACCTGGTTTATTACGCGCTGCTGAAATGGCAATTGCATGAACAAAGCAATGTGTTCAATATTTTGATTTATCTTGGCTTTCAACTCTTTGCCTACAGCAGTAGCCAAGCAAGGCTTTCTGAACGTAAATCACGTTTGATACAAGAACAGCTAAACCAACAGCTTATTGCCACTCGCGCCCTACTGAGCCAAGCCAGCGAACAGCAAGAAAGATTAAGGATATCACGCGATTTGCACGACATTCTCGGCCACCAACTCACAGCGCTTTCCCTGCAATTGGAAGTACTAAGCCATACCGCGCCCGAGGAGCTCAAACCTCAAGTTAACCAAAGTAAATCCTTAGCCAAAGAGCTACTTGAAAGTATTCGTGCCGTCGTCAGGGCGCAAAGAGTGCAAGTGGGATTGGATTTAGTCCCACCTTTAGAGGCACTGATGACCCGCTTACCCAGCGTCACTCTTAACTGCAAAGGGATGAAGCCACTGCAATCAGCCGAACTGACTCAGGCACTACTGTTAGTGCTGCAAGAAGGCATCAGCAACGCCGTACGTCACGGCAAGGCGAATCAACTGCAACTGAGCATGGAAGACTCCCAAAGCGCGCTGGTATTGCAACTAAGCGACAACGGCATGGGGCTAACACGGGGATCCGCGCGAAACGCATCAGCTAAAAGCGGCACAGGGCTAAACGGTACAGGACAGTTCGGTACTGGGCTCGGCGGCATGCAGGAAAGGCTACAACCCTTTAATGGCACCTTGGAGTTAAGAGCAAATGACTCGGCGCCCGGCTGCCAACTCACCCTCACACTCCCTGCACTCGCTTAACTTTTTATTAAAAACGCTTTGGGATCTCTATGGATACGCAAAACAACATTATCAGTGTCGGTTTAGTAGAAGATCAACAATTGGTTCGCCAAGGTATCGCTAGCCTGCTCGCCATTTCCGACAACATTCGCGTGTTATGGCAAGCCGAAGACGGTCAAGATGCACTCAAAAAGCTTGCCAGCAATCCCGTCGATGTACTGCTCAGTGATATCCGCATGCCAAATCTTGATGGTATCACCATGCTCAAACAGATACGCCAGAGTGCCAATAGTTTACCTATCATCATGTTAACCACCTTCGACGACAGTGAGTTATTCCTCAATAGTTTACAGGCGGGAGCCAACGGCTTTTTGCTCAAGGATGTGTCACTCGACAAGTTACTGCACGCCATCGAAACCGTCGCCAAAGGCGGCTACTTGATAGAGCCTTCGGTGCTCAAACAGATGAGTGAGCCTAAGCCCACACCTAACATTGTGGTAACTAGAAATGAATTACTGTCGGAACGGGAGCGGGAAATTCTCAGTTTTATGGCGGGTGGCTTCTCCAATAAAGAAATCGCCAATGCGGTATTTTTAGCCGAGGGAACAGTAAAGAATCATGTCTCTAACATACTCACTAAACTCGATTGCAGAGACCGTACCCAAGCTGTGCTCAAAGGATTGCAACTGGCATTGATTTAACCCATTAGCATTAAACCAAACCCGATTGCCAACAAAAAGGGCCATTTAAGGCCCTTTTGTGCTCATCTAAAGCGATGAGTTATGACTAAAACCTAACGAAGATCCATCTCTTGGATAATTTCATGGGCAATAGCGGGCGTTGTACAGCTCGGGGTTTCATGCAAATCCGCTTTTAGCTGACCTTTACGGTGCTTAAGTGCTGCATCTAATTTTTTCGATGCAGCTTTGATTGCTGGGTACATAACCTCATCGGTACCTGAAGCAGAAATACGGCTTCCTTCATAATTCGTACGAAGCTCAACCTGATACTCGCCATGCTCTTTCGCAATAATAATGTCCAGTGCGATCAGAGAGGGGAAATGGGTGGCGATTTTTGCAAATTTTTCGTTAACATCTTCTCTAATAGAATCAGTAACATCGACGTGGTGACCAGAAATATTTATTTTCATAGGTTGTCCCTTTTAGTGTCATTACTTTTATTTTTGCTTCACTAATAGAGCTTGGGGCATGCAGGATAAAACACAAGGGTTATTGGCAAATATTTCGGTCAACTCAGGTATTAGCATCTCCTAAATGTGACCTCCATCAAGAAGTCAAAAATAAAACAGCGAGAAAAACATGATTAAGTGATTGATTTATAAACAGGCATTAATAATAAATCAATCACAAAATGCAATACGACATAAGGTAAATACGCTTAATATTTACGTTGCACACTCTGCTGCCAAAACTGTTGGGACAAATGATGCGTCTTGGTCGATAAACGCGACACTTGATCACCCCGCGCTGCCGCATCGAGCGTCTGCTCTAAACTCTGCTGAGCCAAGTCGCTGATCACATGGATGGCTCGGCTAATTTCTGCGGCCACCGAAGTCTGCTGCGTCATCGCCGCCGCATTATCATCACTCAAAGAATTAATTCGCGAAATAGATGAAAGCAACTCGCCAAAAGCCACACTCGCATCTTGCGCTAAGCTAACCGAACGTTTTACCTGTTCCTGCCCCGCCATCATGGTCGAGGTCGCCCTTTGAGTGCTTTCCCTAAAACGGCTAACAATTAACTCAATTTGCGAGGTGGATTGGCTAGTACGGCTCGATAACTGCCTGACCTCATCGGCCACCACGGCAAAACCACGACCACTCTCCCCAGCCCGCGCCGCTTCAATTGCCGCATTTAAGGCTAATAAGTTAGTTTGGTCGGCAATGGCACGTATGACTTCGAGCACTTGGTGAATCGCACTGCTATCTTGTTCAATAGCTTGTACAACATCGGAAAAGTGGCTCACTTGCACACTTAACTGATGTATTGCATCAATAACCGTTTCTAAACGAGAATGCCCGCGTTGAGCCGCCTCATGGCTCGACACCATTTCCGAGGCAGTGCGATGAATGTTTCCCGTTACTTCAGCAAAACTGGCACTCATCTGCTCCATCGCAGTCGCAGCTTGCGTGGTTTGTTCACTCTGACTATCGGCATGCTCCCAAGTGTTTGTAATGGTTTGTTTAAGGCTGACACTTTGTGCTTGGATCTCACTGGCAGAATCAGCCATACGGCCAACAACGCCACCAATTTCAGTGATCAAAAAACGTAGGGCGAGGTCTAATTTACCGATCTCATCTTGGCGGCCGGTGTACACGCCCGTAGCGACGGGATCGTCAATAATGTTGGTTGCCATAGACACAAGCTTTTGCAGCGGCTGCATCAGGTAATACCATGCTAGGCACGCGAGACTCATTCCCACCATCGCGGCAACTATGGGGGAATAACTGGCAATCATCGCCGTAGCCGTAATCGAAACCAACATGGCCAGCAGTATTTTACCACTGAAACCTAACCTATCTTTACGCAATACTTTAGGTTGCTTGCCCTGATTAATAGCACTGTAAATACTCTCAGCGGCTTTAATCTGCTCAGGGGTAGCTTGGCGACGAACAGATTGATACTCATGAACTTTACCATCTTCATACACAGGCGCGACGTAGGCATTCACCCAATAATAGCCGCCCGTTTTGGTGCGATTTTTAACTATCCCCATCCAAGGCTTACCCTGCTTAATTCGCTCCCAGAGGATCTTAAATGCAGCCGCAGGCATATCTTGATGGCGCACTATGTTATGTGGATTCCCTTGCAACTCAGTAACACTAAACCCACTGATCTGCGAAAAGGTCTGATTCACATATTTAATGTTTCCCTTCAGATCCGTCGTTGATAGTAAAATCGCATTATCTGACAGGTGTGTTTCACCATTTGTAGAATTTTTATGCATAGGGTTATCAGGCTAGGTCTCGGTAAAAAAGATAACGCATTCTGCCAAAACCGTCGTCTATCAAAATTGATAAAGCTCACATTGGCAGCATAAAAATTAACCTAACGCTAAACAAGCAGTAACCACTAAACACATATCAACAAATAAAAACAAACAATTGTGACAGGGCGCTCGTTACGCTACATACGTTAAACTCGTCACCCTACACTCGCTAAAGCAGATTAGCTTAAGATCACAAATTCACATTCGAATCTAAATGATATCGTTTATCATTTGAATTAACTAAGTTATACTTCTCGCGGTTAGCTATCTACTGCTATAGAAATGCATTCGTCGTTAAGCCAAAAAGCTCAAGCACACTTTGCAGAATCAACAGTAGCGGATAGCCATAACAGACCCATATTGGCTCGAAATGAGAAGTGGCACTTATGTCTAATACACCCGCGTTTGAAACCTCAACGCAATCTTCTACAACTCAAATGCGCTCGATCTCGCTGATTTCGCGGGGAATTGTGCAATGGTTTAAGCAAGAGCAATCGCAGTTTGCCTTCAAAGTCTTTGCGCGTGCGAGTGCCGCTCTAGTGGCGGGTTATGTTGCGGCAGCAACCTTGGCTTGCCTGCTGACATTAGTGCTACCTATGCCGCGCTTTGAAAGCACGATAACGGCCAATATGTTAGCTTTCCTGTTTTATGCCATTGCTATTATTTATGCCTTTTGTGTGCGTAAAACCTGGCATGCGTGGCGAGATTTAGGCTTAGTGAGTTTGTTATGTTTTGGATTGATCAAGGTATGTGGGCAATAAGATGAAAGAGACATTTTTTAGAACTTTATCTTGGCTACATACCTGGGCAGGCTTGCTGGTATGTTGGGTATTATTATTGATCTTTTTTGCGGGTAGCTTGAGTTATTTTCGCCATGAGATCAGCCTTTGGAATGAACCCGAATTACACAAAGGGGTTTATCAAGACTACCGAGCCGATACCCTCGAAAACCAATTAGATAAAGGTCAAAGTTACATAGAAGCGCATTCGCCGGCAACAGCGCAGCGCTGGATGATAGGTTTTCCAACTGAACGAACCCCCTTTCAAAGCGTTAGCTGGCAACTGCCACCAGAAAAAGGTCAGCGTCGTGGCAAGACTGAAGAACATGTAGCCTTAGCAGATGGCAGCGGCATGATCTCAGAAGTGCGTGAGAGTCGCGGCGGTGATTTCTTCTATCGTCTGCACTTTGACTTGCACTATATGTCTGCTATTACAGCCCGCTATATCGTCGGCGTTTGCACTATGTTTATGCTGATCGCCCTTATCAGTGGCATAGTGATCCACAAACGGATCTTCAAAGATTTGTTCAGTTTTAGACGGGATAAAGGCGCTCGCTCTTGGCTAGACGCGCACAATGTGAGCTCTGTCATCGCCCTGCCCTACCATTTGATGATCACTTATACAGGGCTTATTACCCTAATGCTTATCTATATCCCATGGACGGTTAATACCGCCTATTCGGGTGATAACCAAACTTTTTTAAAAGAACTTAATCCCGCCAGACAAACCGAGAAAGCCGCGGGGATTAGTGCGCCACAGGTGCAACTGAGCCAATTACTACCTCAAGTGAAAGCCGCATGGGGCGATGCGCCAATTAAGCAAGTGATAGTGTCATACCCTAAAGATCAAAATAGCCAAGTGACCTTTTACCAAAACACAGGTAAAGATGTGACCGATGAAGCCAATATTTTGATATTCAACGGGGTAAATGGTGAGCTTAAATATGCCAGCCCGCACGAAGCCTCTGGAGCATCCGCGACTTACGATACTATGATGTCGCTGCACACAGCACGTTTTGCGGCACCGCTGCTAAGATTTTTATTCTTTTTCTGCGGTTTATTAGGCTGCGCTATGATCGCGACAGGCACTTTGATGTGGGCCATTCGTCTACGTCAAAAACAGCAAAAATTGATCGATAAAGGCGAGAAACCAAGCTTTGGATTACGTTTAGTTGAAGGGTTAAACTTCATGTTTATCTTAGGATTACCCTTAGGCACTGTAGCCTTCTTTTACGCCAATCGTCTCTTATCGACAAGTTTTGCAAGCCGCTCTGAATGGGAAGTTCACAGTTTCTTTATCGCGTTAGCGGCAATGGGAGTTTGGGCTTTCTTGGGTCGTTCACGTCGCCAGTGGCAAACCGCATTACGACTCACAGGGATTTTGTGCTGTGCGCTGCCTGTGCTCAATGCCTTCACATCACCAAGCAATATCATCGACAATATCCAATCCCATCAATGGGCTTTAGTCGGATTTGACGTGCTCGCAGTGCTACTTGGTAGCGCTATGCTATTTGCCAGTAAAAGAGTGACTTTGATTGCTAAGGCCCCCGCTAAACGCCCAGCAAAAGCAAAAAATGCACGTAGAAGCGAATCCCAAACATCCCTTGCCAGCGACCTTAGCTCGTCATCTTCATTGGAGGAAGCCAAATCATGATGCCAGAATTTATCCCCCTACTTGGGATCTTAGGTTTGAGTTATCTTTCCCTCGCCCTGTTTGCTTTAGCTAAATTTGGTCACTTCAAGGATGTGTTCAATCGTCCACCAGCACAATGGCAAAGTCATTTGCTAACCTTGTTTGCTTGGTTACTACTGGCGTTTAGCTTAAGTGCCTGTGCGAGCGATCAGGGCTGGGCCTACGGGAGCATTTTGTTTATGGGAATAATTTCCCTCGCGGCAATGCTGGTCATCCTAACGTTAAGCTACAGCCCGCGCCATTTACCGATAGGAATCGTCACTGGCAGCGTGCTCACTGGCACTCTATTACTGAGTGCTGGGATCTAATGTCCAGCTAACACTGGCATGGCGATCATGGCTAAGTGAGCACCGCTAGGCTATAGTGCCCTGATGTCCTTCAGATAGGAGAAAATAATGGGCTTTAACTTAACGGTTAACTGGCAAACCTCGCCCGCCGAAGAAGGCGAATTTTGTCGAGACCACAGTATTACCTTTGGCAGCGGCCAGACGATTCAAGCCTCGTCGGCACCGGAATACAAAGGCAATGGGCAAAATGTCAATCCAGAGGAAAGCCTGTTGGCTGCATTATCCTCATGCCATATGTTGACCTTTCTAGCAATTGCACATCTTAAGCGCTTACCTGTAACCTCTTATGTGGATAATGCCACTGCAGAGCTAGGTAAAAACGATGCGGGCAAGTTGGCCGTGACAAAGATGGTGCTTAATCCTAAGGTCATTTTTGCTGAAGGGGTCGAAGTCAGCCAAGAAACCCTTGAGAAAATTCACGAGAAAGCACATGCAAATTGCTTTATCGCTAATAGTTTAGCAACAGATATTCAAATCAAGTTTTAGGATTTGAGCAGATCTTTATGGCCCGCTGATGGTTTTCTTAAGCGGGCTTTTTTATTGCCGCACCGTAACTTAATAGCTGTCTGAATCATTGCTATCATCGAATTATCCGCACCACCTAACCATCCACATAGTTTAACTTTTCACCATTATTCAGCTCAGGTCCAGCTTTTAAACAGTACGATAGAAGCCAATCTTAGCTTGGTATCATCTGTTGGAGTTAAAAGATGCACATTCAACCACTGCGAAATTCCCCGTCTGTCACCCACAAAAAAATGTCTCCACTGCTGAATTCACACAAGTTAACAATGCCGTTCAAACCAGCGCACCCGCGTCAACTGATACAGTAACGCTTTCTAACGATGCAAAACAATTGGCGGCGAATGCGCAAAAACCAGCAGAAATGCCAGCACTGAGGGATAACATAGAAACCTTAGTCGAATTGAAACACGCGAAGATGAAGTATCAAGTGATCGCCGACATGACCAATTTAGCGACAGGAACGAGCCAAGGGATTTCAGCGCCAACGGCCTATTATCTAAGCCATAACGAAGACGCGAGAGCAATGACAGTTAATCACCTTGCCCAACAACAGCAAGTGAACACTATGCAAACCTATGCGGAAACAAGTAAAAATGGGAATAGAAGTATTAATGAATGGGCATAAAAATGGGTGTTGTCTCGGGAACCAAGAGACAACACCCTAACTTTGTACGCGGACATGCTAGCCGAGATACCTTAAATTTCGGTTAAATACTGAATTTAAATATCAATTACTTAGCTTTAATATCCTGTGCCATACCTTTTACAGGCAAAGGTTGCACTTTTAAGGCTGGGATTGGCTGTTTAACCAACTCATCCTTTAAATAACTTATTGCAGTTTCAAGCTGCGCATCTTTTCCATTAAAGGTAGCAAAAGGTAAGTTATCGACTTCAATATCCGGCGTTACGCCATGGCCTTCAAGCACCCAGCGGCCATCCATTGCATACTGTGGATACTCGGCCACCCGCGCCATCCCTTTATCAGTCAACGCATTTCGCCCAGATAACCACACGCCCGCCCCTGCCGTTTGCTTACCAATTAAGGGCGCAATACCGAGTGCTTTAATCCCTGCGGAGAAGGTTTCGCCGTCGGAATAGGTCAGTTCATCGGTTAACACCACTAAATGACCGCGGAAGGTTTGCTGCATATTGGTGTTTGGCGTGCCATGGGTGGGTTGCCAAAACGCCCAAGCGCGGCGTAGTAACTTTTCGATAATCCAACTGTCAATATTGCCACCGCGGTTACGGCGAACATCGATAATCAAACCCTCTTTATCGTAGTTGGCATAAAACTCACGGGCGAAACTTTCAATATCACCACCGCCCATGGCATATAAGTGCAAATACCCCATCTTGCCCTGACTTGCATCCTCGACCACTGCCGCGTTATGGCTCACCCAATCTAAGTAACGTAATTGACTGTCCACCACAGCGCTAACGGGCATGACGATAGTTTTATGGGTTTGGCTACCACGCTTAAGCTGTAGTAATACTTGCTTATCCTGTTGATTGCGCAGAAGACGCGTGACGTCGGCCACATTCACCACTGGCGTGCCATTAATAGCCAACAGCATATCGCCTTCTTTAGCATCGACTTCGATACGATTTAACGGTGAAGCATTAGCCGGTAACTCAGGATCGTTACTGTAAATGTGCGCAATTTTAACGCCATCTGCAGTTTGTTGTAGGCGCGCGCCAAGACTTGCCGATTTAGCCGCATCGGGATCTTGAGGTATGTCACCACCGCGCACCTGTGAGTGCAAAGAATCTAACTCACCCATCATTTGCATGAAGATGTCATTCAGTTCGTTACGATCGGTCAGGCGGTCGAGCAAAGGCTGATACTTAGCCTTGGTCGCTTGCCAATCGAGGCCACGCATCTTCTTGTCGAAGAAGGATTCCCTGTGCATCAACCACGCATCTTCAAACATTTGTTGCCATTCAAGCTGCGGAGAAATCGCTAACTGCCATTGTTCCGTTTGCACTTTGGCATTATCCGTATCGCCTAATTTATCGCCGCCATCAACAATCAGGAGTGATTTCTCATTACTGTGCTTACGTAGCATCAGCTTTTTACCATCGGCAGAAACCTCATATTGGCCAATGTCCTCGGCAAAAACCTCGGCTTTGGGGCTTAATCGGTCAAATTTGATGGTCATTAAATTAGGAGCGACATCGTCGCCAATAGCTTGATCTAACAAATAAAGTCTATCATCGACGACGCGCAGCTTACTGTAATTTCCTGAATCGACAGGCACCTGCCATAAACGCTGGGAGATCCCTGCCCAATCGATTTTCACTGAACTCGGTTTATCCTTAGCATCGGTTTTTTCAACTTGATTAGATTCGAGTTCATTGGGTTTACTAAAGGGGAATTTGGCATTTTTGACCAGTGCGATGGCAAAAATTTGGCTGCGTTTATCAAACACAGGACCCATGTTTCTATCGCCCCAAGGTGAACTTGGTGTTGCGCTGAATTGGCGGTTTGACAGGAAATATAGCCACTGGCCGTCACTGCTAAAGGTTGGCGAATAGGACTCGTATTTGTCGCTTGTGAGCGTCTCTGCCTTATTTTCATCCACAGAATACAGGACGATTTGCGGTCTTTGTTTACCGATTTCCGACTTAGTTAATGCAATAAAACGGCTATCACCGGACCAGCGGATATCGGCGTAAGGCCCAAGTCCCTCGCCGTTAGTGATGATTTTTTGATTGGTATTTTTCTTTAAGTCGAGCAGCCAAACGTTACCATCGTTATCGTCATGGGCGATAAATCGACCGTCACTGGACAAATTAAGACTCATTCTTAAAGTATGGCCGTCTTTGGTTAACTGTTTAGCGCCACTGCTGCCATCAGCAGGGAATTGCCAAATTTCCTGCTGACCTGTCATGTCGCTAATCGCATAAACCGACTTGCCATCTTGGCTCAACACAGCTTCCCTTACGCGATAAGTCCCCGGCAGTGCAACTTGAACTAAACGCGAGCCATCAATACCCGCGATCGCCACGTGGCTGCGGGCGGTAATCACCACTTTATCGCCAGCGGGGGCCAAATTAGTCGAAGAAGCGTAATCCATAGGATCTTTTACCCAATGCTCACGGCGCTCGGCAAAATCGGAAGTGAGTTCAATATTGAGTAACGAGTCTTTAGCGGCCGCAATATCAAACACATGGATATCCGCACCTAACTGGAATACCACTTTGCCTTGGTCCATCCGCGCACCGCGGACTTGCCAATCTTTAAATTGAGTCAACTGTTTTGCATCTGAACCATCGAGCGCACTCGACCAGAGGTTGTCGTTGCCATCGCTGTCGCTAATAAAATAGAGTCTGTCCTGCCATAGCATAGGTTGGCGCACTGAGCCGTCGTGTTGGCCGCTGAGCAACTGTGCTTCGGTTTTGCTGCCGAGTTTAAAGCGCCATAATTCACCTTTTGCGCCGCCACGGTACACTTTGGCATTATCGCCAGTCACTTGCAGACCAAAGCGGGTGAAGTACACGTATTCGTTGCGATCATCAATCACACCTTCAACTGCATCGGCTAAGGGTAAATCTGTGGTGGTGAGGGTTTGAGGATCGACGCTGCGCAGCATCCAATTATTAGCAGGACCAAAGCCCGTGTCGGTGGAATATAAAATCTCGCCTATGGCAGTCCAGCCCTGAACTCGTACACGGCTATTCTCAAAAGTCACCCGTTTAGCAACACCGCCCGTAATGGGGATCACATACACTTCGCTCGCGCCTTCATAGTTGGCAACATAAGCAACCCACTTACCGTCGGCCGAAATAGTCGCCCCTAGCTCTTCCGCAGGTAAACTCGTTAAGCGAGTAGCCGCTTTTTGACCTAAGGTCTGAGTCCATAAATCCCCTTCTGCAGTAAAGACTAAGGTTTGATCGTGCAACGCGGGCGCACGGTAATACCCATGATTGCTCACCGCATCGGCAGCGATGGTTTGGAACGCTGTTAATGTGCCTAGGGCAAGCATACAGCAGGCGACAGAATGGCGAAGTTTCATGTATGACCTCTATCCTATTGTTATTTTTAGCAATAGACTCTTTACTACGAGATTTTGCTAGCAGATTTAGCGAAGAAATTCTTGCCATGGGCTTTTGTAAAAACCACAATCAAGTCCAAAGCATGACAATTGAGCCCAACAAGCTAGCAGAATTTGATAGAGAGTTCAGTAACTTCGAGTCAGAGAAGTTTTAGCAAATGTGTCACATCTTAAATCGCGGAGGAGCAACTGAATAAAAGACAGGATTCATTAGAGGAAAACATCAAAGATCATAGCGTTACCATATTGCACTAGGATAAAAATATACCAGAGTCGGACATGAGTGGCTAACGTGAAGGGCTAATGTTAAGGGCTGACATACAGCGTCTTTAGCGGACTGTTTAGGCGGCTCATATTAGACTGTTTCGCCAGTGTCATTTGTTGCCATTTATTGATCACTCGTGCAATTTCACCGTTATCCATCAATGCCTTAATCGCATGATTAAACTGCTCTAACTGACTTGTCTTGATACTCGCTTTACTGAACATTAAATGAATATGGTTTTGATCTAACACTAACTTAAGTGGCACTAGCTTGATGCGTTGATGCTGGCTGGCAATATAGGGCATGGCTAAGGTATCTCCGACGATCATATCTCCTCTACCGTAGATAAGCATTTGCACAGACTTATCTGAGTCGGGACTTAATACTAACAAGTGCTCCTGCTCTAATCGATATTGAGATTCTTGATAATCTGCACCATACCAACCGCTAGAAGGGACAAGTAGACGCAATTTTTTGGTAAAAATGTCCTCCCATTTATCGATATTAATCTGATCTTTTTGCTCATCGAGTACAAATAAGCGCAGCTCTTCATCCCGGTAATAGGTTGAAAAAAGAGCATAGTTTTGACGTTCATCCGTCATAGTCGCTCCCATCAACACATCTAACTGTCCTGCTCGCAACATCTGATGCGAGCGCTTAGCGGGCACATTAATAAAATGAACTTCACAACCAAGATACACTGCAAATGCCCGCATCAGATCCACATCTAAGCCTTGGGCTTCTCCTTGAGGATCTTGCCAAGCATAGGGAGGCCAATCGTTGTAACCGACTTTAATCGTGTTCTTACAAGGTAAAGGGCTATTGACCTGCGACGCACTTACAGCGGGCAAGACTAAAAAAAGCATAAATAAGACAGGAACGTATTTAAACCATGGCATAGGCTAAGTTACTTGCCTCTTAAGTTGATGATCCTCTCTTGATTAAGATGAAGTATAACGATTCAGCGTCAGACTTCCGCGAGGGGGTTCTACCTCAGTAAGCGTAGTTGTCACTTAGATAGCGCGCCATAAACACCGACGAGATCACAGTCAATTAGCCTAAAAAAGGGCGAGGAATAATAACAAAAAAGCACAACAGCCAAGAGTGAGATCTAAACGACTCACTATACTGCAATAAAGGCTAAGCCTGAACGCAGGAGATAAAATAAAGTTTTATAAATTTAAATCAGACACTTATAAATAATAGCAACAACTTTAGTGGGATCCCCCATATCGACTTGTAACCAAACTATGTGTGTTCCCCCCAATTCCTCACCCTGAGCCGTGGCGGACTCTTTAGCTTCATCAAGCTGGTTTTCATGGCGGCTCACCCCAGTGACTAAAGCAAAACTATCGCAGTGGGTGACTTCAAAATCGTAGGCCACGTTAATGCGACGATATAGTTCATGCTGCTTGGTCGCACATCCAGATATTAAAACGCAAAAACATGTACTTAACAGAAAAAATTTAGACAAATCAATTAACCCACAGATTAAACACGCGGGTGAACATAACTAATTGCAACCGATAAAATTGTGAACAATGTCACATATAAGAAACCAAGGATAATACAGAAAGTTACAAATATTAATTAAATATCATGTAGTTAACTAAGGGTTGTTTTATGTTCGCTGGTAACACAAGCTCATCAATTCCCCACCATAAAACTCACACTTGTAAAAAAAGGGAGCCAAGCTCCCTTCCTGCTTTTACGCCATGTTATTCCACTGCTAGGCAGACATCAGTAGGGCTAAAGCCCTTAAGCTAATATTTTGAATAAATGCACTTTTAATGCAGCAAAATCTGCCGCTAATTCCGCGGATAAGATGGGCTTACTCGCAACAGCTTCAAGCTCAGGCGGCAAGGGTAAGTTAAGCGTTAATTCTCTATCCACAACATCCTTAAATTTAGCGGGATGCGCCGTCCCCAAGAATATGCCCACTTCATCGGGCACTAAAGTTAAAGATAAGGCCTTAGCCGCAATCGCCGCGTGGGGCTCAGACACATAACCTTGAGCGTGTAATTCGGCCAGTGCCTGTGACGTTTGTTCCTCCGATAAACGAATACCCACTAAGCTACTCAGTGGCCAAGCTAATTTCTCACAAATGGCTTCCACACGCGGCCAGTTACTGGGTTCACTCACATCCATGGCATTGGACATAGTCGCTTGAGTCGGATTGGGCTGCCATTGGCCATTGTCTAAATAACGCGGCACTGTATCGTTGGCATTGGTCGCGGCAATAAAGCGTTTAACTGGTAATCCCATCGCTTTAGCGAATAAACCTGCGGTGAGGTTGCCAAAGTTACCACTTGGCACTGAAATCACAGGATCGGCTTCATGGCGTTGTTTAGACTGGGCAACCGCTTCAAAGTAATAGCAAATTTGCGCTAGTAAGCGGCTGATGTTGATAGAATTTGCCGAGTTTAAGCTCAACCCATCGCGGACTTCGGGATCATCAAAGGCGCGCTTAACCAGATCTTGGCAGGCATCGAAATCGGACGAGACGGCAACTGTATGGATATTCTTGCCCAAAGTCGTGAACATCTTTTCCTGTAGTTCACTGATCTTGCCCTTAGGATAGAGCACCACCACATTGACTTTCTCAAGCCCATAAAAAGCATCGGCAACCGCGGCGCCAGTGTCGCCCGAGGTCGCGGTTAAAATGGTTAAACGCGTGTCACCCACAAAGGCATTAACGCATTGCGCCATAAAACGCGCCCCAAAATCTTTAAACGCCAGTGTTGGACCGTGGAATAATTCGAGGCAAGCGCGCTGCTCATCGACGGCAACCAAAGGTAAATCAAAGTTAAAGGCACGCTCAACTAATTCATCGACCGCATCTTGGCCTAACTCAGAGGCAAGCCATGCGCCGAGTACTTTTTTACTGCGCTCAACGAATGGCAACGCCAGCAGCCCTTCAATATCGTCTAGTACGGGTATTTGACTAGGAAAGAACAAACCTCTGTCTTTACCTAACCCCAGTTGTACCGCTTCTTTAAAGCTCACTTTCTGCGAAGGGTATTTTAAATTATATAGTTCCATGCTCACTCAACCTTTTGATGCTAAACCTTAAATGCTAATTTGGGGTACTTAGTCTTAGCTAAATTAACTATTAATCGACTCTACGCGTACCTTGCTCATCGAGGCGACACACGTGGGCAAAGCCACCCACCTCGGTGAGATAATGCTGTTCTAACCAGGCTTTAGCGGTATTTGCCGTGGCTAAATCATCGGTAATCGAAAACAGCGTTGGGCCGCTGCCCGAAATCCCCGTAGTCAACATGCCTAAATCGGCTAAAGCGGCTCTGGCCTTGCCGTAACCCGGAATCGCGGCGGCGCGATAGGGCTCGGCTAACACATCCTTTAATACGCTGATCGCAAGCTTGGCATTCTGCTGGTATGACGCATGAACAAAAGCGCTTAAATAACGGCCAAAATCGATAGTGACACTTTTATCATATTGATCCGGCATGAGTTTGCGCATCATTGCCGTTGAAAGTGAAATCCCTGGATAGGCCACAACCCAATACCATTCTTTAAAACTCGGTATCGCTTCGCAAACTGTGCCCGGCACATTGAGCATCAATTGCATGCCGCCCAAATAACAGGGGGCAACATTGTCATAGTGCACACTACCGCTGATCTTCCCTTCAAACTCGCCCATCAGTTCAAGCAGTGCTTGCTCGTTATAGGGTCTATCAAAATGTTCATTCAGGGCATATAACGCCGCCACGACAGAGCTTGCACTCGAACCTAAACCACTGCCGACGGGCAGGTTCTTTTCCAGTGTCAGCGCTACGCCTCCATCTGCTTTACCCTGCGCAGTTAAAAACTCCTTACTCATGGCTGTTAAGAAGAATTCGGCACATTGGTACACAATATTGTCTTGCGGATTATCAGGTAGTTTATGGGCCCAAGCGCCGGTCTGTATCAGACTCACACCCGACGCTGCCGCGGCGATAGTCACTCTATCGCCCAGTAAACTGCCATCAATCGGCGCCAAAGCAGCGCCAAGTAAATCAAATCCGACTCCTACGTTACCCATAGAGGCTGGAGCGTAAACGGTCAAACTCATACACTCACCTCACGAGTCCAATTCAAGGTTCTTAATACATCGGCAAAGGCACCAGCAGCGGTCACTTCAGTCCCTGCGCCATAGCCGCGTAGCACAAAGGGAATGGGCTGATAATAGCGGCTATAGAACGCTAAGGCATTTTCACCGCCTTTAACGCTATAAAGCGGATCCTGTGTATCCACTTCGGCGATACGCACACGGCACACACCATCCTCAATTTGCCCAACATAACGCAGCACTTTACCTTGGGCTTTGGCCTGCGCCACTTTTGCGGCAATTGCGACATCAACTTGCGGTAATCGTGCCATAAAGCTTTCAACATCACCTGAATCATCAAACTCGGCTGGCAATACAGATTCAACCTGCACATCACTGAGCTCTAACTTTAGTCCCACTTCACGGGCAAGAATGAGCACTTTACGCGCCACATCCATACCACTCAAATCATCACGGGGATCGGGCTCAGTAAAACATTTTTCCCGCGCAAGACCAGTCGCCTCGGAAAGCGTCATACCTTCATCGAGCATACCGAAGATAAAGGATAAAGAGCCCGATAAAATACCGTTAAACTTATGCAGTTTATCACCCGCAAATAACAGTTTTTTCAGGTTGTCGATCACAGGTAAACCCGCACCAACTGTGGTTTCGTATAAGAATTGGCGACGCTGTTTTAATGCCGTTTGGCGCAGTGCTTGGTAATAAGCATAATCGCGAGTGTTCGACTTTTTGTTCGGCGTGACCACATGCAAACCTGAGTTCATCACATCCAAATACAGATCCGATACTTGCTCGCTCGAGGTGCAATCCACCAGCACAGGATTAAGCAATTGTTGCTCTTTCACCCATGCAAGTAACGCTGGAATATCACAGGCTTGCTGACTATCGGAAAGCAAACTAGACCAGTTGCTTAAATCGATGCCCGCACTGTCGAGTAACATCTTGTTCGAATTCACTATGCCGCAAACACGGATACTGATGTGCTGCTCTTTGAGCATGGCAGACTGTTGTTTTATCTGCTCGAGCAGGCCTGCCCCTACATTGCCGCAACCCACTAAAAACACATCTAAATACTGCTGCACATCGAAAAAGCCTTGATGACAAGCCGCCACCGCATGCTTAGTCTTACGCTGCTCGATCACAGTCGAAATCGACCGCTCGGATGATCCTTGGGCAATGGCGATAATGTTCACGCTCGCCTGCGCTAACGCTTGGAAGAAACGCGCTGCCACGCCTTTGTGGGTGCGCATGCCATCACCAATCAAAGACACAATTGCCAGCTCATGACGCATAGCAATAGGTTCAAGCAAGTCACTTTTTATTTCTAATTCAAACTCTTGCTCTAAGGCCCATTTCACTTTGGCCGAGTCAGACGTCGCCACACAGAAGCTAATACTGTATTCAGAGGAGCTTTGGGTGATTAAAGACACAGACACGCCGCTGCGGGAAATCGCCGCGAGAGTACGGCTTGCCATGCCAACCATGCCTTTCATGCCTGGGCCTGATATATCGAACATGGTCTGGTTATCTAAATTGGAGATAGCTTTAACCTGTAAGCCCGTTTCATCGGCTTGGTTTGATACCAGAGTGCCGGGCGCATCGGGGTTAAAACTATTTTTGATATAACAGGGAATATGGAACTGAGCTATGGGCGCAATCGTCTTAGGATGCAGCACTTTAGCGCCAAAATAGGAGAGTTCCATCGCCTCTTGATAGCTGAGTTGTGACAACAGCTTAGCGTCGGCAACCACACGGGGATCAGTATTATAAACGCCGTCAACATCGGTCCAGATTTCACAACTTGACGCATCTAAACAGGCGGCGAGCACGGCAGCAGAATAGTCAGAACCATTACGGCCTAACGTCACCACTTTGCCCTGTTCATCGGCGGCGGTGAATCCCGGCATTACCCATACACGCTTTTCACCTAATGCCAACGCACGAAACCTTGGCTTACTCACAGCGATATCTACCACGGATTCTAACGGCCGACCACGACCCAGAAACAAGGCACGCGGATCGAGTTGAGCAGACGTGATCCCCTTAGATAGCATCACTTGTTCCATCAAGGCTGCAGATAAACGCTCACCTGCCACCACGATTTCAGCACGTATGCCATCGGGACACTCTTGCAGTAAGCTAATGCCACGTAATCTATCCTGCCAAATCACCAGCTGCGCATTAAATCCAGAAAAGAGCTGTTCACTCTGCTCACTCGACAACATTGAAGTAACAGCATCTTGGTATAGCGAGGTAAATACCCGCTCAACATGCTGCAGCACAGACGAATAATCTTCACCTTTAACGGCTACATCAACCATTTCTATTAACGCATTTGTCACAGTCGCCGGGGCCGATAGCACAGTGGCTATGGGTTCAAGCTTAGATGACTTAGCAACGATATCCGCCGCCATCGAGAATCGCTGCCAATTTGCAAGCGAGGTACCACCAAATTTCATTACTTTCATCTTGTTCTCCTGTACCGCGCCCGACTTAGAAATAAGAGCTAGAAACAAAAAAGCCCGCTTCTTTGTGGGAAGCGGGCTCATCGTTAAAATTCTTTAGGGTGTATCAGCCCGCCCCCACTGTTGTTGTAGTGGTGGTTGTAATAATGGTAGTTACTACGAAACCTAGGCTATGCATGTGTTTGGGCTAATCCATGTTAATTTCTTGATAAACAGAATTGCTTTTTTTACCCGCGCTTGTCAACCCCTAAAATGGATTATTTATAGGCAAATATTAACGCTCGATAAAATACTGCATCAAGATTCGTTAATATGAAGTTTTCTAGGGGTGAAAATGCGATTTACGCAACAGATAACTGTTGACGTCAACGTAATACGGTACGAAAAACATTAGATAATCACTTGTTTTACATCTGATTATTTATAATGCATTTTAAAATAATGCGTTATTTGTTCTACCTCATCACTCAGGCTAAATTAACAGGCTAACGAGCAAAAAACACATTACTCATCCTTTCTACCGTAAAGCACCGACAAATTTGCCTAAAAAAAACCTGTGCGATATCTAACATAAGCCACTTCAAATTATCGCCAGCACTAAAAAAGCACGTTATTATGCGCGCACATTACGAATTGGAGGCGATATGAAGATCACTCAACACAGCGCGGTAACCATTCATTACCGTTTATCAGATCAAGAAGGCAGACTATTAGAAGACTCTTTCGACTCTGAACCTATGCTATATCTACACGGCACTGAAAACCTGATCCCAGGTTTAGAAGCCGCATTAGATGGTAAAAGCAAAGGCGAAAAACTCGATGTCACTATTAGTGCCGAAGAAGCCTATGGCCCTTATCACGATGGCCTACGTCAAGCAGTGCCATTAGAAGCCTTTGGTGATATCGAAGATATCGTCCCAGGTATGCGCTTCATCGCTGAAACTGAAATGGGTCAGCGCCCAGTTCAAGTCATGGAAGTGAAAGACGATGTGGTTATCGTCGATGGCAACCATCCTTTAGCGGGCCAATCGCTCAATTTCAGCGTCGAAATCGTTGACGTTCGTGAAGCCTCAGCCGAAGAAATCGCTCATGGCCACATTCATGCCCAAGGCGGTTGTGGAAGCCATGGACATGATCACGACCACGGCGGTGGATGCTGTGGCGGTTCAGGCAAACAAGAAGCGGGCGGCTGTTGTGGTGGTGGTTCAGACCACGATCATGAACACCACCATGAAGAACACGAAGCCTGCGACACACCTAAAACAGGCTGTGACGGTAATGGCGGCTGTGGTTGCCGCGGCTAAACAAAGCCTGATACCAGAAGTTAAACGAGAAGTTGTTTATCCGTAAGTGATTAAACTGCCATTGTTTAACCTTTTAAAATGCACGCCCTTAATTTAAGGTCGTGCATTTTTTATACACAAGCGTTTATAATATTCGTAATAGATAAATAACTAACTGGTAAATTGAAGTATTCAAATTTTATATGAATAGTTCAATTAGATATTGATATCAACCTAAGTTAAGCGACGGAGTGCTTATGTTAACCAAACCCCTTTACGAAATTTTGCCTTTTGGCTACATGGCGCTCGGTAGTTCGAGTTTTATTGCACTCGACATCAACTATGCCTTGATAGCGGCAACTGTGGTATTTGTATTAGGTGCGAGGATCTACGTTATGCGTTCTCAAAACCGTCGAACAGACTCGGCTAAGCGGCGTAAATCGGGTTATCTTCCCGAGATAATTTATAACTTCCTACCTTTTATCTATCTCTTAGCAGCGCTGGCTATCTTTAAATTCCTTCCCAAGGATCTTTACCCAATTCTGGCTATCTGTTTACTCAGCTACGGCTTATACATTCTGGTTCGTCGTTCCCTCTATCGTCGTCATAAGCTTCCCATCACGCCTTAAGGCTTAGTTCTATTCACCACAATAAGAGCATCACAAGAGTTGTATCCAGGTAAACACTAACCAATTAATTTTTGAACTTTCGCCCTATGCTCAGAAGACATATTCTTCAAATAATTAGAACAACGTGTAATCGTTGCAATACTGACTTCATATTCCGCAGCGATATGCCTTTGACTCATTTCCCCGTCTAGCAGCAATTGAAAGACCTTCAAACGTCCGGCAACGGCACTACGTTCTTCTTCGGTTAACAGTAAATGAAACAACACAGAAAGATCTTCATAATTGCTGTGGCTCAAAATTTTTTCTAATACTAGATCCCAGTTAGCTCGCATAATCACCCTCATAAGTACTGTTCAAGCATTACATTAGCAGTCTAACAGATTTAGCCTACTTACAAATAAATTGTTACGTTTAGCCGTCTTATCCAGACAAAAACTGACAAAATTGCTTCTAGTACATCAAGTTAATTTGTGTACAATAGGCGTGCAATGTCACACTTCGACGCTAATTTGTGAGAATACGATGAAAAAATTACTACTTACTCTCGTTGCCAGTACCTTATTGGCTTCAACTGCACAAGCACACAATTTCGAAGACTCTAAAGATGCAATTGAATACCGCCAATCTGCATTTGGTCTTATTGCTTATAACTTCGGCGATATGGCTGCCATGATGAAAGGTAAAAAACCTTTCGAAGCAGAAACCTTCGCAATGCGCGCAACGAATGTTGCTGCATTATCCAAACTTCCTTTCGAAGGTTTTATTGATGGCTCAGACAAAGGTGATACCGAAGCCCTAGCCAAAGTTTGGCAAGACAGAGCTGATTTTGATGCAAAAATGAAAACCTTCCAAGAGAATGCTGCCATTCTGGCTACTGTAGCTCAAAAAGGTAATCAAGCTGAAATCAAACAAGCCTTTATGGACACAGGAAAAAGCTGTAAAAGTTGTCACGACATTTATAAGAAAGATTAATTTGACGTTGTTTTTCCCATCAAAAAGCCTGCTAAATAGCAGGCTTTTTGATGTTCCCAAACTGAGTATAAATCTACAGAACTTGCACTATTGGCCACATTAAATAGCCAAATACCACTGCCGCGCATACTGTGAACAGCACTAAAGCAAGCCACTCAGACTTGAATCGAAGCTCGCTCTTCGCACTTGATGAAAAAGCAACCTTCGAGACTTTCTTGTAACCACTGATCATAGCACCAACTAACTTATCCCCTTTCATGGCATGAATAATCACAGCCAGTACATGAATGACACTCAGCAAGAGAATAAGGTTAAAGTTCGTTTTGTGTAACCAAGTCAAAAAACCACTGGTATCTGAACTGACATAGCTATATAGCGGACCTTCGGTAAAAATATCATCGGTCGCAAAAAGGCCTGTTACTAATTGAAGGCTAATGATCCCAATCAACGCGATGACCATATAGCCACCGATAGGATTGTGTCCAAGTACCACAGACATCCCTTTAGTTCGAATCGATCTCAAGTAATCGAGTACAACTTTGGGGTGATGAACAAAGTGGCTAAACCTTGCCGTATCGCTACCAATGAGCCCCCAGAGGATCCTAAATCCAATAAGGATCAGCAAACTATAAGCAAAAATTTGATGCCACTGCATTTCGCCCGCATCGGCACTCCACCATAAAAGTGCCAACAGACACACCATGCCCCAATGGAAAATTCGCGTGGGTAAATCCCAGACCTTAATTTTAACATGTTCAGTATTCATAAAATGGGCAAACTCAAAGTGACCGAATGGAATAAGTAGAGGTATTTTATCGGGATTCGGGATGAAACTTAAAGTAAATATAAGTAAATAAGGGCAAAGACTGCGGAGTTATCCCATCGAATATGACCCCATTTAGCTGGCAATACAAGGCTTTTGGGCCAAGAATTATTGATATTTGTCTAAGTGATCAAATATCCAACGAACAGTATCTAATGGACATAAAAACGTGATCTACATCTCGTTTTATAGTGCGAACCTTGGTAATCTGAAATCCAAGGAAACAACAGAAGGTTCGAAATATGCTAAAGATTACTAGCAAGCAACTTGAAGTCACATCTCCTATTCGCGAACGTATTGAAAGCCGTTTTGAAAAACTTTCAAGGCATGATGTGCAAATGATAAATCCCCATGTAATCATTACGGAGGAGAAACCTGGTTTCAAAATTGAAGCATCGGTTGGCATCCCAAATGGAGAACTCTTCGCTCAAGCAAAACATGAAAATTTATATACTGCGATTAACGCTATGGGCCAAAAATTAGAGAAGCAGCTCAATCGCATAACACACAAACCTGAAGCTCAACGCTCCACATCACTAACACCGACTAATAATGTTATTGAAATTGACGACGAGTATGAGGAGGAAGATGCGGCATAATTTAAATCTGGTGAGTGCGAGAAACGCATCACTTTGAGAGCAATAAAGTAGAAATATTTAATCAGATCACAGTTTTTACAAAAGCTTAGTGCAATCATTTTAATGATGAAAAAAACAGTTCTTTTGACTAAATACCTACTACACTTTACAAAGTGACAGCAAGAATCGAAGTGGTGCGGATTTAAATCGTTTCAAATGTTGATTTACTTTAAATTTTGATTTACAAATATTGATTAACAGATCTTAAGTTCTAAGTAACGTTACTGGATATAACTAAGGAGCACTACTAATCTAAGCTATATAGTTTTAAGTACTAAGGTTTACTGTTAATGATTAATTTTACTTATAATTTCTACGTTTAAAAGTTCAACTTTTATTTTCAACTAGGTTCCACTTTCAATAGCAAGTTTGGAAAGGAGGCAACACAAGAGCGAACAATTTGATTTTAGAAACAATCAAGTATGTTGGCATTCACTAAAAGCAGTACTCAATTTTGACCCAATATCAGGATGACCACCAGAAACAGGCGGCATTGCTGAATACCAGAGTTAACATAAGGAGCCGAGTACATTAGCAAAACCTTTAACTATCAAATTTTTTATATCCACAATGGAGGTTCAGGTAAACATAAACAAAAGTCACATTAAAAAAAGCTACATGAATAAAAGCGTTTATTGTAAAACGGTTCAGCACCAATACGTGCTAAACACTGAGATAAATGAGGTAACAACTGTCACGTTTAGTTAGATGTAGATTAGTTATATGAAGAGAGTCATATTTACACTGATATGTTAGTTAGCGTTTTTAGCGTGTGATTTAATGTAAGTGTTTAATGTAAGTGCAATACGTTGGTTTCATTAAAATTCATTAGTTTACTTAGTGTTATTTTTATAGTAAAAACTGCAAATCGTATAAATGTTTATTTATGTAATGTGTTAACGTTTACCATTAGTTGAGTTTTGATATTTATAGGCACCTTAAATAATGTTTACTTATCAACTAAAAAGGAGGAAATCTAGACTTGACGAAAATTGTAATAACAGTAAATGAGAGCTTTTTATACGCTCAATGTATTAACATGTTAGGTTTTAAAGTAAAAAACAATAATGGTAATAATGTAAGTAGCAAGACCTAAACGCGTGACAAGGCTAAGCTGTTCTTACAGCAAAATGTACCTAGTACAACCAATGAGCCGTAAATCGTTTATTTTTAAATGTTCGTTTTGTTAGTGTTAGTTTTTAATGTTATAGCTCCATGCAAGTGTTAATTGTTAAAATATAAGTGCAAGACATGTCAACATAAGTTCGCTGGTACTGCAAACTGCATAGTTTCAAGGTTATACGCTATGCTGCATAAAGTACTTGTTAATGTTCATTGTAAATGCAAGTCGTTATCTAGTGAGTTGTCAACGTTTTACTGTTACACGTAAATGTAAGATAAACGAATGTGTTACCTTGTCCCACACTGACCATAAGGAGGATAAACTCGCTTGACCATATATACATACTTGAACCAAACCAGCGCACCCTCGGGTGCGCTTTTTTTAGATTACCTTTAAGAAAGTTTTGATTGACAGCTAAGCCCTAGCCCTTTAGTTTTAAGACCATGAAAATGATAACAGCAGCTTTTTTTACTTTCTTTTTTACACCCCCACTCTAGGAGGCGGATTTACTGTGTAAAAACGAAAGTAAAAATCCAAAGCCTCCCAACTGGGAGGCTTTTTTGTCTTAAACGATTGATAAAATACATGGCGGCAATTGAGGTCAGAATGCATACACCACAGCCTTTAAATCAAACCCGAGAGCAGATCACCCATCTGGATAATGAACTGCTGGCATTACTCGCTGAGCGCCGTCGCTTAAGTTTAGAAGTAGCCCGTAGCAAAGAAGTAGATGTCAGACCCATCAGAGATACTCAAAGGGAAAAAGAACTGCTCGCTCGACTCGTGAAAGAAGGCAGAGAGAAAGGATTAGATGCCCACTATGTTATCTCCCTTTACCAGAGCATCATTGAAGATTCAGTATTAAATCAACAAGCTTACCTTCACGGCCGCGCCAATCCAGAGACACAAAAACAACAGTATTGTATCGCTTACCTCGGTGCTAGAGGTTCATACTCTTATCTCGCAGCTACACGCTATTGCCAACGTCGCCAAGTTGAAATGCTGGACTTAGGTTGCCAAAGTTTCGATGAAATAGTGCAAGCCGTTGAGTCTGGACATGCTGATTATGGTTTCCTGCCGATTGAGAACACATCTTCAGGTTCAATCAACGAAGTCTACGACGTGCTACAGCACACCAGTCTGTCGATTGTTGGCGAAACGACGATTGAAGTCAGCCATTGCCTACTAGGAAAAGCTGGCAGTAAATTAGCTGAGATCAAAACTGTCTATGCCCACCCTCAGCCTATTAGCCAATGCAGCAGATATTTAACTCAACACAAAGACTTGAGACTGGAATACTGCTCAAGCAGCGCAGAAGCAATGGAAAAGGTAAACCAAAGTCCAGATAACAGTGCAGCAGCGATTGGCAGCGCCGAAGGTGGTGCACTCTATCAACTTGAGTCCATAGAAGCAGATTTAGCTAATCAGAAGATCAACCAAAGTCGCTTTATCGTTGTTGCTCGCAAAGCCGTTGCCGTACCAGAGCAGTTACCCGCTAAGACTACATTGATCATGGCAACAGGCCAAAAAGCCGGTGCTTTAGTGGAAGCCTTACTGGTTCTAAAAGCGCATCAGTTAAACATGAGCAAATTAGAGTCACGCCCGATTCCAGGAACACCTTGGGAAGAAATGTTCTATTTAGATATCGACGCAAATATCTCCAGTGAATCTATGCTGGCAGGTTTAAAGCAACTAGAGCGGATCACCCGTTTTATCAAAGTATTAGGCTGTTATCCTTGTGAAACAGTCAAGCCCACACAGCTGAGCAACAGCCAGCTACTGATTGAGCCCAGCACCTCTAAGGATCAAGTCATCAGCGAAAATGGTGCTAATGCCAGTCCAGTTCGATATAGCAAAGCCTATAAAGAGCAAGCCAGTGAAATCAACTGCGGCGCAATGACAATCGGTGCAGGGCATGTCTGTGCCATAGCCCAAATCACACTGAATAATGACATTTCACATTTAGCATTATCGGCTTTCGAGCAACAAGTGAAGCAGCTTAAAGAAGCGGGATTCCAAGCCGTTTTGCTCAGCTCTGTTAATCAACTGACTATGGCAGAAGTTACTCTCGCTAAACTACGCCAAATCCTGCATCAATATGGCCTAGTGTGCATTATTGCCATAGCGCAAGAAGCTGATATGCCATTAGCAGTCCAGCACGCCGATATGTTATTCCTCGCAGGCAAGCAGATGTTTAACCAAACTTTACTGACTCAAGTAGGAACCCTACCGGTACCTTTAATACTTGAGCGTAACGATATGGCAAGTTTTGAAGAATTACTCACGGCAACAGAAGTCATTTTAAGCCAAGGCAATCAGCAACTGGTTCTGTGTGACTCAGGCATTAGAACCTTAAATAACGCCAATCTACCTTCACTCGATTTAGCGAGTCTGATCCAGATTAAAGCCACGAGCCATTTGCCGATTTTGATCAACCCAAGTTATGCCGTATCAGATGATGCCCTATTGGTTCAAACACAAGGTATTAAACAGCTTAAAGTGGATGGATTGATACTCAATTGTCCACTAGCTAGCCATGATGACCATGAGTCGCTTAACTTAATAAGCGCTGTGGTACGGGAATTATATCGGGCGAACTAAAGCTTTGATCTTGATTGATTTAATTTAAAGTGAAATGTGGTTAGTTCGAAGTGTGTTAAGGGATAAATAAGACATCTTTTATCCCTAATTGACTCAGACAAGCTTGCTAGCCAGTGTGATGACTAGCAGGCTTAATATTGTTTAGTATTGCAGCGCAGTGAGCCTTTATGCATTTTAAGAAGAGCCAACAGCACTCGATGGTTCAGTAACGGCATTACTCCTACGGATAAGCCCTGTCATAGTAGAGCCCTGCACTAGAATCGAAAATACGACGACGGCATAGGTCATCACTAACAACAACTCCCGCAGCTCCACACCACCAATAGCATCTATGACGATACCCTCTGGCAAACTCATCGCCATAGCGAGGGCTAATCCTCCCCTTAAGCCACCCCAAATCAAAATCGTCTCTGCATAGGGGTTGTATGACTTAAACAATCGAAAGCCTAAATAAGGTAATAACACACTCATTGCACGCGCCAACAAGACTATTGGTATAGCCACAAACATAAACCACCATAATGGCGCTTTGAAAGTGACTAACAAAAGTAATAAACCAAGCAATAGGAAGAGTAAGGCATTAAAGAAGGATTCAATCAGCGACCAAAAAGTAAATAGTTTCACTCGCTCGTTGCGAGCAAAAAACTTAGGCACACTGAAATTTCCTATGATGATCCCCGCACTCACCATAGCTAAAGGACCTGAAACACCAAGCACATCCGCCATGACATATCCCGCGGTTGGGATCAGCAGGGTAACCAGCATTAATTGCGTTTCTTCCTCGCAGTAGCGGAAAAAATGATGCAGCAGAAAACCAAGCACGCTACCGTAAATAACCCCACCTACCGCCTCACGAATAAATAACTCAGAGATATGGATAAACGTCAGTGGCTCGGTGGAGAAAGCCAATTGCGATATTGCCACAAAAATCACTAACCCTATGCCATCGTTAAATAAAGATTCACCTTCTACTTGAATAGCAATATCTTCCGGCGCACCCATTTTCTTTAAAATAGCCAAAACAGCGATAGGATCGGTGGGCGAAATCAAGGCGCCGAACAGTAAGCAGTGGCTGAATTGTAGCGGGAGACCCAGCATAGGCGCGAACCAAAATAACAGCCCACCTATAATAAATGTCGACAATAAGGTGCTTATAAAAGCAAGGATTAGGATCTCCCACTTTTGATGCCTCAGTATTTTTAAGCGGATTTGTAATGCGCCGGCAAAGAGTAAAAAACCAAGCATGCCATTGAGCAGTAAAGCTTGAAAATCGAGTTTCTCTAAGCCAGAGACAAAATAAACATAAACGTCCCCACCTAAAGCCTTCCCCCCAAGGAGCAACAACAAACTCATTCCTAGGGCAATAGCAGTAATTGCCACAGTTTCCTGCAGTTTATGGACGCGAGAGGAGATAACCGAAGTCACTAGCGCCAACGCGCAGAGGACACACAGAATTTGGTAGCTGGACATAAGAGCCTCTAAAAATCATCAATTTAGAGACTCTAGCACAAGTTTAGATTTCTAAACCATCCAATAGACTTAACCACCCTTTAATGATCCTGTGGCAAAACCAAATGATCCCAAAGAGATAAATCGAAAGACTGAGCCAAGTCAGTGGAACGCAATAGCCGAGCACTAGCAAGCCAAGAAAGGCGAGATTAGAATGCCGTTGCCAACGCAAATGCGACGCCAATAATGGATTACCATGGAATTGGCGTTGGGAAAGATTAATGAACAAACTTAGCAGCACAGGAAGTAATAATAAGGGAAAACCCGACATCAAGGCGTACAACAAATGTCCCACAGTACGGTCTTCAATTTTTGCGGCATAAGTGGTTGTCATTGTCATTGAGAGACTCCAGCCAGACTAATAGACTGGGCGCAAACATCATACGCCCTTGTCATTAACCTTACGTTCTCACTGAGATAAGCGCAACTAAGGATTAGAAATATTTCCATCCATTTAAAAATAAGTCACAAGTAAATGACGCTAATTAGCAGCACGTTAAAGTTTAAGTATCACGTCGGATGCTAATGTTGTGGAGCAAGCGAGTACAAAACCGGCCTCAATTTCTGCAGCAGTCAGTGTCATCATGCTTGTCGATACCGTTTCTCCCTCCAAGACTTGACACTTACACGCGCCGCAAACGCCCGAACGACAGGCCGCAATAATCGGCAAACCTTCGGCCTCAATTCCCTCCAGCAGACTTTGCCCTTGATTTAGCGTCGTGCTTCGATCGCCAATAGACAAGGCGAAAGCCACTTCTGGTGTGTTTTCACTCGTTCCATCTGACGAGTTTGCTTGCATAAGCTGACTGCGAGCAACTTTCTCGGCCGTGGCAAAACTCTCATGGTATAACCGACTCATATCAAAATTGAGTTCGACTAATAAGGTTTTTACCGCTTGCATATAAGGTTCTGGCCCACAAAGGTAGATAGTACGCTCTGCAAAATCAGGTACTAAGGTTTGTAGCATCTGTGCACTTAACCGCCCGAAATCGAATGCTATCTTTGGTGAACACCCCAGTGTTTCAGTGACAGTCTCAAGTACGTATCTGAGCTTAAATGCATTAAAACGGTTGGCCATAGTCGCCAATGATGACTTAAAAATAATATCATTCTCTGATCGCGCACTGTGCACAAAGGCAATATCGGCATCAATTTGCGTATCAGTCAGATAACGCAACATAGAGTACATGGGGGTAATACCGCAACCAGCACTCAAAAAAAGGTATTTCTGCGCCGTTATAGCTAACAGATTAGCATCTAACTTTTCAGTCTCTGGCTGTTTATGGCTTAGCCGAGCAATATCAAACAGATTAAATTGCCCCGCGGGCGGTAGCACTCGCACACTCTGGCCGAGTAATAGATTGTCGATAAGATAATTAGATACGAGTCCACCCGCAACACGCTTAATCGTCACCATCAAGGAATAGGGCCTAGATGGCGATGATGACAAGGTATAACTGCGGCACACTTGCTCGCCATTAATCTCAAGCACAAAGGTCATAAACTGACCGGGTTTATAGTCAAACTTCATCGGCTCGCCCGCTTGAAAACGAAAACTCACGACATCCGAGGTTTCATTCCAGCGTTCGACGCACACTAATTGATTAACACTTCCGGGTTTATGGGGCGAAACCGATAATGCCCGCGCTCCCGCTATCACACTCATGTTCATAGCATTTACCCACAAAACACTGCGGCCTCAGTAAACAAGCCAAAACCGCAGTTCAGCAACAATTCTTGGTTGATTTAAGCCACGTTTAACATATTTTTTAAATCGGCTTCGACTGTCGTGGTATTACGCAAGCCAAACTTATCTTCTAAAATTTTGGCTAAATTGGCCGTCAGGAACGCAGGTGGCGTCGGGCCTGTTCGAATATTTTTAACGCCAAGTGACAACAGCGTCAGCAGTACTACAATGGCTTTTTGCTCAAACCAAGAAAGCACTAAGCTCAGAGGTAATTCATTGATATCACATTCAAACACTTCAGCTAATGCAATCGCCAACTGAATCGCTGAATAGGCATCGTTACATTGGCCCACATCGAGCAAACGTGGAATACCGTTAATGTCACCAAATTCGAGCTTATTGAATTTGTACTTACCACAGCCTAGCGTCAGGATTATTGAATCCTTAGGTGTGGATTTAGCAAGTTCAGTGAAGTAGCTTCTGTCGGCTTTGTCGCCATCGCAACCGCCAACAAGGAAGAAATGCTTAATCGCACCACTTTTCACATTTTCAACCACGGCGGGCGCTGCGGCCATCAAGGCATTGCGGGCAAAACCAATAGTGATAGTGTGTGGGATTTCATCATAGATAAAGCCTTCTAAGGCTAACGCTTTATCAATGACAGCCGAGAAATCATCTCCTTCGATATGCACCACACCAGGCCAGCCCACTATGCTGCGAGTAAAGATACGATCACTATAACTACCCACATTTGGATCGATAATACAGTTAGATGTCATCACTACAGCGCCAGGGAAATTGGCAAATTCTTGCTGTTGATTCTGCCAAGCACTGCCGTAATTTCCGACAAGATGTGCATATTTTTTAAAGGCTGGATACGCTAGTGCAGGAAGCATTTCACCGTGGGTAAACACATTGATACCCTTGCCTACAGTCTGCTCGAGAATAAGCTCTAAATCCTTCATGTCATGGCCAGAGACTAGTATGGCTTTGCCCTTAACTGACTTAGTGTTGACCACAGTTGGCTCAGGATGACCAAAGGCTTGAGTTTCCCCCGCATCCAGCATTGCCATTATGCGGTAGTTCAACTGACCTATGTCCATAGCAGTAGTAAACAGCTTATCGCCATCAACACTCGGCTCACCTAAGAAAGACATGATTTCATGGAAGCGCCCTGCCACATCAGCATCAGTCTGACCCAACACGCGAGCATGCTCCATATAAGCAGCCGCACCCTTAAGGCCATATAAACACAATAACCTCAATCCCATGATGTCTTCATGAACTTCATGCTTATCTTTATTCAGCAGTGCAATCGGCGCCTGCGCTAGCATTTCAATCTTACTGGTCCCCAGCACTAACTGAGCGACTTGCGGCACTTGCTCAGCAGCAATACCGGCTTGTTCACAAGCCGCTTCGTAAGAAGCTTTTAACTGAGCACGATACTTAGCCGCCTGCTGGGTATAGGCCATAATGCGCTCATCATCGAAGTTGACGTTGGTGAGGGTCGCGAAAAAGGCTTTAGGCACAAAACTATCAATTTCAGCATCGATAATGCCCAGCTCGCGAGCTTTAACCGCATATACAGACACGCCTTGTAGCATGTAAATCAGCAAGTCTTGCAGATCGGACGTTGCCGCCAACTTGCCACACATACCTTGGGAATAACTACAACCATTGCCAGCGGGTGTACGAATGGTTTGCTCACACTGAATACAGAACATGGATAGACTCCTAATTTAAATTCATGCTTTATTTTTACATGTTTAAAACTAGTCTACCTAAACGTGCCATAAGCGACAGTCATTTCTAAAGTGAGATGCTAAATGTTAGAGAAAGATCACCTTAAGCAATTGCTAATTAATACAATGTGACCTGTTAAAAATCCATAAAAAAACGCCCATCTATGATGGGCGTTTTAAAGAGTAACTGTTTATTTATTAATTGGTTTTCATATCATTTACCGATTGCAGCATAATACGACTCTCGCGCTGGAATTGAGGGGCAAAATCCCCAAACCATTTGGCGACACTTTGGAACTGCTTAATAAACTCGTTCCTGTCACCCCGTTTTAGCAGTTCTAACGCTTCACGGTAGTTATCTAAATAATCACCAATAGCATGCTGGCTATCTTGCTGTGCAAAAATAATATCGGCGTAAAGCTCTGGGCTTTGGGCGAATAAGCGCCCTACCATAGCTAATTCTAATCGGTAAATCGGCGAGCTAAATTGCAGTAAAGTATCAATATCGGCCTCTTCCTTACACAGATTCAAACCATACACAAAGGTCGAGAAGTGACGCATTGCCTGCACTAGCTGCATCGCATTGTCGTGACGCTCTGGTTCTGCTTCGACAATCCGCGCTCCCCAAATGGCGATCTGCTCAAGCAACCACTGGTATTTTTCCGGCGAGCGACCATGACACACCACCACGACTTGCTTCGCCAGACTGCCCACATCAGGACCAAACATAGGATGAAAACCAACGACGGGACCAGAATGCGCCTCAAGCATGGCTTTAACTGGCTCAGTCTTGATGGAGGTCAAATCCGCCAGAATGCAGTCGGCTGGTAATTGGGTCAGCTTTTCACGAATAAGCTCGCAAGTAATCGCAATCGGCACAGTCACTAACACCATGCCCGCATCGGAAAATAGGTTATCCGCTTGCTGCCAATCGTCTTTATCGAGCAAATTCACTTGGTAGCCGGATAAAGTCAGCATTTGTGAAAATAGTCCACCGAGTTGCCCTTTACCGCCGATAATCACCACTGAGCCAAGATCTTTTTTAACTTGCTTAAAACCAACATCTTTTTCATTGAGGTAAGACTCACGCATCAAGCGACGCAAAATATCTTCGATCAACTGCGGCTCGATCCCCATAGTTTTTGCTTCTTCACGGCGTTTAGCCAGCATGGCTGCTTCACGCTGAGGCGCATAAATAGGTAAACCGGCGCCGTGTTTCACCGTGCCTACTTGCGCCACGAGATCCAAGCGCTTACGCAGTAAGTGTAGTAATTGCTGATCAACACCATCAATCAGGCCGCGAAGGTGTTCTAATTCGGCCGTTGTTTTTTCATTCATACCTGAGTCCATTAAGCTGTAACTAATTTAAGCGTTAGCTACTTTAAGCATATTGAAACGCGTTGGAAGTATTGAAGATAACTTCGCTGCGCCTTCCCGTAAAATGGTTTCTGTTTTTTCCCAATTAATACAAGAATCTGTTACAGAAACACCGTAAGCTAGCTCGCTTAATGGCCTATCACAACTTTGATTGCCTTCATTTAAATGACTTTCTAGCATGACGCCAATAATCGACTTATTGCCGTTATAAATCTGCTCGAACACATCTTCACACACAGGCTTTTGGCGGCTGTAGTCTTTGGATGAATTGCCGTGGCTGCAATCGATAATCAAACGTGCATTGAGTTTGGCTTTATGAAGCTGCGCCTCACACTCTGCCACACTCGCCGCATCATAGTTGGGCGTTGCACCTCCACGTAAAATCACATGACCATCGGGATTACCTGCAGTTTGCAATAATGCGACTTGGCCCTGTTGGTTTATGCCCATAAATCTGTGGCTACTGGCCGCCGATTTTAGCGCATTAATCGCTACATCGAGCTTACCATCGGTGCCATTTTTAAAGCCCACCGGCATAGAAAGACCCGATGCCATTTCCCTATGAGTCTGCGATTCAGTGGTGCGAGCACCAATGGCAGACCAAGTGACAAGCTCAGAAATGTACTGAGGACTGATAGGATCGAGTGCTTCGGTTGCAACAGGCAGTCCTAACTCGGCCAACCAAATCATTAGCTCACGGGCCATTTTCAGGCCTTTTTCGACATCGAAGGATTCATCCATATCGGGATCGTTGATCATGCCCTTCCAACCTACCGTGGTACGCGGCTTTTCAAAGTACACTCGCATTAAGATATAAAACTCATCACTGAGTTCATCGTGCAGGGTTTTAAGCCTTAAAGCGTATTCCTTAGCAGCGGCGATATCATGGATGGAGCAAGGACCAGTGACAATCAATACTCGATTGTCGCGCTTATGAACAATATCAGCCACGGTTTTGCGAGCATTGAGGATATAGCGATAAGCATGCTCAGAGAGTGGCAAGGCATTTTTAAGCTCTTGCGGCGTGATTAAGACTTTCTCTGAACTGATGTGTACGTTGTTAATCGTATCTTGTTGCATGCTTACCACCTAAGACTTAGTGTTTAACCCAGTTGTCGAAGCAGGACTTCAAGTCAGCTTGGGCATTCATTTCGGATATAAAATAGCGTAAATCTATCGCAATGTACTTTTGTAATGCTACACCATTACAATTAGGCGACCACTATGCCTGTTCATTCTCTTTAGATCAAGTATAAATACTCAAAAAACAGCAACAAAAAACCGCCACTAGGGCGGTTTTCTGTGCGAACACTACGTCTTGTTTTCTGTAGCGGTAACTATTACTTAGTTGCCAGCTTCTCACGGATACGTGCAGATTTACCTGAACGATCACGCAGATAGTACAGTTTGGCGCGACGAACGCGACCACGACGCTTAACTTCAATGCTAGCGATCAGTGGGCTGTGCGTTTGGAAAGCACGCTCAACACCTTCGCCATTAGAGATTTTACGTACTGTGAATGCAGAGTGCAGACCACGGTTACGCTTAGCAATTACAACGCCTTCAAAAGCCTGTAAACGCTCTTTATCGCCTTCTTTAACACGAACCTGAACGACTACTGTATCACCAGCACCAAACGCAGGTACGTCTTGTTTCATTTGCTCATCGTTGAGCATTTTAATGATGTTGTTCATAACTTACTCCGTTCTAGAATTAACTGAGCTACGACTAAGCATGCTTGTTCATTGCTTCAACGAACTGCGCTAATAGAGTCGTTTGTTCGTCAGTCAGAGCTAGATTTTGCAATAATTCTGGCCGTCTAAGTAAAGTCCTACCAAGGCTTTGCTGTAAACGCCAGAGTCTAATTTGTTCGTGGTTGCCACTTAGCAGCACTGCCGGTACGTCAAGACCATCCAAGCTTTCAGGGCGAGTGTAATGTGGACAATCCAGTAAACCGTCGGAGAAAGAATCTTGCTCCGCCGAAGCTTGTTTTCCTAGCACGCCAGGAACCAATCTCGATACTGAATCTATCAGAGTCATCGCCGGTAATTCGCCGCCCGAAAGCACGTAATCCCCTATCGACCACTCTTCATCCACTTCCGTTTGAATGATGCGTTCATCAATACCTTCGTATCGACCACAGACCAAAATCAAACGTGATGATTGAGCCAACTCAGTGACGCCTTGCTGATCCAGCTTACGTCCTTGAGGTGACAAATAAATCACCTTCGCACCTTCACCCGCTGCGGCTTTCGCTGCATGGATGGCATCGCGCAAGGGTTGCACCATCATCAACATTCCGGGACCACCGCCGTAAGGCCTGTCATCTACCGTATTATGTCTATCATGGGTGAAATCACGGGGATTCCACGTGTGCAACTCGAGCAGGCCGTTTTTCACGGCTCGACCCGTAACTCCAAAGTCTGTCACGGCACGGAACATCTCTGGGAACAGGGTTATTACCCCTAACCACATCTGTTGTACCTCGACTTAGAAGTCAGGATCCCAATCCACTAAAATCTGTTTACCTTGCAGATCCACCGTTTTGATGAACTGCTCAGGGACAAAGGGGATCATACGTTCCACTTTGCCGAAACTATCTTTAGCGTTGGCTTTAACGAGTAATACGTCGTTCGATCCTGTTTCCACGATCTGATCGACAATCCCCATGTTATAGCCTGTTGTATTGACCACTTCGCAACCGATGAGATCACGCCAGTAGAATTCATCTGCTGGCAAATCGTTCATCTGTTCCGGCAAAATCGCAATCTCACAATTTGTGAGCATTTGCGCTTGCTCCCGTGTTTCTACGCCATCAAGTAAGGCAACAACGGCCTTGCCTTGATAACGCCACTGGGTGACCTTTATTTCGCGCCATTCACCATTTTCTTTAATAAGCCAAGGTGAATAGTCAAAGATACCTTCAACAGAATCGGTATAGGCGGTGATTTTCAGCCAACCTTTAATGCCATGACAGGAGCCTAATTTCCCCAGTACGACTGGCTGTTGGTTACTGCTCATCAATCTATACCTTAACGCTATTAAGCTGTTGCTTTACGAGCGTCTTTGATCAGTTTTGCTACACGTTCTGTAGCAGCTGCACCGTTAGAAACCCAGTGCTCAACGCGAGCTAGGTCTAAACGTAAAGTTTCTTCTTGGCCACGGGCCAATGGGTTGAAGAAACCAACACGCTCGATGAAACGACCGTCACGAGCGTTACGGCTATCAGCAACAACGATGTTGTAAAATGGACGCTTTTTTGCGCCGCCACGAGCTAAACGAATGGTAACCATGCGTTTTCAATCCTCTAATGATTTGCTTGAAGCAAAAATAAAAACTGGAACCCCGTGTTCGCGAAGAGTCCCAGATAGAAAGCCGGAAGATTTTACCTGACTTTCCAACGAATGCAACCAAAGATGGCGATTATTACGCCTGCGCCCTCAGTAAGCGGTTCATTGTTGCCAGAGTCAACCGACTGATAAAGTGCTAAGTTTAACTAAAAATGCCCGATTAACGTCCCGGAAATTTCATTCCTGGCGGCATCATGCCACGCATTCCGCGCATCATTTTTTGCATGCCGCCCTTAGCAGACATTTTTTTCATCATCTTTTGCATTTGAGTAAACTGTTTCAATAAACGGTTTACATCTTGAATTTGCGTGCCAGAACCGGCAGCGATGCGACGTTTGCGTGAGCCCTTGATTAAATCAGGGTTCTTACGCTCCTTGGAAGTCATCGAATTAATGATGGCTTCCATTTGACCTGTCATCTTGCCGTCTTGGATTTGCGCTAAGGCTTCTGGGGGCAATTGACCGACACCGGGCAGTTTTTCCAGCATGTTCATCATGCCGCCCATGTTTTTCATTTGCTGTAACTGCTCACGGAAATCTTCTAAATCGAAACTGCCACCTTGCTTCACTTTCGAAGCCAGCTTCATGGCCTTTTCTTTATCGACGCCACGCTCAACTTCTTCGATAAGCGATAACACATCGCCCATGCCCAAAATGCGTGAGGCGATACGATCGGGATGAAACGGTTCTAGCGCGTCTGTCTTTTCACCGACACCGAGGAATTTGATCGGCTTGCCCGTAATGTGGCGAATCGATAACGCCGCACCACCGCGCGCATCACCATCGACTTTGGTTAAGATCACCCCTGTCAGTGGTAAAGCTTCGTTAAACGCCTTAGCGGTGTTTGCCGCATCTTGACCTGTCATTGCATCGACCACGAACAAGGTTTCGATAGGCTTGACCGCTGCGTGTAAGCCTTTGATCTCGTCCATCATGGCTTCGTCGACATGCAGACGACCCGCGGTATCGAGAATCACCACATCGATAAACTTTAATTTAGCGTGGGCAATCGCCGCTTTCGCAATGTCGATTGGCTTTTGGCTAACGTCCGATGGGAAAAACTCCACCGCCACTTCTTGCGCTAACGTCTCAAGCTGTTTGATCGCCGCAGGGCGATAAACGTCAGCACTGACGACTAATACCGATTTTTTATGGCGTTCGCGTAAAAATTTACCCAGTTTTGCCACACTGGTGGTTTTACCCGCACCTTGCAGACCCGCCATCATAATCACAGCTGGCGGCTGAGTGGCTAAATCTAGGGCTTCATTCGCCTCGCCCATGGATTTTTCAAGTTCACTTTGAACTATCTTAATAAAGGCTTGGCCTGGACTTAAGCTTTTAGAGACTTCTTGGCCAACGGCACGTTCTTTTACATTATTAACGAATTCGCGCACCACAGGCAGGGCAACATCGGCCTCCAGCAGTGCCATACGCACTTCGCGCAGGGTTTCCTTAACGTTTTCTTCAGTTAAGCGACCACGGCCACTGATATTTTTCAGTGTGCGTGACAGTCTGTCGGTTAGGTTCTCAAACATCGTCCTGTTCTATACCTTTAAGAATCTCGATTGATGGGCTGTATTATAACGATGCATACGCATTATGCTACTGCTGCACCCATCTTGATTGTGGTTAAGTGTTTTACTTGCGCTGAGTCATGTTTTATTGTCGTCGACACACTATTTAACCCTAACAATAAGAATCTGCTAAATTTTGCAACTCATGTCACTGCCCATTTGCCGACAGCTCATGTTATTCTAGGGAAAATATTGATCTGTATGCCCCGTTTTTAAGGCACCTTTAACTACACAAATAGGTTAATTACCCATGGTCATCTTTTCTGCCTCAGCCATGTTTTTTTATTGCATTGCATTGGTACTAGTGACGAGTAGATTGTTTCACCCAGACGGTCCGAATCGCCGTGCTGTCGCAGGCTTTGCCGCTATTGCGGTTATTTTGCATGCTGCAGCATTATCACAAGTGATTTTCACCACAGATGGCCAAAACTTTAGCCTGACGAATGTGATTTCCTTAGTGAACTGGATTATCGCTTTTACTTTTACGATATTGATGTTCAGGCTGAAAGTCATCGTCGTCGTGCCCGTGGTTTACGCCTGCTCAGTGCTTTCGGTTGCCCTACTCTGGTTATTGCCGCCTAAATTCATCACGCATTTTGAGCTTTATCCTGAAGTATTAGCCCACGTCGTATTGTCACTCATGGCCTACAGCGCCCTGATGATTGCCGCCCTGTATGCGATACAACTGGCGATGATCCAAAATAAACTGAAGAAAAAACAATTTATGCTGAGCCCTGGCATTCCGCCGCTGATGACAGTTGAAAAACAACTGTATCACCTAGTGATTATCGGCGTTATCTTGCTCAGTTTGTCGCTCGCGACTGGTTTTATCTTCCTTGAAGATATGTTCGCCGATGGTAAAGGTCATAAGGCAATTCTGTCGATAATGGCTTGGTTTGTATACATTACTATGCTGTGGCAACAGTATTGGGTCGGTTGTAAAATTCGTACCGCAGTCATTTATACTCTGACTGGCGCATCCTTACTTTCGCTCGCATATTTTGGCGCGCGCATTGTCAAAGAATTAATCCTCAACTAAACATTTAAGTCGGCTGGGGCAGTTATTGCTGCGGCCGACTTGACACTTTTTTTAAATGTCGGTATTTACTTAAGTTTACTGGCCACATTGGAGCCTTTTTTGGACGCTATATCGACAAGCGCACTCCTGATCGTTTTACTAGTGCTTATCCTATTCTCTGCCTATTTTTCAGGCTCAGAAACCGCAATGATGACTCTCAACCGTTACCGTTTACGCCACTTAGCCAACAATGGCCATAAAGGGGCGATTAGAGCCTTGAAGTTACTTGAGCGTCCTGACCGTTTGATTGGATTGATCTTAATTGGCAATAACTTAGTCAATATTTCCGCATCTGCTATTGCGACTATCATTGGTATGCGTCTTTGGGGTGACTTAGGGGTCGCTGTTGCAACTGGCGTGCTTACATTAGTCGTGCTCGTTTTTGCTGAAGTCACGCCAAAAACCATCGCAGCATTAAATCCTGAGCGTATTGCTTTTCCCTCTAGCATACTGCTACTTATATTTTCCTCTACCTTTGCCTATGTTGTCTCAAGCGTTAATTTGATAACCACAGGTATCTTACGTTTGATGGGGATAAAAACCGTTAATAGTAGCGATGCACTAAGCCAAGAAGAGTTGCGCACAGTGGTACATGAGGCAGGGGCACTCATCCCCCGACGCCACCAAGAAATGCTGTTATCTATCTTGGATTTAGAGAAAGTCACCGTTGAAGATATTATGGTGCCACGCTCAGATATCTACGGAATTAACGTCAATGACGAATTTAAGGTTATCAATCGTCAGGTGATCCAAAGTCCACATACCCGAGTGTTAGTGTATCGCGACACCATAGACGATGCAGTGGGCTTTATTCATTTACGCGATGCCCTGCGCCTCCAATCTAAAGAGCAATTTAGCAAGTCATCTTTGCTACGCGCAGTGAAAGAACTCTACTTTGTGCCAGAAGGTACGCCACTCAATGTGCAACTAGCTAACTTCCAACAAAATAAAGAGCGCATCGGCTTAGTCGTTGATGAATATGGTGATATTCAAGGTCTAGTAACACTCGAAGATATTCTCGAAGAGATTGTCGGCGACTTTACCACTTCTATGTTGACCACCCCGAGTGAAGACATTAAGGTCCAGCAAGATGGCAGCTACTTAGTCGATGCGGGCATTACGATCCGCGATTTGAATAAAGAAATGAAGTGGAACTTTCCCACCGATGGCCCTAAAACCCTCAATGGTCTGATTCTGGAGTATCTGGAGGAAATTCCTTCTGCGAATACCAGTTTACGTTTAGCAGGTTATCCATTAGAGATAATTGATGTGTCAGAGAATATGATTAATACAGTGAGAATTATCCCGCTGTATTATCATCCCCCCAGAGTTTAATCCTCAATTTTGAGCATAAAAATTGGCCGAACCACACAAGTTAAGATGTGGTCCGGCCGACGATTTCCTCCAAGCGATGATGCTCCCCCGAGCTATAAATCTATCTACTCTAATTCACTATCTAGCCAAGCTATGCAGATTTTTTCGCCTCAAGTATACGACGCTTCTCAAGCGCCATTGGCGTTATCTGGGCATTCAGCGCCTTTTCTAAGCCCAACATAAAATACACTTCCGCCATTAAGAAAAATGGCCCAATTAATAGCTGATTTAAGTCATCCACAAAGGCAGGCTTGGCTTTTTCATATTGATGGCCGATTAGCTGGAACACCCAGCCCACCACAAATACTCCTAGGGCAAGCCAAGTGGCACCGGCGATATGCGCCGCCCACTCAGTAGTGAGCAGCACAGGTACCATGAATAATATGAGCCCCATTGAAAGCCTTAAGTGTAAACGGACATAATAGGCCAACACGAGCATACCGACTATCATTGCTAAACTTGTCTCCCCCATACTGCCCAGCGGAATACGCACTGTGGCCAGCAACAGGAAAGCAGACCAAATAATCAGTGGGATGCCAATAAAATGGGTCTGAATATTACGCTGATTTAAGTGCACACTTTTGTAGGTCGATAACTGCTCTGCGGCGGATTTCATGTCGGGTTCCTCTTCATTTGCCCCTGCTTTTAACTGCGCCAAATTGAGCGACGCGAAAGCCATAAACTAACGTAAAACAATTAAACTGAACAGTAAAAGTAAATAAATTGTTGCATTCACTGATTTTGCATTTATTTAGATACCCATCCAGAAATGAAAAAAGGAACCCTAAGGTTCCTTTTTTACCACCAACAGACGCAAACTCGGGTTTATTGAGACTCTATGATTACCGTCGCAATCGCATAGGATTTTTCATCGGCAATAGAGATATGCCCAACCGTCGCTTTAAGCTGCTGTAAACGCGTCAGCGCCCCCTCGGTAAAGTGAATCGTCGGTGCACCATCCTCATTGTTGCCAATGTGAATATGCTGAAACGACACACCGCGGCCAATACCCGTACCGAGAGCTTTGGCTGCGGCCTCTTTTGCCGCAAAACGCTTGGCAAGATAACGACTTGGCTGACTATGGGCAGTATAAATGGCCAACTCAGACTCGGTCAGCACTCGTTTAGCGAGCTTGTCACCTGCGCGCGCCACATGCACCTGAATACGCTCAATCTCGACGATATCTGTGCCTAGGCCGACAATCGCCATTATTCGCCTCGACGACCTTCAAGCATTAACACTTTCATGTCTTTCACTGCTGTCGCTAAACCATCAATAGCGGCACGTGCGACAATCGCATGGCCGATATTAAGTTCATATAACTCAGGAATCGCCGCGATGGGTTTCACGTTGTGATAATGCAAACCATGACCCGCGTTAACCACTAAACCTTTGCCATGGGCGTATTTTGCCATTTCGCTAATACGCGCTAACTCAGTGGCTTCTTCTGCTTCAGTTTTAGCATCGGCATAACAGCCTGTATGAATTTCAATAAGCGGTGCGCCTGATGCAACGGCGGCATCAATTTGGGTTTTATCGGCATCGATAAATAAGGAGACTTGAATGCCCTCAGCGGCTAAACGAGTCACTGCGGCAGTGATTTTATCTAACTGCCCCGCCACATCTAAACCGCCTTCAGTGGTGACTTCTTGACGTTTTTCTGGCACTAAACAGACATAGGTCGGTTTAATTTCACAGGCGATGTTAAGCATTTCTTCGGTCACCGCACATTCGAAATTCATGCGGGTTTTCAAGGTTTTTGCCAACAAATATACATCGCGGTCTATGATGTGGCGTCTGTCTTCACGCAAATGGATAGTGATGCCATCGGCACCAGCATGTTCAGCAACGGCAGCAGCATGCACAGGATCAGGATAACTGGTGCCACGGGCTTGGCGCAGAGTAGCAATATGGTCGATATTCACGCCCAATAAGATACGGCTCATCGGGAACTCCTTAATGTTTAACGCTGATATTGCGGCCTATTGTACTTAGGCTCACGCTAAAAAACAGGAGCTAGGGCGAATTATTCCCATCAATCTTAGTTGGTACGGCAGTGCTGACGAACAATTGTCGACTCAACAAAGGTTTAGTCCCGAGTAATGGCGTTAACAGGGAGCGCATCAACAACTTAGCGCTCAAAAAATGTGCGTCGGTGAGCTGGTTATCGTTAAGCGCCGTCAACATTGCCCCTTGATAGGCATTGCGAGCACGGGAGTTGAGTACAAATTGAAAACCTAACTCAGGCACGAGCTGGTAATAATAGTCAGGCACGAGGGGTTCACCTTGAGTATCGCGGCTAAGAGAAGGCATAAAACCTAATTCCCGCAGCAAGGCAAGCTCAATATAACGCAGTTGGGATTGGCAAAACTTCGCGGCAAGGCCGACTAAGGCTTGATGATAAATGAGGAACAACTCTTCGGCATTGTGCTGTACAGACAAAGTGCGAACCAATAACTCATTGATATACATGCCAGCAAACAAGCTTTGACCAGAAAGAGGCACAGCAGGCGCAGCGGCTTCGACTTGAGTTAAGGTTTTTAATTCAGACTTACCGCTAAATTCGAAGATCAGCGGTTGAAAGGGCTGGAGAATACTCTTGATAGAGCGCTTACCGCTGCCGGTTCGGGCAACCACATCAACCCGTCCAATGCCGTCAACTAAGAGGTTAACTAAGACACTGGACTCTCGATATGGGCGATGATGTAAAACGTAACCACGTTTCATCGGTAAGCGCGCTCGCTGAAATTAATGCTTAATCGTCGCCGTAACCTAAGCTACGCAAGGCGCGTTCATCATCGGCCCAACCGGATTTCACTTTCACCCACACTTCGAGGAAAACTTTATTATCAAACAAGGTCTCCATGTCTAAGCGAGCTTGAGTTGCGATAGTACGAATACGTTCGCCCTTGCTACCAATCACCATACGTTTTTGACCTTCACGCTCAACAAGGATCAAGGCATTGATTTGATAAACACCATTTTCCATCATCTTGAACTGTTCAATCTCAACTGTCGCATCATAGGGTAATTCATCACCTAAGAAGCGCATCAGTTTTTCACGCACAATTTCCGACGCCATAAAACGTTGCGAACGATCGGTAACATAGTCTTCAGGGAAGAAGAAAGGTCCTTCAGGAATAGACGCCGCCGCTAGCTCTAAAATGCGCTTAACGTTGGTACCTTTACTGGCTGAAATCGGCAAAATTTCATCGAAAGGATATTTTTTGGCGACTTCTTCCAAATACGGGAACAGCGATTCTTTGTCTTTGATATTGTCGACTTTGTTAATCGCCAGAATTGTCTGACGCTCTTCACCGCCACGGCGTAATTTACTCAACACCATCTCATCATCGGCGGTCCACGTCATGCCATCGACCACAAAAATCACCATAGCTACATCGGCAAGCGAACTGGCTGCTGCGCGGTTCATCAGGCGGTTAATCGCCCGCTGCTCTTCTATGTGTAAACCTGGTGTATCGATGAACACGATTTGCTTCGGACCATCGGTATGAATACCCATGATACGGTGACGCGTTGTTTGTGGCTTTTTAGAAGTAATACTCACCTTCTGACCAAGCAAACGGTTGATTAACGTTGATTTACCGACGTTAGGGCGACCAATGATCGCCACCATGCCGCAATAAGTGACATCGTATTGGGCCGACGGAGTTGGCGCGGCCGCATTCATCCTTGCCAGTAATTCATCTAAACTCGGCTCAGTTGCCGCTTTTGCAGCATCGATACCTGACAAGTCTGTTTTTTTGGTCATTTCTTTAGTAACTCCAATACTTGAGCGGCCGCGATTTGCTCGGCTTTACGGCGTGAACTCGCCACACCAATGACGCTTTGGCTCAAGTCTTCAATACGACATTCAACGGTAAATGTCTGATCGTGGGCATCGCCTTCTATGTTGATTACTTGGTAATCAGGCAGCGGCTTTTTAAACCCTTGTAAATGTTCTTGCAGTAATGTCTTAGCATCTTTCTGGCTGATCCCAGGTTGGATTTCGGCCAAACGCTCGGCATACCATTTCAACAGTAATGCACGGCAAACTTCGAGATCGGAATCAAGGTAAACGGCGCCAATAATGGCTTCAACCGCATCGGCAAGAATCGACTCGCGTCTAAATCCGCCACTTTTCAACTCGCCAGGACCGAGATATAAATAATCGCCGAGCTTAAACTCTTGGGCGATGATAGTTAAGGTATCACCGCGAACTAAAGTGGCACGCATCCGGCTTAAATCGCCTTCGGTTGCCTTCGGAAACTGATGATACAAAGCATCAGAAATCACAATAGATAAAATTGAATCACCTAAAAACTCTAAGCGTTCATTGTGTTTATTTGCCGCACTTCTGTGGGTCAGCGCTTGAGTCAAAAGCTCAATATTCTTGAACTCATAACCTAAAGTACGACACAAACGTGGCAAATTTTTAATCGGTTCCATGCTATTTAATTCCACCTACACGCTCAAAACGTACACCACTTGGCACCCAAGTTGGGAGGAAGTCGGCTTTTGAACGGTCAAATTCAAAACTAATCCAAATCGCAACCGCTTTACCGACCAGGTTTTCTTCTGGCACAAAGCCCCAGAAACGACTGTCGGTACTGTTATCGCGGTTATCACCCATGGCAAAGTAATGGCCTTCTGGCACTAAAAACTCACCCGCGGGTAAATTACCTTCGCGCTTAAAATATCCCAGCATGTCGGGACGACTTGGGTTGATCAAAATATCGTGGGCGACCTCGCCCAGTTGCTCCGTGTAACGCAGTAATGGCACGCCATCTTGGCTGTAATCACCACGACTGATCTCTGTGCGGGCGATAACTTGTGGTTCTGGGCAAGCTGTTTGCTCAACGCCACAGGCCTTCTGGATCATCAACTGCTTGTTACGGTAAATAATTCTATCACCCGGTAAACCGACAACACGCTTAATGTAGTCAATTTGCGGATTTTCAGGATACTTAAATACCACCACATCACCGCGTTTGGGCTCGCCAGTTTCAACCAACTTGGTTCGCCATACGGGATCTTTAAGCCCATAACTAAATTTTTCCACCAGAATGAAGTCGCCCACTAAGAGGGTAGGCATCATAGAACCCGATGGTATTTGAAATGGCTCATAAATGAATGAACGTAGGATCAACACAAAGGCAATCACAGGGAAGATAGAGTGCGCGGTTTCGACTATGGTCGACTCACGAATGATTTGGTACTCAGCTTCTTCAGTTAAATTCGCTTGTGATGCCTTTGCTAACGCTAAACTCTCACGACGCTTTGGCGCGAAAACGAGCACATCGACTAACCATATAAGTCCTGAGATCAGGGTGATTAGCACTAGAATAATGGAAAAATACGCTGCCATTGCTTATTGAACTCCTGCCTTAAAAATAATTAAAGGTGCCTAACTCAGCGAATATCATACTTTAGTTAACTTACCGTATTCGACCTTGGTAAACCAAAGTGATAAACCAATGCGATAACCTAACTAAAGCGCCGCAAACAGCGGCGCAATAGTCAACTAAATTGTCACTTCTTATGCTAACGATTACTCGTTTAGCTTAAGTACCGCTAAGAATGCTTCTTGTGGCACCTCAACGTTACCCACTTGCTTCATCCGTTTCTTACCCTCTTTTTGTTTATTTAAGAGTTTTTTCTTACGAGAAACGTCGCCGCCATAACACTTAGCCGTTACGTCTTTACGCAGGGCTTTCACGGTTGAACGGGCAATAATTTGACTGCCCACCGCCGCTTGAATCGCAATATCAAACATCTGACGTGGAATAAGTTCTTTCATCTTATCCACTAAAGCTAAACCACGGTGACGAATGTTTGATCTATGGATAACCATAGCCAAGGCGTCGACTCGGTCGCCGTTGATGAGAATATCTAAACGCACCATGTCTGCAGGATCGAAACGAATAAAGTTATATTCGAGGGATGCATAGCCACGGCTAGTGGATTTCAAACGGTCGAAGAAGTCCATGACCACTTCCGCCATTGGCAGATGGTAAGTTACAGCCACTTGGTTACCGTGGTAAACCATGTTCACTTGGGTGCCACGTTTTTCAATACACAGGGTAATCACGTTACCTAAGTATTCTTTTGGCACTAAAATGTTGGCCTCAACAATCGGCTCACGCATTTCTTCAATGTTGTTAATCGCAGGCAGATCAGACGGGTTATCAACGTAAATCGTTTCACCGCTGGTCATGACGACTTCGTACACTACGGTTGGCGCAGTGGTGATCAACTCTAGGTTGTATTCACGCTCTAAACGCTCTTGTACGATTTCCATGTGGAGCAGGCCTAAATAGCCAATGCGGAAACCAAAACCGAGTGCAGATGAACTTTCAGGTTCAAAGAATAATGACGCATCGTTCAGGCTGAGTTTGTTCAGCGCATCACGGAAGTTTTCATATTCGTCGGTCGAAATTGGGAATACGCCAGCGTATACCTGTGGCTTCACTTTCTTAAAACCAGGTAACGGCTTTTCAGCACCATTTTTGGCTAAAGTTAACGTATCGCCCACGGGCGCGCCGTGAATTTCCTTCAGACCCGCAATCACAAAGCCGACTTCACCGGTTTTAAGTTCGGTTTTATCAGTTTGTTTTGGGGTGAAAATACCGACGCGATCCGCAGTGTGGTTTTGCCCTGTAGACATGACCTTAAACTTGTCACCTTTTTTCAGGCTACCGTGTTTAATTCGCACTAACGACACTACGCCTAAGTAGTTATCAAACCAAGAATCGATGATCAAGGCTTGCAATGGTGCGTCAGGATCGCCTTCTGGCGGTGGAATTTTGGCAACAATGACTTCTAAAACCTCGTCGACACCGACACCGGTTTTAGCCGAACAACGCACAGCATCCATCGCATCAATACCAACGATATCTTCAATCTCGGCAGCAACACGTTCTGGATCGGCTTGTGGTAAGTCAATCTTGTTTAAAATGGGTACCACATCTAGATTCATATCCAGCGCGGTATAACAGTTTGCCAGTGTCTGAGCTTCAACGCCCTGACCCGCATCAACCACCAGCAAAGCACCTTCACAGGCAGCTAATGAGCGCGAGACCTCGTAGGAGAAGTCAACGTGACCTGGGGTATCAATAAAGTTGAGTTGATAGATAAGGCCATCTTTGGCTTTATAATCCAAAGTGACACTTTGTGCCTTAATCGTAATACCACGCTCACGTTCTAGATCCATAGAATCTAAAACTTGAGAATCCATTTCACGGTCGGTTAAACCGCCACAAACCTGAATAAGACGATCTGATAGCGTCGATTTACCATGGTCGATATGGGCAATAATTGAGAAGTTTCTAATTTGTTTCATTATGCTGCAATGACTAATACTGAAAATGGATACGGTTCAAAGGAGCGAAATTGTACCTGATTGCGGTTTCAATACCAATCACATTCACTCCTACTTAAGACAGGCCGATAAAACAACGCCCAAAACCGCAGTTAGCTGCTATTTGATAAAAAATAACACATTGAAATTATTGAGCTAATTCGTTTAAATTGATGCTCCTACCTAAATAGGCTAAAATCACAGGCTGAGCATCAACTTCTAAACGTTTAGCCTGTTGCTTACCAAAAGACCACGCAATCAAGGCACCAACGGCCGCAAAGCCCATGGCACCTAGGTTAGGATTAAACTCAAGCAACTGGCCTAAAAATTGGCCTAACGCCGCGCCGACAAACAGGCCAAACAGCGGCATTAAATAGATTAGTGCCGCGGCTTTGAGGATCACGCTCTCGGGAAGGCCTAATTTGAGTAATTCACCAGCCTCACAGCGGCGGTCACTCTGAATAGAAAATTGCTGGGTTTTCGAGGAAAAAGCCTGAGCGACAGCAGAGGTCCCGCAAGACTCACTGTTACTGCAGCTCTTGCAGGTACTCTTAAGTTCCACTTCAACCGTCAACCAGCCTTGACTATCACTGGAGACGACTCTGGCAATTTCTTCCATCATAATCGGCGTCCTATTCTAGCGTCAGACTTTTAGCAATGCGCGTTAAGGTTTCTGTCGGCACTTTACCCACAGCAACCACTTCGGCATTACCGACTTTTTCTGAGACTAATGACAAGCCATTACGGGTAATTAATTCTTCAGGCAATGGACTCGTGCCCGCACGCGCCACATAAACAGAAATATTTGCCAGTCCATCGGTCAGTGCTATGTATTCCACCGCTTCGTGACTGCCAATTAATCTATGGTGGTCGCGCACTACCACAGTAAAACCTGCGGGTAACCAAGCAAATTGCCAGTTTTGACCGTCTTGGCGCTCGGCTTGATCGATAACTGCCGGCCACTCTTGCTTATAGGCCTCTTGCAAAATGGCTGGCGGCTCGCTGAATTCAATGAGTTCAATCACCATGATCTGCTCAAGTAATTGCTTATCTTGAGTCAGCATGTCGTATCTCAGCGGCAGATAGGTTTCCATATCAAGCCAAATTTGAAAGCCATAACGGAATTCATCATTAGGCAACAGGCGGATCATCTGCCCCGGACGCCCAGCGATACGGGTACGGCCACCGAGTACAAACTGATAACCCACTTCTAAGTCCGCCATATTGGCAGAGAAAGCAGCAGGCCAGACACCTTGAATATGATTAGAAACGATACTATACGCAGGCTCATCGTGCTCAATAAAGGTGACACGATTACCGACACGCACTGCATTTTTAGGTGGACCGTTAAGGTATTCTAGAAAGGCAACTTCTTGATTATTCACCTTACCATGCAGGTAAACCAAAGGCCGAATATGATCGGCCTGAAGTTGAATAATCGATGCTTTAAACTCTTTCTCTCGTAAAGCCTGACTCATTTTCTCGAGCCAAGCTTTGGCAGGCATGTCTTCCTGCGCGGTTGCAGGAAAGACCAAGGCTAATAAAGCCAACAGGATTAGACGCAAGCTAACTCCTCGTTATTGATTGACCGGAACAGGTACGACCTCGGTATTGTCCTCTACAACCGCACCAGTATTCAATCGTTGTTGCAACATATGATCTTGGATATAAGTATTAATTCGGCGACGTTGCTCATTTACCTGATCATTGGTATAGCCTTGATTCTGTTGTACAGGACCGGTTTGTAGGCTCACAGGTGATGCGCTACCAATCAGCGGCCTTGTAATTAACACGGGCGATGGTGACGCGGCATCATCGGCGGTTTGATTGTAATTCTGCACACCTACAATCGCAAACATAGCAACCGTCGCAGCAATGGCATATTGACCAAATTGCTTAAATAAAGGTATGACGCGGCTTTGCTCCGAATTGGCGGCAATTTGTGGCGTTACAGGTGCAGTAACTTTAGACGCATGATGCTTAGGCGCAACTATCGCTGGCTCAAGTTCAATGGCGGCAGCAATGCTAGCAGAGAGATCTAACACAATAGTCTGCGGCAATTCGCCACGCATGGCATCGCCTATCATATGATAGTTATGCCATTTATCATGTGAATGTGTATCAGCAGATAACTCTGCCATGGTCTGTTCATCAGTCTCTCCATCGACTGCGGCAGATACCCATTCTTGACCTAATTTATCCATTTTTCACCTGTCTAAATATAAGGGTTTCTTAAAATAAGAATTTAGGCTTCCAGCAAAGGCTGGAGCTTTTTATCGATTGCCTCTCGAGCTCGGAAGATACGCGATCTTACGGTCCCGACAGGACAATCCATGACTATGGCAATATCTTCGTAACTCATACCATCAAGTTCACGCAATGAGATGGCCATTCGTAATTCTTCAGGCAAGGTCTCTAATGTATCGAAAATCACTTTTTTGATTTCATCCGATAACATTAGCCGTTCTGGGGAGGCAAACTCCTTCAGCGCGTCACTGCCTTCGTAATATTCGGCATCTTCTGCATCAACATCATTCGCAGGCGTTCTACGCCCCTGTGATACGAGATAATTCTTCGCAGTGTTTACTGCGATGCGGTACAACCAAGTATAAAATGCACTTTCACCGCGAAAGTTTGGCAAAGCTCTGTAAGCTTTGATAAACGCTTCCTGTGCCACATCAGCAACGTCCGCTTGGTTCCGTACATAACGGGATATCAAGCTAATGACTTTACTTTGATATTTAAGCACTAACAGGTTAAAAGCGTTTTTATCACCTTGTTGTACGCGCTCAACTAATTGTTGATCACTTAATTGTCCACTCATCCGAGCCGACTTCTCCTAAATCTAAAATGCTGATTTCTCAGTCGCTCGAATCATATTCACTTATGTAGACTCGCGGGCTTTGAAAAAGTTCTAAAAATTATACAAAAAAAGTAAGGTAAAAAGGAAAGTACCCATAATCGGTGAGTTGGTTTACCATAGATGGCACTCTTCAGTCACATCATGATACCCGATGAAACAAGTAGTTGAACACCAATCTGACATATTAGTCATAGGTAGCGGTGCCGCAGGTCTGACACTAGCTTTGCATCTTGCTGAAAAAGCAAAAGTAATTCTGCTTTCAAAAGGCCCACTCTCGGAAGGGTCGACTTACTACGCCCAAGGCGGTATCGCCTCCGTCTTCGACGAAAGTGACACTATCGAATCCCATGTTGCAGACACCTTAATCGCAGGTGCGGGTTTATGCGACAAAGACGTCGTCACTTTTACCGCTGAAAATGCTAAGAGTGCGATGCAATGGCTTATCGAATGTGGCGTTGCCTTCGATAAAGAAGAAACCACAGACGGCAACGCAAAAGATGCACCTTACCATTTAACCCGTGAAGGCGGCCATAGCCACAGACGTATTCTGCACGCTGCCGATGCCACAGGCAAAGAAGTGCAAACCACACTGCAAGAGCGCGCACTCGCCCACCCCAATATTCAAGTTTTAGAACGCTATAACGCCATCGACCTCATCACCACCCGTAAATTAAATCGCCCAGGTAACCGTGTGTTAGGCGCTTATGTGTGGAATCGCAATGAAGAGCACGTCGAAACCGTTAAGGCCAAGTTTGTTGCGTTAGCAACAGGCGGTAGCTCTAAGGTTTATCAATATACCTCAAACCCCGATGTCGCTAGTGGTGATGGTATTGCCATGGCATGGCGTGCAGGTTGCCGCGTGGCGAATATGGAGTTCAACCAATTCCATCCGACGTGTTTGTACCACGCAGATGCGCGCAACTTCTTACTCACCGAAGCCCTGCGTGGTGAAGGTGCTTATCTGCGTCGTCCTGATGGCAGCCGCTTTATGCCGGACTTTGATGAACGCGCTGAGCTCGCTCCCCGTGACATCGTTGCCCGCGCCATCGATTATGAGATGAAACGTCTGGGTGCCGACTGTGTGTATCTGGATATCAGCCATAAAGATGCTGACTTTGTGATGAAGCATTTTCCGACCATCTATAGCCGTTGCTTAGATCTGGGAATTGATATCACTAAGGATGCAATCCCTGTCGTGCCTGCTGCTCACTATACCTGCGGTGGAGTAATGACAGATATGCACGGTCAAACGGATCTCAATGGTCTCTATGCTATTGGTGAAGTCGCCTATACGGGCTTACATGGCGCCAATCGTCTGGCGAGTAACTCGTTACTCGAATGTTTAGTGTTTGCCCGTGCGGCGTCACAGGACATAGAAAGCCAACTGCATAAAATTCAAATCCCGGGACAAATTCCAGCATGGGATGAAAGTAAAGTGTCGAACTCGGATGAGGAAGTGGTCATCGCCCATAACTGGCACGAACTGCGGTTATTCATGTGGGACTACGTCGGAATTGTACGCTCTGATAAACGTCTGGAGCGAGCACTGCGCCGCTGCCTGATGTTACAGCAAGAAATTCAGGAATATTACAGTAACTTCAGGGTTAGCAATAACTTGCTCGAATTACGTAACTTAGTGCAAGTGGCCGAATTAATTATTCGCTGTGCCATGGAGCGTAAAGAAAGCCGTGGGCTGCATTTTAATATCGATCATCCAGAGAAATTAGACGCGCCTCGCCCAACAATTTTACTACCAGAAAAGTAACCGCATACGCATAGGTGACTTCATCATAAACAGACTAAATCTCAGAATGAGGTTTAGTCTTTTGCATTTTAGCCCGCAGCAACAGCCGACATAAATGTCGATAGTCAGTATCATTTAACATATCAGCCCAAACCAGCAAGAGCCGCAGCTGAGTATCCACTTCGATATAAATCAAGCAAACAAAGGGCGTGACCCAAGTGCGTTTTAGTACCTGAAAGTGCTCCCCCGTTGACAAACGTCCCTCGCCTTTATCACTCAGCACAAAATCTAAACGCCAATGCTGCAGTCGCCACAACTGCAACAGCAAGAAAATACTGACAAGTACGATAAACAAATATTTAAGCAGAGATAAGGCGATAATCTCGCTTTGGGGCCAAAGCAGAAATGAGCTAGAACAGACACCAATAAAAACGACCAACGAGAGTCGTTGGTCGAAAGAGGCTTTTACGCTGAAACTATGGTGCCGGTCTTCCACGGACTTTCACTATCATACGAGCCAGTTCAGTGTCAGGGCACACTTCATGGCCCATAAACCAAGCAAACAATTCTGGATCTTCACATTCCAACAAACGGATAAACACGGTTTTATCTTCATCGGACATTTCTTGATAGAAGTTTTCAACAAAAGGTTGAAGCAAGACGTCTAATTCCAGCATCCCACGGCGACATGCCCAGCGAACCCTTGCGATGTTCATTAATTCCAAGGTATTTCTCCCAACACAGATTTGGCATTAGTCTATCAGTTCACTGACTAAAGTGTCGATTAACCCTTCATATTGGCTCACAAAATTAGCATTGTTGTACTTGCGTATCGAGCCCCTCAAAGAGATCGCTAAAATCTGTATCCAATAATCGCTTTACCGCAGGATGTTGGATCATACGTTCGGCAAACATCACATGGTATTCCTCTTTCACATCGGTGGTTTCACCGAGCAAATTCATACCATGGGAAATCACTTCTTGGCGATAAATCGACGGAGTGACAAAAATACCTCGTTTAAGGTAACCAAAGGCTTTCATCATGGCCGCATCATCGAACTCGCCCAAAATACTGACTTTAAGATTTTGCTCGTCAAACCAGCGATATAGCTGTTGTCCGAGTGAAGTTCTACGGCCGGGGATTAATAGCTGGCCTTGTTCTAAACAGGCAGGAAAATCAGCGCTATAAGTCTCAGCGGAGAAAAAACTCACGCCACACTCGCCTAATTTTTTAGATAAAATTTCAGGGTATTTCAGTGACTCACCTGCACAATCCGAAAGGATCATATCCAGTTTATGCTCACGTAAACGCGCCATTAGGCTCTCGTGAGTCGCCTCATAGCAGGCTAAGTGCATAGAATTGTCATTAGGCACTACGGATAATAACACTCGGCTGACTAAAGCTTTAGATAAGGCATCGGCAATACCCACCTCGAATAACATGGCATCCGCTTTTTGATAGTTAAGTAAATCGAGCATTTCATAGCTAAGGCTAAACATCTTATCGGCGTAGCGAAACACCAATTCACCTAATTCTGTCGCCTCCAATGTCCGCCCGACTCGCTTGAACAGACTGCCGTTTAACCTATCTTCTAAGGCACGAATTTGCCCAGTTATCGTTTGCGGCGTTAAACAGAGGGCTTCGGCCGCCTTCGCGACTGAGCCCTTTTTCTTAATCATCCAAAAATAATACAAGTGGTTATAATTCAAGTGCAGCATGCTAACCCGCTGTTAATGCTCCCTCAAACGCCAAGGCGCTGAGGGGGGGACTGTGTTATTTTAAACTCGATAGTTTAAAATCAGATGATTAAAAACCTGATGATTCCCAGTCAAGTTACTTTAAACGCTGGCAGTCGAGTAAGTTAGTAACTATGCCTTGTAACTGCTCCAAATCGGCAGCATTCCCCAGACTTACCGCTTCAGTGACTCCTGAAACTAAAACGTTACGTTCAGGAATACGTTCGGCGCAATAGGTTCGATTCGCTTCTTGGAAACGTTTACCACCGCGATACTTAAGTGCCCTCGATTCATAACCATTAGTTTCTAATCTCGCCCCTAAGGAATCAGATTTAAACATCAAAGCGCCATCCACTATTCCTTCAAGATAGCTTTGGCAAGTCTGCGAGTTTGCATCTTGATTACAGGCCGATATTTGCGATGCCGTCGCGGTTGTTGATAAACATAAGAGCGTTGCTATTCCCATTAATTTCAACTTTATCATAGTTATACTCCTTTATTAGGTAACACTTTTGATAACCAGAAATACCCGACTAACGCTGCCATAATCGAACCGATTAAGGTCCCTAGGCGTGCTAAGTCACCGTACATAGGGTCTGCATGTTCAAAGGCTAACGACGCAATAAACATAGACATAGTAAAACCAATACCGCACATGGCCGCGACGGGGGCAATTTGCTTCCAACCTACGCCATCGGGCAATTGCGCTAATTTTAGTTTCACCGCAATAAAGCTAAATAACATTACACCGATTGGCTTACCTAACATCAGGCCCAATGCAATACCAACTGGAACAGGAGAAATTAACGTCTCCAAATTCATATTGCCGACATAAACGCCCGCATTGGCAAAAGCAAACACTGGCAAAATGAGGAAAGTACTCCAGGGATGCAAACTATGCTCTAAGCCTTCTGAGGGTGAACTGCCATCCTTTGCCCGCAATGGAATACAAAAAGCAATGATGACGCCAGCCAGAGTCGCATGCACTCCAGACTTAAGTACGGCAACCCAAAGGATTAACCCTAAGATGCCATAGGGTAAAAGTGAGGTAACCCCTTTGCGGTTTAACCCAACCAAGCCCGCAATCGCTAAACTGGCAATCACTAAACTGATGGTTGATAAGTCAGTACTGTAAAACAGCGCGATAATCACTATGACGCCTAAATCATCGATGATAGCTAAAGCAAGTAAGAAGACTTTCAGTGAAACAGGAACGCGGCTTCCGAGCAGCGCCATAATACCTAAAGCAAAGGCAATATCGGTCGCGGCAGGAATCGCCCAGCCCGCTTGTGTGACAGGATCACCATAGTTAAACAGTAAGTACACGCCAGCAGGGACTAGCATGCCGCCAATGGCGGCAAAGGTAGGCAGGGAAGCTTGAGCGACACTCGATAAGGCGCCTTCAAGTAACTCACGTTTCACTTCTAAACCAATCAGCAAAAAGAATATGGCCATCAAGCCATCGTTTATCCACAGGATGAGTGGCTTGTGTATGTTGAGCTCGCCAATTTTGACTTGAACGTCAGTGCCTAAAAAGCCTTGATAAAGTCCAGATAAAGGGGAATTGGCCATCAGCATGGCTAAGGCAACAGCAACCAATAACAGGATACCGCCAGCCGACTCTTGGCTCAGAAAATTTCTAATTGCTTTTTCCATCTTGCACTCCTAAAAATCATAATGAATTGAGTGTAGACGAATTGTAATAACAAATATAATCGTAAGTTTCTCCCTAACACCTCGGTTATTCCGAAGTGTTAGGCCAAAAAACATACATCACACAGCAACAGGGGCTTTGATATGAGGGTGTGGAGCGTAGTTTATTAATTCAAAATCATCAAATTGATAGTCAAAAATCGACTCAGGTCTGCGTACAATAGTCATGGTCGGCAACGGTTTTGGATCACGACTTAACTGCAGTGCCGTCTGTTCCATATGATTAGAATATAAATGGGTATCACCACCCGTCCACACAAAATCACCTAAGGCCAAGTCACATTGCTGGGCGACCATCATAGTTAACAAAGCATAACTGGCAATATTAAATGGCAAACCAAGAAACACATCACAACTACGCTGATACAGCTGACAAGATAATTTACCATCGGCTACATAGAACTGAAAAAACGCGTGGCACGGTGCCAAAGCCATTTTATCCAGTTCGCCCACGTTCCACGCAGAAACGATAAGACGGCGAGAATCTGGTTGAGATTTTATCTGGGCGATAACTTGCGAAATCTGGTCGATAGCATCACCACTCTGGGTTGGCCAACTGCGCCACTGGGCACCATAAACTGGGCCCAAATCGCCATTATCATCGGCCCATTCGTCCCAAATACTGACCTTATTTTCGCGTAAATAGGCAACGTTAGTTTCACCCTTCAGAAACCACAGCAATTCATGAATGATAGAGCGCATATGGCATTTTTTGGTGCTCACCAAAGGAAAACCTTTGCTCAAATCGAAGCGCATTTGATAGCCAAATACCGAGCGAGTCCCAGTACCTGTGCGATCCGATTTATCCACGCCTTCGGCTAATATATGCTTCATTAAGTCTAAATACTGTTTCATTGCTGCTTACCTTGCTTACGAAAAATCAAGTACAAACCGATTAACACCATAGGCACAGAGAGTATCTGCCCCATAGTCATAAATCCCCAGTAGAGTCCCAACTGTGTGTCGGGTTGCCTCACAGTTTCAACCATAATACGGAACATACCGTAACCGACTAAGAACATACCAGAGACTGCACCGACTTTATCGGTACGTTTGCTAAACCAGTAAAGTAATAGGAATAATGCTACGCCTTCAAGGGCGAACTGATACAACTGGGATGGATGACGTGGGTCAGGCCCACCAGTTGGAAACACCATAGCCCAAGGCAGATCAGTGGTTCGTCCCCAAAGCTCGCCGTTGATAAAGTTACCAATACGACCAGCGCCTAAACCAATAGGCACAACAGGTGCCACCATATCGGCGATAGCAAAAAAAGTACGTTTTTGTTTCCACGCGATATAGAGCATCGCCGTAATCACGCCCATCAAACCGCCGTGGAAGGACATGCCACCTTCGGAGATTTTAAATAAATAGAGGGGACTGGCGAGGAAATAATCGAAATGATAAAAAAGCACGTAACCGATACGGCCACCTAAAATCACCCCAAGAAAACCATAAAAGAGTAAATCTGAAACTTGCTCTCGCGTCCATATCCCCTTTGAACGGTCGGCTTGGCGGTTCAACAACCACATGGCCGCAACAAATCCGACTAAATAGGTAAAACCATACCAACGCAGTGCCGGTTCAAAGGTTTGTCCAAAAAGATTAAACGGTCCAAATGAAACGATCACGGGATCGATATTGGGGAAACTCAACGCCATAACACATCCATTAGCAGCCTCAAACTGAGATAAACATAAAAACTAGGTCAGAATTAACTTAAGGCCGACACATAGAAGTAACAGTGCAAATATCTTTTTAAGTACAGGTGTTGGCCAAGTGCTCGCCGCTTTTACCCCCACAGGCGCCATCAAGACAGAAGTGATCACTAAACCAAACAATGCAGGTAAATAGATATAGCCTAAGGTACCATAGGGCAACTCAGGGGCATTCATTCCTGCAATAATATAGCCGAAACTGCCAGAAAGAGAGATTAAGAAGCCCATCGCCGCAGAAAAGCCCACGGCTTGACGCATCTGTAAACCATAAAAAGTCAAAAATGGCACTATCAGTATACCGCCACCTATCCCGGTCAAACCTGCCAAAACCGCAACAAAAGCCGATACAACAAAAAGCACTACTGAATTAGGTAATTGACGATTTGATTCGGCCTTAACGGGATAAGCCATTTGAATTGTCATTAAAATCACAAAGATGGCAAAACCTTGTTGTAACTTATCAGCGGGAATACGCTCAGCAATAAAACCTGAAGCCAGCGCGCCTATAATCAGGCCCGGTAACATTGATTTGAATAAATCCCAAGGCACATTGCCACGCTTATGGTGGGCACGTGCCGACGAAATAGAGGTGAGAATAATGGCTGCTAGCGAAGTGGCAATTGCAATATGGGGGAGCTGAGTAGAGCTAATACCGACCGATGGCAAAATATAAAGCAGTGCCGGCACTACAATCAAGCCGCCACCGATACCTAATAATCCTGCCATAAAGCCGACAAATGCGCCTAAAGCCAAGCAAATAAAGAACACCAACAACAAACTATCCACACGAGTACCTACAGCGTGATAAATTGAGGGCCTTAGCTTAAAGCAAAACACAGCATTAGTTAATTAAGAATTGTTGCGAGACCCTGCTGGGTCAAATATTCTTTAACCAGCTCACGCACTTGGAAGCCGTTTGATAGGCTCAGCGCTTTAGCAAGTAATTGATCTAAATCAGCCCGCGCAACACGTCGCAATAGATAATTGATCCGCGCTAAACTGCCCTGATTCATACTCAACTGATCGTATCCCATAGCCACCAGCAAAATGGCCCCCATAGGTTCGCCCGCTAACTCTCCACAGATACTAATATCGAGTTTATGGTATCGACAATCTAGGTGCGCCTGATGCAAAGCCCGCAATATTCCAGGATGATAACTGTCAAATAACGAGCTCACCCGCGGGTTATTACGGTCAACAGCCAGCAAATATTGGGTTAAATCATTACTACCAACAGAGACAAAATCCACTCGTTTTGCCACATCATCCAACTGATATAACATGGCAGGCACTTCGAGCATAATGCCTATTCGTGGCATCACTATGTCGCTGTTAACATCGTTTTTTAATTCAACATAGGCTTGTTGCAAATATTCTAAGGATTGATCGATTTCATCTAAGTTGCTGACCATAGGCAGCAAAATACTTAACTGTTTACCGTCTCCCCCAGCCTGTAGCATGGCCCGTAACTGCACCAAAAACAGCTCAGGATGATCCAGAGACAAGCGAATACCGCGCCATCCAAGGAAAGGATTGTCTTCTTTAATCGGGAAATACGGTAAAGGTTTATCGCCTCCCACATCTAAAGTACGCATCACCACAGGTCGACCGGACGCGGCCGATAAGACCTGTTGATAGACTTTGACTTGCTCAGATTCACTCGGGAAGCGCTGTTGCAACATAAAAGGAATTTCAGTGCGATAAAGCCCAATACCGTCGGCGCCCTCTGCAATTTCAGAGGCCACACCACTGAGTAATCCCGCATTGAGATACAAGCGAATACGTGAACCATCTAGGGTTACAGAAGGCAGCGCTAATTCTTGGGCATACTGGCGTTGCAAAGCTTTTTGTGCCGAAATCAGGCTACGATACTCACCGACAATCGCAGGTGATGGCGACACCAATAACTGACCACGGCTTGCGTTTACAACTAAAAGTTTTTGGTCAATATTGGCGGATAACAGTTGCTCGACACCTGTAATAGCAGGCACACCTAAGGCACGGGCTAAAATGGCGGCATGGGAGTTTACGCCACCAAGCTCAGTGACAATACCCGCAAGCTTTTGCCTTGGGAACTCAGCCAACATAGTCGCATCGGCTTCACGGGTAATGAGGATTACAGGTTTATCGGGCTCAAGCTCTAGACGTTCTGGCTCAATAAGTTGGCGTAATACTTTTTGACCTAAGTCGCGAATATCGCTAGCCCGCTCCTTAAGGTAAGGGTCTTCCATTGCTAAAAACTGTTGAATATAACGTAGAGACACTCGACTCACCGCCGACTCAGCAGCCCAGCCTAATTGCACTTCACGGGTATATTCGCCGCCTAAACTAGCATCATCAAGCAGTAACTGTAATGCATTGAAAATGGAGACAACTTCGTCATCTTGCTCGCGATCAAACCGTTGAGATAAGGCACCTATCGCTTCTTTACAACGCACCATAGCCGTGGTTAAGCGACTCGATTCATAGGCAATATCGTCAGAACGTACCTCAGGCTGTTCAAGGGGGATTTCCCCACCAAGTACGAAGGCATACGCAATGGCGATACCGTTTGACGCTGAAGTACCTTGAAACAGAATTTGTTGATGATGGGAGCTGACTTGTGCTTTTTGTTTTAAGCCACGCACCGCCATCGCTAATTGGGCGGCGAGCGTCATCAGGAAGGCTTCTTCACCCTCACTGAATTGGCGAGCACTCGCCTGCTGTACCACTATCACCCCAACCACAGCCTTCTGGTAGATAATAGGTACAGCTAAAAAAGCGCGGTATTCTTCTTCGGCGACTTCAGGAAAAAGCTTAAACCTTGGATGAAGCCGAGCATCCGCTAAATTAACGGCCTCTTCTCGCTGGGCAGCAAGTCCAACTAAACCTTCAGTCAGCGGCATACGTACTCGACCAACGGCGCTTTTTTCAAGACCATCGGTTGCAGATAACACGAGTTCTTGCTCTTCTAGGATATAGATGGAGCAACATTGGGTTTCCATCGCCGCTTTAGTCGATGAAACTAAGATTTCTAATGCGGTTTCCAAACTGTGGGCAGATGCCACAGCCTGAGTAATATCCCTAAGCGTATTTAACACTGTTTTCAATCCTCTTTTGAAAATCAGCCCGTTGTTTTTTGTCTTCCCCGTTTCCTAGGTATTTCTAGGGTTTGGAATGACAATGCCGTTACCGCAAACTCTTTCATCACCTTACGATAAACATCACGCTTAAATGACACAACTTGCCGCACAGGATACCAATAACTTACCCAGCGCCAATCGTCAAATTCAGGATGCCCAGAAGAACTCAAATTAATCGCACTATCTTGGCTTTTCAGTTGTAACAGAAACCACTTTTGTTTTTGCCCGATACACACAGGTTTACTGTCTTGCCTCACTAAACGCTTTGGCAAACGATAGCGCAACCAAGAACGGGTCGAGGTTAATATATGCACGTGTTCAGGTCTTAGGCCCACTTCTTCATACAACTCACGGTACATAGCCTCTTCTGCTGTCTCGCCATCATCGACGCCACCTTGAGGAAATTGCCATGAGTGTTGACCGAAACGTCTAGCCCACATGACTTGGCCATATCTGTTACAAATTATAATGCCCACATTTGCGCGAAAGCCGTCGCTATCAATCACATGGACTCCAAATCACATTAAATTTTAATAAACTGATTGTTTCATAAAGCTAGTCTCTCAGCAAACCTCTATTTTATCCTAAGCTTTGGATAACATCTGACTTAAAAGACATTTATCAACAATGCTAGGGGATGGAATCCAGGGATATCCACATTTTCTGTGGATATCTCTGTTTGAAACTCAGGTGAACTTGTTATAACGTTCAAAAAACATCTATTTACCATCGTTTTTAAAATTTAGCGTTAAAACTTAATAGCAAACAAATTCATAAACTTGCATATTAATCATGATTTATTTTAGACTAAAAAACCAATAAAGCTCATTATTTGACCAGCAAGAAGTATTTCTATCATTCTCGCGATATTACTCAACTTTATACACAAATAGTGTCCACAACTGTCCACAAAAGCCAGAATAAATGCACTTTATTCGCATTGACTTAGGATTTTTATTAGGTTAAGAGGCTCACTTTACTGAGTTATCCATAATATCTGTGGATAAGTATGTGGGGAACGCAAGGGAAAGCAGAGAGTAACTTTGAACACTTTTTTGCAAAACGGGGGTTAACACGGATATAAAATTTAAAATCAGTCACTTAGAATAAAAACATTCGGTACAAGTTAATCCACCCTGTAGGGCTCATTTTTTAACCACCATTGCTAAGCGGTTATTTTTAAGTAAAATCCAGCCATGAATCGAATTATCCCCCCTGAAAATCTATCTGAACTACTCGAACGTGCCAACATGATGGCGGGCGTGAGTTTGGCGCAGATAGCAAGCCAAAGAAGCATTCGTGTCCCCAAGGATCTTAAACGCGATAAAGGTTGGGTCGGTCAATTAATCGAAATGGAATTAGGCGCAACGGCGGGTTCTAAACCTGAGCAAGATTTTCTGCATTTAGGGGTCGAGCTTAAAACTATCCCCATTGATACACAGGGGCGACCGCTGGAGACCACTTATGTCTGCGTGGCGCCGCTATCAAATATCCAAGGATTAACCTGGCAAAACAGCTTAGTCTGCCATAAGTTACAGCGAGTACTTTGGGTACCCGTTGAAGGAGAGAGGCATATTCCTGTGGGTGAGCGCCGTATAGGTACGCCAATATTGTGGGAACCGGATCCGCACGAGTTGCAATTACTGCAACAGGATTGGGAAGAGATCATGGAGCTTATCGCCCTCGGAAAAGTAGAGAGGCTTACAGCGCGTCACGGCGAAGTGCTGCAATTGCGACCTAAGGCCGCGAATAGTAAGGCGTTAACACAAAGCATTGCCGAAGATGGTAGCCTCAAAATGACTAACCCTAGGGGTTTTTATTTAAAGACCAGTTTCACTGCTATGATACTTAATAAGGTATTTGGTTAATTTTTAGTAACGATATGGACTTGGATTGATCCAGATCACAAATTTCACTGGCACTAAGGTGACTCTTTTCTATAAACTACGGCATCCTGAAATCACAGCCGTATTCGGATACCAATCAAGCAGTGAGAGCACGTAGACAAGCGAAAAAACTCCTTTTTGCGATTTTAGCTTGGGCGATTGCCATGGCTGCATTCGTGTTTTTTCGATATGCCCAATCACCAGAGCTGCCCCAATGGGCGGTAAGTTCGGCTGATCTCGCAACACTTGCTATCTACATGGGGATTATTTTCGGCAGCTTACATTGGATGTCGAACGTCATTGCCGATTTCAGTGCAATCAATCGCCTCCCCTATGTGTTTTCAGTCATCTTTAAGGGCTTGTTTTTATTACTGGGTGCTACGACGTTAGCTTACATGACTCAGTTTTTAAATATGTGGGCCATCGAAAATCACATGTCGACCCTCAGACAAATGCTGACGGCGCACATTCTCTATAGTCCTTCATTCCAAGCATTGATCGTATATTTGGTCGTCGTACGAGTCAGCTTAGCTTTTGTCGAGCAAATGGCATTATTAGTCGGGCCGCGTATTTTACTCAACATAGGCCTTGGTAAATACCATAAGCCAAGATACGAGCAGCGCTTATTCCTCTATTTAGACATGGTCGCCTCAACCACACATGCCGAATCACTTGGCGATTACCGCTTTAGTCGATTGATCCAAGACAGCTTTAGTTTACTTTCAGATACAGTGTCCAATAACGAAGCTGAAATCTACCGCTATATGGGAGATGCAGTGCTGCTTCACTGGCCATTAGAAGAAGGGATAGTTCACGACCGCTGCATGAATATTTATTTTGAATTTAGCCAACAACTGAACTGGCAACGCCGCTACTTTGAAGAGCATTATGGCTTTGTGCCGAAATTTAAAGCGGCGGCCCATTGTGGCCAAGTCGTCGCTGCAGTTGTTGGTGTACAGAAACAAGAAATTAGTTTCTTTAGTGACGTGCTCAATACCTTAGCAAGACTGCAAGATCAATGTAATCCACTAGGACAGCGCATGTTGATTTCGGGCGCACTCGCGGGACGTTTAGATAACCCCAACACTCAGTATCACCTATCAAATCTAGGCCCAGTCAAACTCAAAGGGAAACAACACTCAATTGAAGTGTTTGGCGTTTCCCCGCTCTGATTTGTAATCGACTTTAAGCTTTAGCTTGAATTAATGCTTTGCAGTTACAGTCAGTTTATTCCCCGTCCTTAGTTAATAATTTTTGGATCATTAAACCTAAAGTGCGGAAAGTTAAGATGCGACTGGTGGTTTGACGCCAAACAAGGCCGATATCACGGTAAGGAGCTTCACCCGGTGGCGTCATCACCACTAAATCTGTGTCATTCAAAATACCCGCGTCAATGGCCATTTGCGGAAGAAACGTGGTGCCCAGTTTACTGTTCACCATCTGCACTAAAGTATGCAAACTGGTGGCGGCAAACGGATTGACTTTCGCACTATCACCTAGCTGACATGCAGTAATAGCATGGCCTGTGATGCAATGCTCACTTTGCAGAAGAAAAATGCTCTCGTCCGGCAGAGTTTGATAATCAATAGGTTGATGTATGCCACCCGCTAAATCTTTGTGGGCAACCATTTTGAAAGGATCTATGCCCACTTTCATGCTGTGGTAACCGCTAGTATCAACGGGTAGCGCTAGGATCAATAAGTCCAGCTCTCCTTTACCCAAAGCATCTAGCAAACGCTCAGTGGTATCTTCCTTCAATAATAAACTCATCGCCGGATAAGATTGCTGACACTGGCGGATCACACGACTCAATAGGAAAGGCGCTATGGTTGGAATACAGCCTAAGCGAATATCCCCCGTCATCGGCTCACCTTGATTTTTCACTAATTCCACCAAATCATCCACATCAGTGAGAATTTTACGGGCGCGCTGCACCACCTCTTCACCAATGGCGGTAAACATAAATGACTTATGGTCTCGCTCAATCAACTGATGCCCTAACTGCTCTTCTAGGTTTTGGATCCCACTTGAAAGTGTTGATTGACTGACAAAACACACCTTAGCGGCGCGGTTAAAATTCTGCTCTTGATGGAGATTCACCAAATAGAATAAGTTTTTTAAGCTAGGTAAACTTTTCATTTTCTCGATTGCCATGAAGGTTATGAATTAAGAAATTAAATCTACTTTAGCATAAGTGATGAGCAATAACGCGGCATAAGATATCAGGATTGTGACCCGAATCGATATTCAATCGGTTCGCCGTAAAACTTAAGTGGGAGTAACAAAATAAGATGGGAAAAGCGCTAACAAGAAAATGTCGAAAACAATAAACTTAATCGTAAAACCAATGCAAGATTCACTCAATTGAGCGCAACAATAGACATTATCGCTGCGCCTTAACTTACCTTAGCAAGTAATATTTTATGCTTTGGCTTGGAGGAATAACTTTAACTGTTGTAAATCTGCACTCGCGTGTTCAACGATGTCAGCAACCCAAGAGCCATGTTCAGCATCCCATCTTGCTTCTTCGCCATGCTGTAATAACTGGGCGATCTGCTGAATACGTTTTAACCCCACAGAACCTGCAGCACCTTTAAATTTATGTGCTTCTGAACATAAGGTATCTTTGTCTGCTGCGTCGTTAGCTTTCACTAGATTTCCAACATATTCAGGCATTAACTGCTCAAATAACACCACACTCTTGAGTAAGGTACCGGCACCAATGGCGCTGCAGTACTGTTCGAGAGTATTGAGATCTAGGATTGCTTCTAATTCAACTGTGGCCATAAGGCCTCCCTTAAGTGGTTCAATGCTTAAAACGAATTTATCACATGATACCCACTAAAATTGTCAGTGCAACTTATAGCGATATTCATGGTCTAATTCAGATTAAAATTAACAAAAAACAAACTAATAGTCGTAAATAAACGCTTACGAAATAATAGCGACGACATAACATTTAGGGAGTAAATTTATCCCACTAACTTGCCTCTATCGTTGCGCTAATGCGTGCCCTTGTCCACCATAATGCTGCAAATTATCCACAATCGCCACCAATCCATCCCAACGATAGGCACACCAATCGGGTGCTAATAGCATAGGCTTTTTCGCATAAGCGGTGACACGGTGAAAAATCACGTCTAGGGGGGTATGGCGGATCATCTCGCCGACACTGTGGGCATAATCCTCAAGACTCAATAAAGGTAAGCGCCCACTTCGCCACGACTTAGCCATAGTGCTACCTTCGACGATATGCAAAGGATGTAGCTTCAAGCCATCAACGCCATGCTGCAATACAGCAGCTAAAGTCGCCATATAATCGCTATGGGTTTCATCGGGTAAACCAAGAATGAGATGAGTGCACACCTTAAGACCGCGAGCTCTCGCCCTAGACACAGTGTCACAATAACAGGCGAAATCATGGCCACGGTTAATTCTACGCAGTGTTTCATCTTTGGCTGTTTGCAACCCGAGTTCTAACCACACATCGACACCATTTGCCTGATAACGCGCCAGTAAATCCAGTACATTATTCGGCACACAATCGGGGCGAGTTCCAACACATAAACCGACTATCTCGCCATCTTTAACCGCTTCATCGTACTTAGCCATTAACACTTGATATTCATCATAAGTGCTAGTGTAAGCTTGAAAATAAGCAATAAATTTATCGGCTTGTGCCTGAGGCTTCGCCTCACGATAGCGGCTCTTACCCTGTTCGAGTTGCTCAGTAATACTCAATAGTTCGGCGGTTTGATGGCTAAATGACGCCACATTACAGAAAGTACAACCTCCGCGCCCTAAAGTGCCGTCACGGTTAGGGCAAGTAAACTTGGCATCTATAGTGAGTTTTCGCAGTCGGGTGCCATATCGCGCCTTACAAACGGCACCAAAGGTGTTCACATATGCATCAAGCCCCATCAGAGCACCCACCAAATTTCATATCGCTTCATTGAGAATAACCAAGATAAAATCACAAATAGAAAAGAAAATACGTGAACAAATAGAAGAAAAAGCTTAGTGTAAATAAGGTAGCGAGAGTTTTCTTGGCGCTACATCAAATTCCCGCCTGACTCATACCGTTATTATCATAAATGTGCGCATCCTCAAATTAGCCAGCTTACCGCTGAGATCTTGCTCACATCAAAAATGAATAACAATTCAACAATTTTAATTTTTTATCTATTTACTGTGTTTGCAATAAAAATCACTATTTCTAAATCAAAAACAATCCCATCAGCATGTTACACCTTGGTAAATATTGAGTTTGATATTTTTTAAAATTCTTTTTATTCATAATGTTATACGGCACATTTTACTGTTGACGTTAACGTAAGGCAATTGTGATTTGTGTATGAAACATGAATTAATACCCATGTTTTATGCAAATTTTTGGTTTGACCTTTATTGAATCTCAGGCTAATTTGGGTGGTTCGGGTGCATATCTATAGAAAGTCTTTACATTTTCTCCCCGAGTAGTAATCAGTTGAGGTCTAGGGAGGTTTTTGTATGAGCTTATATCATCCCAGTTTTGAGCGGGACAATTGTGGTTTTGGGTTGATAGCACAGATGGATGGCGAAGCCAGCCACCGTATAGTGCGCACGGCAATCCATGGTCTAGATCGCATGAAGCACCGAGGGGGCATTGCCTCCGACGGTCGCACTGGCGACGGCTGTGGTTTATTAATGCAATTACCCGTGCAATTTTTTGAAGCGATTGCCGCGGAAAATGATTGGCATTTGAGCAGAAAATTTGCCGTAGGTATGCTGTTTTTAAGTCAAGATGATGAACTGGCTGACCAAGCCAAGTTTATTCTTGAGCGCGAACTCGAGCGTGAAACCTTAAGTATTGCAGGCTGGCGCAAGGTGCCTGTCAATCCCGATGTGTTAGGTGAAATTGGCAAGGCTAGCCTGCCACAAATCTATCAAGTGCTGATCAACGCCCCCATTGGCTGGCGTGAAAAAGACTTGGAACGTCGCCTTTATATGGCGCGTCGCCGCCTAGAGCAGCAGATCACCGACGACAAAGACTTCTATGTCGCGAGTTTGTCAGGCCAAGTTATCGTCTATAAAGGTCTGATGATGCCTGTAGACTTGCCCGCGTTTTATCCCGATCTCGCGGACATTCGCTTAAAAAGCTCTATCTGCCTATTCCATCAACGTTTCTCAACGAATACTTCTCCTAAATGGCCATTAGCTCAGCCGTTTAGATATTTAGCCCATAACGGCGAAATCAATACTATTACGGGTAACCGTCAATGGGCTCGTGCCCGTGCCTATAAGTTTAATTCGCCGCTACTTCCAGATTTGCAGCAGGCCGCTCCCTTTGTGAATGAAACAGGCTCAGACTCTTCATCTTTAGATAACATGCTGGAAATGCTGTTATCTGGTGGCATGGACTTATACCGTGCCATGCGTCTATTGATCCCGCCTGCTTGGCAAAGTAATCCGGAAATGGATGACGAATTAAAAGCCTTCTACGACTTTAACTCTATGCACATGGAGCCTTGGGATGGTCCGGCAGGTATTGTGATGACCAACGGTCGCCATGCCGCCTGCGCTGTTGACCGTAATGGTCTGCGTCCATCGCGTTATGTGATCACAAAAGATCGTATTTTGACCTTAGCCTCCGAAGTGGGTATTTGGGATTACGCCGCCGATGAAGTGATTGAAAAAGGCCGTGTTGGGCCTGGCGAATTGCTGGTATTAGATACCTTGAACGGCCGCCTGTACCAATCTTTTGAAATTGATAACGATCTTAAACGCCGCCACCCTTACAAAGAGTGGATGGCGAAAAACAGCCGTACTTTAACGCCAGCGGAAGATTTAGCCTCTGAGCAGCACGGTGCCAGCGAGTTAAGCCCTGAACTATTGCTGCAATACCAAAAACAATTTGGCTATACCCGTGAGGAATTAGAACAAGTCATTTGGGTATTGGCGAAGCAAGGTGAAGAAGCCACAGGTTCTATGGGCGATGACACACCTATGGCGGTATTGTCGAAAAAGTCACGTTCCCTGTATGACTATTTTAGGCAGAAATTTGCTCAAGTAACGAATCCACCTATCGACCCCTTACGTGAAAAGCACGTCATGTCATTGACCACTTGTATTGGCCGTGAACAGAACCTCTTCAATGAAACGACTGGGCATGCTTACCGAGTGATGTTCAATTCACCTATTTTATTATTCAGTGATTTTAACCAGTTACTGGGATTAGATAGCACTTACTATCGCGCCAATATTGTCGATTTAAATTACGAACCACAGGAAGGCTTAGAAAGTGCCATTCGCCGTATCACAGCCGAAGCCGAGCGTTTAGCCCGCAGCGGCACGACTTTGTTGATCCTTTCGGATAGAGCCATAGGTAAAACGGCGCAAGTGATCCCCGCGGCCATGGCGGTCGGTTCTGTGCAACAAATGCTGGTGAATAAGAGCCTGCGCTGCGACACCAACATTATTGTTGAAACCGCATCGGCGCGAGATCCGCATCACTTTGCTGTATTGCTTGGCTTTGGTGCCACGGCGATTTATCCGTATTTAGTGTATGAGTCAATTTCCGAACTGGCGAAACGCCATGACTTAACCGATACCACGGCATTGATGTTGAACTTCCGCTACGGCATCGAAAAAGGCTTGCGTAAGATCATGTCCAAAATGGGCATCAGCACTGTCGGCTCCTATCGTTGCAGTCAGCAATTTGAAGCCATAGGCATTGCCAGCGAAGTGATCGAACTGTGTTTTAAAGGCGTAATTAGCCGCATCGAGGGCGCAGGCTTTGCAGAAATCGCCCAAGACCAGGCTATTTTGCACAAAGCTGCCTACCGTGCCCATGTGCCATTACCGCAAGGTGGCCTGCTGAAATACGTTGAAGGCGGCGAGTATCACTGCTTCAACCCTGATGTGGTCAACACCTTGCAAGCGTCATTGATTGACAAAGATTTTGCGAGCTATAAAAAATTCGCCGAACTCGTCGACAATCGTCCCGTGGCTACACTGCGTGACTTAATCGGTATTAAGGGCGCGCAAACATCGATTAATGTCGCCGATGTAGAAGCGGCATCAAATCTATATTCACGTTTTGACAGTGCCGCCATGAGCATCGGCGCCTTGAGCCCTGAAGCTCATGAAGCGCTGGCTATTGCGATGAACCGCTTAGGTGGCCGCTCGAACTCAGGTGAAGGTGGTGAGGATGCACGCCGCTTTAATACTGAACGCAACTCAGCAATTAAACAGATTGCCTCGGCACGCTTTGGCGTCACGGCGCATTATCTAGTTAATGCCGATGTGTTGCAGATTAAAGTCGCCCAAGGGGCAAAACCCGGTGAAGGTGGTCAGTTACCCGGCCATAAAGTCAGCGTTGAAATCGCCGGACTGCGTCATGCACGTCCTGGTGTGACCTTGATTTCACCGCCGCCGCACCACGATATTTACTCTATCGAAGATTTAGCCCAGCTGATTTTCGACTTGAAGCAAATCAATACTAAAGCGCTGATTTCAGTGAAACTTGTGTCAGAACCCGGTGTGGGCACTATCGCCACCGGCGTGGCCAAAGCCTATGCGGACATGATCACGATTTCAGGGTATGACGGCGGCACAGGTGCTAGCCCAATTACCTCAGTGAAATATGCGGGCAGTCCATGGGAGCTAGGGTTAGCCGAGGTGCATCAATCGCTAGTAGAAAATGGTCTACGCCATAAAATTCGCCTGCAAGTCGATGGCGGCTTAAAAACCGGTACCGATGTGATTAAAGCCGCGTTATTGGGCGCCGAAAGCTTTGGTTTTGGTACTGTGCCTATGATCGCCCTAGGTTGTAAATACCTGCGTATTTGCCACTTGAACAACTGTGCGACTGGCGTAGCAACGCAAGATAAAAACCTGCGCGACAACCATTACCATGGTCTGCCAGAGCGAGTGATGACTTACTTTGAGTTTGTTGCACAGGAAGTTCGTGAATGGATGGCGACCTTAGGGGTGAGTAAGTTTGAAGACTTAGTCGGCCACAGCGAATGGTTATATGCCCTCGAAGGTCAAACCGCTAAGCAACAAGGGCTCGACTTATCGCCGATTTTGTATCAACCCAAGGTGCCAGCAACCTCGTCACGCACTTGGCAAGAAACCAATCCACCGGCGGATTTAGGGCTGCTTAACCAGCATTTATTAAACGAATGCCAAAGCGCTGTCGATAAGGGCGAGAGTTTCGATGCAGCTTACAGCATCAACAACACCGACCGTTCCGTTGGCGCGACCTTGTCAGGCTATATCGCGAGCACACTCGGCGTGAAAGGCACCAAAGCGCCGGTCAAACTGAGCTTTAACGGCAGTGCCGGCCAAAGTTTTGGCGTGTGGAACAGCCCAGGCCTTGAGTTAAAACTCTGCGGCGATGCCAACGACTATGTGGGTAAAGGCATGTCTGGCGGCCAAATCGTCATCTACCCGCCAATTGGCAGCCCGTTCCAAAGTGAGCGCAGCGCCATTGTCGGTAACACGTGTCTTTACGGCGCGACGGGCGGCAAGTTCTTCGCCGCAGGTCAAGCGGGCGAGCGTTTTGCAGTCCGTAATTCTGGGGCGATTGCTGTGGTTGAAGGGCTTGGCGATAACGGCTGCGAATACATGACCAGCGGCATTGTGGTTGTCCTTGGCAAAACAGGGGTGAACTTCGGCGCTGGGATGACAGGCGGTTTTGCCTATGTGTTCGATCAATTCGGCCGCTTCAATCGCCGTGTGAATACTGAGCTTGTCGATACTCAAAAACTCGAATCACCTATTCATCAACAACATTTAAAAGGTCTGATTGAAGCCCACGTGGCCGAAACGGGCAGCGAACATGCCAAGATGATCTTAAGTGATTTTGGTAACTGGTTAGATTGCTTCGTATTAGTAAAACCTAAAAATATTGCCGTGGCCGATCTGCTCAAATTAGAGAAATCGAGCCCAGAATTAGTTGTAAAAGCGGGGTAATGGCGCATGAGTAACGATTTTCAATTTATTGAAGTGGGTCGTAAAGACCCCGCTAAACACCCTGCGGCTAAACGTGCGACTCAGTTTATTGAGATCTATCAGCCTTTTGCTCAGCCTCAAGTGGCTGAGCAAGCGGACCGCTGTTTAGATTGCGGCAATCCTTATTGTGAGTGGAAGTGCCCGCTACACAATTATATTCCTAACTGGCTCAAGCTAGCGGAACAAGGTCGCATCATGGAAGCGGCAGATTTAGTACATGAGACCAACACTCTGCCCGAAATCTGCGGCCGTGTTTGTCCACAAGACAGACTCTGTGAAGGTGCTTGTACTCTGAACGACGACTTTGGCGCTGTCACTATCGGTAATGTCGAAAAATACATTACCGACACAGCGATCGCCCAAGGCTGGCGCCCCGATATGAGCAAGGTCACGCCACGCCCTGAACGAGTGGCGATTGTCGGTGCGGGTCCTGCGGGTTTAGGCTGCGCGGATATTCTGTCTCGCAACGGTGTTAAAGCTGTGGTCTTTGATAAATATCCACAAATTGGTGGTCTACTCACCTACGGTATTCCGTCTTTTAAACTCGACAAAGCCGTTATGGCGACCCGTCGCAGTGTATTAGAAGGCATGGGCATTGAGTTCAAACTCGGTGTCACTGTCGGTAAGGACATCCCATTTACTAAACTGCTCGAAGAATACGATGCCGTCTTCCTCGGCATGGGCACCTATACCCCGATGAAAGCAGGTCTTGAGGGTGAAGAAGCCCAAGGCGTATACCAAGCCCTGCCCTATTTGATTGGTAACACCCATCATTTAATGGGCACTCAGAATGCTGAAACGCCCTACCTGAACCTTGAAGGTAAACGTGTGGTGGTATTAGGCGGTGGTGATACTGCGATGGATTGTGTGCGCACAGCCGTCAGACAAGGTGCAAGCAGCGTAGTCTGTGCTTACCGCCGGGACGAGGCCAACATGCCAGGCTCACGTCGTGAAGTGCAAAATGCGCGGGAGGAAGGAGTTAACTTCCTGTTTAACCGTCAACCTGTGGCAATTAAAACCCAAGATGGCAAAGTAGTTGGCATTGAATGCGTCGAAACCGCCATGGGCAAAGCCGATGCCAGCGGTCGTCAACGGGCCGAAGCGATTGCAGGTAGCGAACAGTTGCTCGAAGCCGATGCGATTATTATCGCCTTTGGTTTCCAGCCTAGCCCAGCACCTTGGTTTGCCGAACACGGTATCGAGCTAGATCAATGGGGCCGAGTTAAAGCGAGTAAGTTAGATGAAAACCCATTCCAAACCACAAACCCGAAAGTGTTTGCCGGTGGTGATATGGTGCGCGGTTCTGACTTAGTCGTGACAGCCATTGCCGAAGGTCGCGATGCCGCCCAAGGTATTCTTAACTACTTAGACTAAGCGCTATAGATTAAGCGCCAACGTGTTTGTTTTATCGGTAAAAAACATTTTACCCTTGTCATTTTAACAAGCACTCCAATGGCTGGACTCGTGCAAACGAGTTCAGCCATTTGCTTGTGGCTTATCGCAATCGGTTGATGGATAAAATAGATAGATAAAGCGTGCATCTTAGGGATGCACTTTTCCGTTAACCCTCCCACCTTTTTACCCCGCGATTATCAAGCAATCCCAATCTCGCCATAACGACTGCATAAAACTGTGTGGTATATTAGCCAGCATTACCGTGTCCCACTCTTTAAGTGTTGAATCAAAAAGGTCTCCCATGAAAATTGGAATTATTGGCGCAATGGAGCCAGAAGTCGCTCACCTGATCGCCGCCATGACAAATGCGACATCGCAAACCATTGCTGGTATTGAATTTATTGCTGGTACTCTCGCGGGTAAAGACGTAGTAGTGACTCGCTCAGGCATAGGTAAAGTCGCCGCAAGTATTGCGACCACGCTACTCATCGAAAAATATGTGCCGGATGCGGTGATCAACACAGGTTCAGCCGGTGGTTTTGTGGATTCGCTGGCCATTGGCGATATCGTGATTTCTTCTGAAGTGCGTCACCATGATGTGGATGTCACCGCCTTTGGTTATGAAATTGGCCAAATGGCGCAGCAACCTGCTGCGTTTATTCCTGCCGCACATTTAGTTGAAGCAGCCAACAAAGCAATTGCTCAACTGGGTGAAGTCAAAGCGATTGAAGGTTTGATTTGTACTGGCGACAGCTTTATTTGCGATCCTGTTCGCACCCAAACCATGCTCAAAAACTTCCCGACTATGGCCGCCTGTGAGATGGAAGGCGCGGCAATCGCTCAAGTTTGTCATCAGTTTGGAGTGCCATTTGTGGTGATCCGCTCTTTATCGGATAACGCCAACAATGACTCGCCAGTGGATTTCGACTCTTATATTGTCAAAGCGGGTTATCACTCGGCTCTGATGGTGATGTTGCTGCTTGAGCAACTGAATCCTAGCGCAGTAAAATAATCACTTAAGTGGAAAGTACCGAATGCACACCTCTTTTTATCAACAACTTGTCGAGATAGATGGCGCTTTGTTTGAAGGCTTTTTGGTACTTTTTTTTGCTTTGTTATTGGCGCGGTTAGCGCCATTGCCACGGGAAATGCAGCCGCTTATTTGGTTTAGCCATTTAGCTAAGCAACTCGCAGCCAAGGTAAATCGCCCTGAACGATCTCCAAGCCAACAAGCTACAGCAGGCTTTTTAGCTATGATGCTGTTACTGTTTCCATTTTGGGCCATTATCACCTTTTTACTCGAACTGGCTGCCTTTCCATGGTTTTTCGAATTTTTGGTGCTTTATCTGTGCTTAACCGATGCAGGGTTTAGCCAAGTCGCCGATGAAATCGCTAAAGCCTTAAAACGTGGAGACAATGCCAGCGCAAAAAAGCTTTTACAGCCTTGGGTGGTGCGCGATACCGATAGTTTGTCGGAAATCGGCCTAGCCAAAGCCACCATAGAAAAACTCGCCACTGCACCTATTTACGGCACAGCATCGACCATTTTCTTTTTCGCTATTGCTGGAGCACCGCTAGTGCTGGCGGTGCGTATGCTCAAACAACTCGAATTGAGCTGGCCGCCCATTCAACCAAAATATCAACATTTCTGCAGTACTGTGAATGGTGTATCCATTATCTTGCTGGCGATTCCGGCTTGGTTGTGGAGCCTGTCGCTCGCCATTCAAGGCGGGCCTAAGGCGTTTGCAAAACTTTTTAGAGCCCCTAAAAATCATCACGCTATTCGAGGTTATGTTCTCAGTGTGAATCTCGTGGCCAGTATTTTGAGAATCGAGCTCGGTGGACCACAGAAGTTTGCTGGCGTGCGTATCAATGTGGATAAATTGTGCTACGGTCCGCAGCCAACCTGTGATGACATCACGCCTGCAATTAAGCTGACCTCACGTGCCTGTGCTATCTGGTTTAGCTTTATCATTATACTGCCCTTGTTATGGGCAAGTTTACGTTGGTTACAAAGCCTGTGATATGATGCCGCATTATCTCAACGTGAAGTTAAAGGCTGACCATCTTGCTCGAAAACATGCATGTTTCATTAACAACACCTGCGTTGTTATTTCCTGCTATCTCATTGTTACTATTAGCTTATACCAATCGTTTTTTTGCCTTAGCCGCATTAATCCGAAATTTAAGCAATGGTGAAAAACCCGTACATAAAGATCAAATTAAGAACCTGAGCCAGCGTATTACCATCATTCGTCGAATGCAGGAAGCAGGCGTGTCAAGCTTTGCCCTATGTGTACTGTGTATGATTTTTATCTATATCGGCTTTAATAAAACCGGCTCAGTGATTTTTGGCGCTAGCCTACTGCTCTTGCTCTATTCACTGATTTTATCTGTGATTGAAATCCGCATCTCTGTTGACGCATTAAATATCCATATCAAAGAGATGAGTAAATGAGCCAGTGGATCTACTTTTTTGATTTATGGGGTACCGCTGTATTTGCATTATCCGGCGCACTTGCCGCTGGACGCCATAGAATGGACCCCTTTGGCGTTATCGTGCTCGCCTCGGTTACCGCTGTCGGTGGTGGCAGTATTCGTGATGCCTTAATTGGTGCAACGCCAGTGTTCTGGATCCGCGACCCGAATTACATCATAGTGATCCTCGCGACCGTGCTCGTCTGTTTGCTATTAGTCCGTCGCCCTCGTAAGGTACCAGAGTATATTTTACCCGTCGCAGATGCCTTTGGATTGGCCCTCTTTACCGTGATAGGTGCTGAAAAGGCCCTCAATATGGGCTTGAGTGGGATGATTGCCGTCGTAATGGGCTTGATCACAGGCGTGGGAGGAGGCATTATTCGAGACTTACTGTGTAGACAAGTTCCTATGGTCTTACGCACTGAAGTCTATGCCACAGCTTCGATCATAGGTGGTATCGGCTATACCGTGAGCTTAGCCTACGGTATGGGCGAAAAAATGGCGCTGTTTCTGGCGATGGCCAGTGCCCTGTTAATCCGCTTAAGTGCCATCAAGTGGCATCTTTCATTACCGGCCTTTGATCTCAAGACCAAGAGGGAATAGTTTGCGAATATTGTGTTTTATTTTGTGCCTCATTTTTGTTCCAGCCCTCAATCCTGCAGCGGCGCAAGCCAACTCAGGTGAAATGCCACAAGAACAGCAGTTAGCCGTAAAATATATGAATGCGCTAACTGAACACGACTATAAGACACTGCGAAAATTCTATAACCGCGAAAGCGTCTTCTTCGACAAAACCGCCAACCGTAAATACACTGGCGGCCGCTTCATTATCGACTTCCTTGAGCGTGCCCACGAGGGCGTGCTCGAGTACAACTTCAACATAGAACATATGTATAATGCAGGCTCTTTAGTGGTGATGATAGGTAACTACCATTTCAAGGGTCCAGGTGAACAATTTGGCAAACCGGGGAAAATCATCGATGTTGCGATACCTGGTGTGACAAGCCTTAAGATCGACATGCTCAATCGCAGAGTAACGGAACATGTCGACCTAATCGATTACCAGACCATGTCAGACCAATTAGCGATGCAGTAGTCACAAAATTTACCCGTCTTTGAAACTTGATCCCTAAAAACGAGTCGAAACTAACAATGAGTCAATACCACTGCGTATTTCACCTTTGAAAAATTGACTGAGCCGTTTCGTTTCAATGAGGTTTGTATGAAGTTTTTTGGATTGATTGCCCTACTCGCCCTTAATGGCTTAATACTGGCCCCCAAAGCACAGGCCTTACAGCCCATTATCGTTTCCTACGCCGTTCAGCCAGTAAGCCATTTTAATCAACAACTACGTACCGCTCAGGCACAACATCAGCCTTGGTCGGAAGATCCCAATAAAATCAGCAGCCAATATGCAGGCAACAAATTTACCTTAGTGCGAACTCAAACCAATAAAGACGGCATTTTAACCTATCAAGTGAGCGAGCTTTCCAAGCAGCATCCACAGATGCTGTTGATTATCTCACTGAAACAAAACGCTAAACTTTGGCAGGTAAGTTCGGCCCAATTGGCATGGAAATGCAGTGGTGGGCAACACTTTGGCACCGACAGATGTAATATCGCCGAGCATGAGGCCAGCACAGCGCCTTAATCTTGTATTGTCAAAAGATTCAAAAACAAAGAGCGCCCTAAGGCGCTCTTTTTGTTCGTTTAAACTTACTGTAGCGTAAACCTAACTAAACCAACGTCACTATACCAAAGTCACTTTGGCAAACTTACGTTTACCGACTTGGAATACAGCAACAGTACCCGCTAACAAAGTCACACGGCTATCTTCTAGTTTTTCGCCGTCCATCTTTACCGCGCCTTGCTTGATCATCCGCATCGCTTCTGAAGTCGATGACACTAAGTCAGCGTCTTTCAACAGATTGGCAATCGCAATACCTTCACCCGCAGCTAACTCAATTTCTTCGATATCATCGGGGATCATGCCCTTAGAACGATCGACAAAGGCTTGATGCGCACTTTCGGCAGACGCTGCATCATGGAAACGTGTGATAATTTCCTTAGCTAAGGCGATTTTAATGTCACGTGGGTTAGACCCATTCGCCACATCTTGCTTAAACTGTTCAATTTCAGCCAGTGGGCGGAATGACAGTAGTTCAAAGTAGCGCCACATCAAGTCATCCGAAATTGACATCAGCTTGCCAAACATTTCGTTGGCAGGTTCGCTCACGCCAATATAGTTATGCGCCGATTTAGACATTTTCTTCACGCCGTCTAAACCTTCGAGCAGCGGCATCATGATCACAGCTTGTGGCTTTTGGCCTTCAGCTTTTTGCAGTTCACGGCCCATTAACAGGTTGAACTTTTGATCTGTACCACCCAGCTCAACATCGGCCTGTAGCGCAACTGAGTCATAGCCCTGAAGTAAAGGATACATAAACTCATGAATCGCAATAGACTGACCCGAAGCATAACGCTTCTTAAAGTCATCGCGCTCCATCATACGAGCCACAGTTTGCTTAGACGCGAGACGGATCATACCAGCGGCGCCCAATGGCTCTAACCAGCTTGAGTTGAATTCGATACGAGTCTTAGCAGGATCGAGGATCTTGTAAACCTGTTCTTTATAGGTTTCTGCGTTCGCTAAAACTTGTTCACGGGTGAGCGGCGGACGTGTGCTATTTTTACCACTTGGGTCCCCCACCATACCAGTAAAGTCACCAATCAAAAAAATGACTTCATGACCTAACTCTTGGAATAATCTTAATTTATTCAAGATTACTGTGTGTCCAAGATGGATATCCGGAGCGGTAGGGTCAGCGCCTAACTTAATACGGAGTGGACGTCCTTCTTTGAGTTTTTCCAGCAGATCCGCTTCGAGTAAAATCTCATCGGTACCACGTCTAATTTCTGCTAATACTTGGTCTAAATCAGCCATCTCGGCAGGGACTCCTAAGGCCATGATCATAAAATGAAGAGACTTATGTTACTTGTTAGCCACCACAATTGAAAGTGTGTACACTAACGGGATTATTTAAGTCTCTGGTTATTGGTATCGGCGTCAATGGGAAAGGTTATAACGTTATTTAAATTGTTGCCTAAAAAGCATCAAATTCTCCTTAGCATTCTTTCAGTTATCACAATGATAACCATGCTTCTACCTTCTGAAGAAGCGCAAGCTTCAAGACAAACCACTAGCATTGATGACCAAGCTCAAATCAACACCCGTTATGATGTGCCCTTAGCTTTTCGCTCGCCTGAACGCCCTGAGTTGCCAGAAGGTCAAACAGATAATGCTCCGACAACGGCTGAACCGTTATCCTCACCCGATGCGCTCGCTGCAGCTGGAGCTAATAATCAAGCAGCAGGATCCCACGAAAGCGCTCTACACAGAGATGTCGAACATTTTAACGTCAAAAATGGTGATACTTTAGCCGCGGTATTTGACCGCGCAGGCTTAACCAGCAAAGACGTTTATGAAATCACCCAGTTGCCTTTAGCCAAGCAAAATTTACTTAAGATAATGCCGGGCGAAGAAATTGTGATTTCAAAGGATGCAAACGGTAATTTGACTGAAGTGCGTTATCGAGTCGATGCTATTTCAACCCTAGTCATCACTAAAAGCCAAGAGCAATACAACGAAAAAATCTCAGAAAAGGATGTGGAAATTCGCAGCCATTTCACCAGTGCCAAAATTAAGAGCAATTTCTGGAATGCCGCCGTCGATGCAGGCATGTCTGCCAACCAGATATTACAATTATCGACCGTATTCGGCTGGGATATCGACTTCGCCTTAGACTTACGCGAAGGCGACAGCTTCGCCATTATTTACGAGCAAGAATATGCCGATGGTGAATTTTTGCGTAATGGCAATATCTTAGCTGCAGAATTTGTTAACCAAGATGAGCGCTATACTGCCATTCGCTATACCGACGGTAACTACTATTCCGAAAATGGCACTAGCATGCGTAAAGCCTTCCTGCGCTCACCGGTCGATTTTAAGTATGTCAGCTCCAACTTTAACCCAAGACGTTTGCACCCAGTGACAGGCCAAGTCAAAGCCCATCGCGGTGTAGACTATGTCGCAGCCATTGGCACGCCCATTAAAGCTGCGGGTAGTGGACGCGTTATTGAGTCTGGTTATAATCAATTCAACGGTAACTATGTGTTTATCAAACATAACGATACCTATACCACCAAATATCTACACCTCACAAAACGTAATGTCAGCAAAGGCGCCAACGTTAAGCAAGGACAAATTATTGGTACTTTAGGTAAAACAGGCCGTGTCACTGGGGCTCATTTACATTACGAATTTATCGTCAATGGCGTACACCGCAACCCGAGAACGATTACGCTACCGAAATCCGAATCAATTGCGAGAAAAGAAAAAAATCAATTCGATGCACTTAGCAAGCAATTGATGACTACACTTTCGCAAAACAAGCAAACGCAATTGGCAATGCAATAACGACGGATGGATTCCTCCCAATGAAAAACGCTTATTATATTGGACTTATGTCAGGCACCAGCATGGACGGTGTCGATGCGGTATTGGTCGACTTTTCAGGCGCGCAGCCGCAACTTATCGCCAGCCATACCGAAGCTATTCCGAGCCATTTGCTCAAAGGTCTACAGCGCCTGTGCTTACCCAGCTCAGATGAAATTAACCGCCTCGGCCGTTTAGATCGAAATGTGGGTCAGCTGTTTGCCTTAGCAGTCAATAATCTGATGGCTAAATGTGCTATTGCGAAAGAAGATGTCATCGCCATTGGTAGCCATGGTCAAACTGTGCGCCATATGCCAAACCTCGAAGTGGGTTTTACCTTACAAATAGGCGATCCTAATACTATTGCGACCGAAACAGGCATAGATGTCATTGCCGATTTTCGTCGCAAAGATATTGCCCTTGGTGGCCAAGGCGCGCCCTTAGTACCCGCATTCCACCAGCAAACCTTTGCCCAAGTCGGTAAAAAACGTGTCATCCTCAATATTGGTGGTATTGCCAATATCACCTATCTGCCGGGCAATAGCGAAGAAGTCTTAGGCTTTGATACAGGACCAGGCAACACCTTAATTGATGCCTGGATGCAACAGGTTAAAAGTGAGCCCTTCGATAAAAATGGCGAATGGGCTGCATCCGGAAAAACTGATCAAAGCTTATTAACTCAGCTGCTTTCGCATCCGTATTTCTCCCTTGCTTACCCTAAAAGCACCGGTCGCGAACTGTTTAACCAAGCTTGGTTAGAGCAGCAATTATCGCCCTTTAATCATTTAGATGAAGAAGATATTCAATCAACTTTATTGGATTTAACCTGCCACAGCATAGCCCAAGACATTATTAAACTATCCAATGAAGGGGAATTATTCGTCTGTGGTGGCGGTGCATTTAATGGTCAACTGATGCAGCGTCTTGCAGCCTTATTACCAGGTTATAAGCTGGATACTACCTCGGCCCTTGGCGTCGATCCTAAGTGGGCAGAAGGCATCGCCTTTGCCTGGCTCGCCATGCGCAATCACTTAGGTTTACCCGCTAATCTCCCTGCAGTAACAGGCGCCTCCCGCGAAGCCGTACTCGGCGGACGATTTAGCGCTAAGTAATCCACAAAACGCACGTTATTTAAGTAACTTGTGTTTAAGTAAGATGATATCACGCTGTGGGAATCCATCGAGCGTCATCACTAAGCGGTTTGCCTCCGGAATATACGTCATGGAGCCAAAACCGCTTAAGCTCGAACGTGGTACCCTCAGGAGTGGTGTCACCTGTTTACTGTTCGCCTCCCAATAATTCAATAACTGCTCGTTACCATTACTCGATTTAAAATAAACCCCGCTTGCCGTAAGCACCCAGTTATTACCCGCGCGAAACGCTTTAGTTGATATTAACTGCTCAACGTGCTCGGGATGCGCTAAATTAATCTGCCACAGTCCATTCTCACCATCACGGCTAAAGACCAATTCGGTGGCCGATTTTGCAAACCCCACCCCCATACTCAATGAACTAATCACCCTAGGTGCACGATTGTCTAAGTAAAACTCCGTAATGCCATCAGAGGTTGAGGCGAACACAGCAGTCCCCTGCCAATTCCAGCTTGGACGACCATGGTTGTGATAACTCGAGGCTAACGCGGTAATGTTTTTATTGGTTAAATCTAAAATAAAAATTCGATTGCCTTCATTTCGATCATCTGGAGCAATAAATGCGATTTTAGAACCATCGGGTGACCAGCGTGGATAGGCAACTCGTGATTTAAGCTGAGTATGTTGCTCAAGTTTTTTACCGTTGATGTCTGACGTCCAAATCTCGTTATAGCCTGTCTCGCTAGAGACAAACACTATCCGTTTCGCCTCGGGAGAGTAATCTGGATTACGGTGGCTGATGCTGGAATACAGCAGTGGAAACAAGCTCCCCGGTACAGTATCGCCGAGGGAAAAATAGGCCATCTGGAATTGGCGACGATATTGGTGATAAACCAGCTCTCCCTCTTCAGACACGCTACTGGGATAACTCATTCCTTCCACATCAAGTGGGCGAATACGCGCAGTGTCAATATCAATGGTAAAGCCATTGCGGCTGCCAGAATCTTCTGTCGCGAAGACTAACACCTGACTGTCGAGTGTCCAGCTTAAACCACGAATATCTTCTAACCCTTGTGTGAGGCGTTTTTCATGGGCACTAGCTAAGTCCCTAATAAAAATATCTTCCGAGATATTGCTAAAGCGCCTTGCTATCGCCAGCCAGCGTCCATCGGGGCTGTACGCTAAATCCCGATCTTCATAGTTACAGGGGGCATCGCAGGATAATCGTTCTGCTGTAGCTTCGTTTGATTTAAGAGATAAACGATAAATTCCGCCAATCTTATCTGACTCATGGGCAGAGATATAAGTAAGATATTGACCGTCGGGTGAAATATCTATCGCTGTCATATCCGAACTACAGGGTGCTAAAGCCAACATCTCATTGGTCGCTAAAATCAGCTGAGTGATGGTGCACTTTCCTGTGGCATGACTGCGGGATGCAAAAAATAATGCAGTATCATCTAGGCTCCAAACTGCGCGCAGCTCAGAGGACGTTGAAGGCGTTAACTGGCGAGCGGGAATATCTTCACGTTTAAAATCTTTAAGATAAAGGCTAGAGGTGGCTCCAGGTCGACTCGCTCCATATATTAGCCAACGTCTATCGTGAGATAGTCGGGGGTAACGTTCAGACCCAGGGTCTCGGGTGAGCACGGTAAGTTGAGTATCCGTCATCCTCTGTTTATCTTGGTACAAATGTACACTAATAAATACGCCTGAGACTAAAATAACGGCTCCCATTAGCATCGCCATCAAGCGCATACGCTGAGTCGTATGCAGCAATTTAGCCTCGGTAGTTTGTCGTTGCTCTTCACCGTCATCAAAGGTGTCGTAAATAGGCGGCAATAACAATCGATATCCGGTTTTACGCACGGTTTCAATCACACCGCTTTCCTGAGCGAAGGGGGATAATTGCTGCCGTAAATGCCAAATCGCGTTGGTGAGCGCCTTAGTTCCCACGTAGACGTTGCCCTCCCATACTTTATCAATCAGCTCATCGCGGGTAACCACATCAGGATAACGAAGGGCAAGATAGCTAAGAACTTCAATAAACTTGGGTTGAAGCGAGACTTTAGCGAATTCGTTTTGGTGAAGTTCATCGCCCGACGTTTGAAATGAAATTGAGTTATCAGAAGGATCAATACGACAACGCCCCAAACAAAAACTCAACTTACTCTTATCCTTCATATTTTCTCACACCCTTGTTATTCATTTTATGGTTACGGTAATGAGTACATCATGTCGCTAAATACTACCTAAGACTTAACAAGGTTGGCAATCTAATGATTTAAAGTAATTATTTAAAATTCAAAATATTAGCTTGTTAAAAATCTAAAAAAGAGATTTAAACAATATAGAATCGAGCCAGGAAAGATTGCGACTAAGCAACAGATTGATTACAACTGCATGACCAATAAAAACATAAGAGTCAAAGCCTTACTCCTGCCGATCATTTATGTAGCAGGGGATATGCCCTTTGTAGGAACCCATATATGCTTCGTTTAGCCTTGATTTGCATCTGGATGATGCTCTGCCCTATTTTTACGCCAAAAACCTTAGCGCAGGACTACCAAAAACCTTCCCCAGCATTGCAGCAAACCATTACCCACAGTACCAGCCTCACGACTCGACTCTCAAACGATAACCAATGGCTGGCATTGCTCAGTCCCATTTCGGCCCCTAGCATTGCTACCCTTGCTATGCCAGAGCACAAACTGGCGGGGCTACGTATCGCAGCAGAGCAATTTTTACCGAGCCGTATTACCCAGCGTTATCATCAGCTCACGCTTATCAATATCAAAGACAACGGGCACCGAGTCATCACCTTGCCAGGTGGATATGATATTACTGAACTTAGGTTTTCTCCCGATAGCCGTAATCTCTCTTACGTAAGTTTAACGCCCGAGGGCGGCTATTTATGTGTTTATAATATCGCTAAAGATCGTCATCAACAGCTGTCAAATGAGCGTTTAAACGGCACTATTAGTCTTGATTATCAATGGGCTAATAATAAAACTCTGCTTGCTCGCTTTGTAATAGCGCAAGACATAAGCGCAAGTCAGCCCCACGTTTCCATCAGCCCGAAAACCAAGGAAACATCAGGCAAAAATAGTCCGCAGCGCACCTATCAAGACTTACTGAAAACCTCGGCAGATAAGCAGTTATTTAGCAGCCTGACTACCAGTCAACTTGCGCTAGTAGATTTAGAAGGCAAACTCACGAAAATCGGGGCGCCGGGGATTATTGAAGATTTCTCGGTGTCTCCCGATGGCCAGTATATTTTGAGCCGCCAAATCACAACGCCCTTCTCAACTCAGGTAAAGTATGATGATTTTCCAACTTTAACAGAGATTTATAACCTTAATGGCCAACTGATTACCCTGTTACACCAGAGCCAAGGAGGGGAATCTCGACCACAGGGAAAAGATTCAGTCCTGCCTGGTCCGCGTATGTTGCATTGGGTACAAGGTCAAGCGGCAACCTTAGCGTTTACCAAAGCCCTAGATCAGGGAGATAGCCAGCGAGATGCGCCACTGCGTGATAGCCTTTGGCTACTCGACGCCCCCTTTACTCAACAAGCCACTCGCGTTGCACAAACCCAGTGGAGGATTACAGATATTGACTGGGCTGAAAACCACTTAACCTTAATCACTGAGCGTAATAGTAAAGCTCAACAGATCAGACTCAGCAGTCTAAACACCCGTCTTGGGGAAAGCTCACTGCATACCTTAAACGAGCGTAATCTGCGCGATAAGTACCAAGACCTAGGACTCTTTGCAAAACACTATTATCCAGGAAAAGGACAAGTCGTTAGTTTGCAACAAGGGGCTAAAACCACAGGACTAATTCACTATGGTCAAGGTGCCACCCCACAGGGAGACAAGCCTTTTTTAAAGCGCACTTCACTCATAACAACTGAGTCATCACTACTATGGCAATCCGCATCCAACAGATTAGAATCAGTGCGTTATGTGTTAAATCTTGACCCATTACAACTCATCATCAATCGTGAAAGCCCAACAGCCCCCCCTAGCCTTGTCCTACTCAATGGCACCAAAGAAAGCGTACTTTACGAGCAACCCGATGGACTGAGTTCTTATCTGGGCATGCAAAAACAGCTTATAACCTTCAAAAGAGCAGATGGTGTACCTCTTTCAGGGACGCTGTACCTACCCGCCAATTACACCAAGGAACAAGGAACCTTACCCGTATTGATGTGGGCTTACCCGCGGGAATTTAACGATCCCGAGGTTGCCGGCCAAATTAGCTTTAGCGCCAATAAATATCCCACCATCAGCCCAAGGGGCCCAATACCTTTGGTCGCTGAAGGCTTTGCGGTGTTTGATAAAGTCTCAATGCCTATCATTGCCCAAGGGGATAAAGAGCCTAATGACACCTTTCGGGAGCAATTGACGGCCAACGCACAAGCCGCTATCGATACCTTAGTCGATTTAGGTATTGCTGATCGCAAGCAAATTGCCGTTGGCGGGCATTCCTATGGTGCCTTTATGGTCGCCAACTTACTGGCGCATACGGATTTATTCTATGCAGGTATCGCCCGTAGCGGAGCTTATAATCGCAGCCTAACGCCATTTGGTTTTCAAAATGAAGAACGCACCTACTGGCAAGCCAATGATATTTACCAACAAATGTCGCCATTTAATTATGCGGATAAGATCAAATCGCCTTTGCTGCTTATTCATGGCGAAATGGACCAAAACTCGGGCACTTTCCCGCTGCAATCTGAGCGTCTGTTTGATGCGATTCAAGGATTGGGAGGGAAAGCGAGATTAGTTATCTTAGCATTTGAAGGGCACAGTTATACGGCTAAGGAATCCCTAGAACATCTACTGTTTGAACAAAGCCAGTTCTTAAAGGCGAATTTACCCTCCAAGTAACTTGTCATTCAATGCTGTAATGAATCGATAAGTTCGCATTAACGCTTAACATATTGTCAAGATAGCTCCCAACGATACCCTGGCGGCATACATACTCGCCGCTAAGGGTAATATCAGTTCATACCATCAAGCCTGTAAAAACATTAGCTTAAAGTGTATTGTTGAACCTACACCATTTTGCCCCCAGCCCCAACTTAACTGACCAGCCGAACTCGCTTAGCTAAAACTTTTGCGTAAACTCCCCGTTAAAACCGCTTAACTATCTGATGGAACCATAGCCAACAACTGTTCCTTTCTTGCTTAAGCCATTTAATTGCCAATAAAAAAACCGCATGCAGGGAGCCACATGCGGTTTAACCAACTTAAGTTAACTGACCTTTAGAACTTAAGCTCTGCACCTAGGTAGGCATAACGCCCTACACCACCGCCGTAGGCACTGCTGTAGTTACCATTACCGGTTTCAATTAAGTCGCCACCATCAGCTACCCAAGGACCTTGATTGTCGAAAATATTGCGTAAACCGCCATATAAACGTAATTCAGCCTGACTCACGTCCATGGTGTAAGACACTGACAAATCATGAGTGATATACGAGCCATAGAACAGGAAGGCTGGTGTTTCAGGATTCGCCACAGCGCTTACATCACCGGCATCGAGTTTAGTTTGGTTCAGTGCTTGCAGGGTGTTCCATTCTTCGACTCTGTCGTGACTATCGACCATAGCGCTCTTATACTTCGCGCTCCAACGCACACGCCAATCATCGTTACTCCAAGTTAATGAAAGCGTGCCTCTGTCTTCAAAAATCCCACTGGCAAGCTCACCAACATAATCCTCTTCCACTATACCATCAGCACCGTAGTAACTTGAGCTGTATTCCAACACATGGGTCCAGTTAGTGTTTAAGCTCAGTTCACCGTAATCAGCCAGTTCCCACTCGTAGGCCATTGCGAAGTCGATACCACGAGTAACTATGTCATTCAGGTTCAGTTCCTGCTGAATAATCTGGGTGATTTGGCCCTCGGTATCGCGCGTGATAGCCTGACAGTACTCATTATCGGCTCCATAGGGATTACTCGAGTTATAACACTCAGCCAGAATATCCTCGTTACTTAATGAACCAATAGCATCAGCGACTTTGATATCGTAGTAATCAACCGCCAGATTAAAGCCTTCAAGGAAGGCTGGCGCCATGGTAAAGCCTAAGGTGTAGGTATCCGCCGTTTCTTCGGTCAGGTTTTCATTACCTGCGTTAGGAGAATACTTAGAGCCCGTTTCCGCCTTAAAGGTGCCAGTACTCGCAATGGCAGCAGCAATCCCAGGATCGAGACGACAACTATCATGTCCAGCGCCTGTTGAGGTTGCCGTTACACCATTACAAATATCGCGAATACTGTCGTAATCACCACGGGGTGGAGAGATAAGCTCAGTGATATTCGGCGCACGTTGTGAACGAGAGTAGTTGGCACGTAAAGCATAGTTTGCAATGGGTTCCCACAGTATGCCTGTACGGTAGCTCGACATTAAATCAATGTTTTTCTGACTGTAATCCGCAAGACGCAAGGACACATCCACATCAAGCTTATTGGCGAAATCCATATCCCTTAACAGTGGCAGATTCGCCTCACCAAAGGCTTCCCATACTGTGACATTACCTTCAAAGGGAGGAACATCGTTAAAGGTAATCGCATCGCCACGCATCGCCTTATCGGTATCGACAGCTTGAGTATCACGGCGATACTCCATCCCGAATGCCGATTGCACACCACCTGCGGGTAGCTCAAACAACTCGCCAGAAATATACCCTAACGCATTGAATTGAGTTATATCGGTATTGATATAGGGATTAGCGCGAATATAGTCAGCCCCTTCCTTGCTGATAGAGCCTTCACCAAAAATATTGACGGGCACACAGCCTTCAGCTCTGGCTGCTTCACTGGCACATTGAATAGTGACACCATCAGCGGCATATACAGCATTCAAAGCATTTCTTAAACGACGAATGCTGATCTCATTGCTACGGCGTTGACGCTGCTCGAACTGGCCGTAACCTACTGACGCATCCCAAGTCCAAGTTTCAAACAAATCCCCCTGTAAACCCGCCCAAGTACGAAGCGTGGTACGCTCGTTATCACTTTCAACAGGCCCAACTTCTTCGAAACGACGATCCCAGGTAATACTCTTACCCCCTCCTGTCGCTGCAATTTCAGCTGGTATATAAGGGTTATTGGCTAAAATACTACCCGCATCAATCATCCCTGGTAACCCAGTGATTGGATCGATATACAGCTCAGCATCGTTATAGTCTTGACCTTCTGCGTCGGTACGGCGAAACGCGGTATTACGGCTGAATTGTACTTGTACATTGGCGCGCACATCTTCACTAAGGTCATAGTTCATTTTGACCGCTGCGGCTAAAGTATCCTCTGGTACCTTTAGCAGACCAGTGGTATAGCCGTTATAACCATCACGCTCTTCTTTAAAGTCAGTTTTAAGTTCTGTACCATCGTACCACCAAGCATTCGACTTAAAGCGGCCGCCGACGATGTCATTGCTGCGCTCACGCCAATCGTCCCGCGTAATATCCCGCATACATTGATAGCCATCAACGGTATTCATGGTGTTACACATTTGCTTTTCATCGTAAGCAAAGCTCGACTCATACAGGGCTCGTTCCCTGTCAGTGGCGAATAATCCATGCTGTTTGTCATAGGTGGCACTTGCGTAAATATAACCCTTATCACTATTGAAATCAGCTCCATAACCCACATCTACTGTGGTTTCACGGCCACCACCTTCAGTCGTTTCACCACCACGGGCATTAATCTCAAACCCAGTCTTGTTTTGCTGGGTGATAATATTGACCACACCTGCAATCGCATCCGAACCATACACAGCTGACGCACCACCGGTGATGATTTCGACCTTATCGACCATGGCCGCAGGAATAGTGCTTAAACTGACATAGTTGCCACTGTAACTGTTAGAAACAACACGACGACCATCAATAAGCGTTAAGGTACGATCTGTGCCTAAGTTCCGTAGATCAATGGTTGATAAGCCGGTATTTTGCACACTCGATTGGCTATTGGTGCTGCTAACCCCTTCAGCCAATGCCGGAATTTGATCAACTAAAATATCCGCCAATGAGCCGATACCACTATCTGCAATATCCTTTGCGTCAAGGCCCTGTAAAGGCGTACTTAAGGAAAAACTATCTCGCTTAATACGCGAACCCGTTACGGTGACTTTTTCTATACCGTCGTTCTTATCCGCGCCTTCAACCTCAACTCGAGCTGCATTTTCGTTAACTGTATTCACTTCTATAGGATCGGCAGCCCAAGCTACCGAAGGAACAATACCAAACATCGATACTTGTATTGCTAAGGTCAATAGTTTCTTCTTCATCCTTCCCACCTTCACTTTTAGACATCGCAAACCATTTTTGTTGTTATGTAGAGCGGTTACTTAAATTAGCCCAATGCCTTAGCCTGCGATTTTCATCTCCTAGGTTTTTGGATTAACCATGGGTTAGCAACACCGCAAACACATGATTAACATTTAAGCAACCTTGTTCTTTTACTTTGCTTAGTGAAGAGCAGCAACGAAATGACCCTCGTTTATTTCCCCGTTTTATATCTATTAAATATCTATTCTTTTATTTTCAAATAATTAAAGAATAAAAAGACAATAAATCGATTATGAAATGCTTAGAAACTGATAGTGCCTAACTCAAAAATAAACGCCTTTTCACAACGAAACTCCAAGCGAGTAAGAGGATAAGCTTGAAGCCTCACCTAAAAACGGAGCAAATTGTCCCTATAAAGCATTATCAAAAATGCACAATATAAAAAGCCATCTATGCTTGATCACAGTTGTGCCATGTAAACGAACTAAAGTGATTGTTAACTAAGCAGTAAAAACACAACACTCTGATTGTGATGGCCAGCTTTGGCATGAACAATCTGGGCGTGCAAAACTTCAATTAAGGGAATGGTTATTTATCTAGCTAAACTTAACCAGCGAGATAAACAAGGGTTTATGTAATGGCGTCAAAAAGCCACACAGACATAAATCGACTAAATAGGAAATCAAACAATGAACATGTCACAAAAAATGGCGGCAGAATTTCTTGGCACCTTGTGGTTAGTCCTTGGAGGTTGTGGCAGTGCGGTACTTGCCGCTGCATTTCCCGAGGTGGGCATAGGCTTACTCGGCGTCGCTTTAGCTTTTGGATTAACCGTATTAACCATGGCCTTTGCGATTGGCCATATTTCAGGTTGTCATCTCAACCCTGCAGTGTCATTCGGCCTTTGGGCTGGGGGACGTTTTCCGGCAGCAGAATTATTGCCCTATATCGTAGCCCAAGTCGCGGGTGGAATTGTTGGCGCAGGCATCTTGTATCTCATCGCTTCAGGACAAGAGGGATTTTCACTCGCGGGCGGATTTGCCTCTAACGGTTTTGGTGAGCACTCACCGGGTGGCTATAGCATGCTGTCGGTGATGATTTGTGAAATCGTTATGACACTGTTCTTCTTGATTATTATTTTAGGCGCCACCGATGAGCGAGCGCCTAAGGGATTTGCCCCAATTGCCATAGGGTTAGGTTTAACCCTAATTCACCTTATTAGTATTCCTGTGTCCAATACTTCGGTGAACCCAGCGCGTAGCACAGGCCCTGCACTGTTTGTCGGTGACTGGGCGGTATCACAACTCTGGTTGTTCTGGGTAGCACCGATTGTCGGCGCCATTTTGGCGGGCTTTATCTATCGTTACTTCCGCTCGGTAGAATAAAAGCCGAAGATCTAACACAACAGCGCTCTCTTGGCGCTGTTGTTCTTTTTCTAATCCCGCTCTAATGTTACCATTTAGCCAACTGGCGAATTTTGCTGTGCCCTAGGTTTTTACATTAGAGACACAACAGGCTTCGCCCTATCCAAGCAAAAGAGATATTTTTCATGAGCAAGACTGTTAAAAACCTCGCTGAGACAGCAGCAATGACGCCAGAAGCCCGTTACGATTACCTCGTTGAACAAGTTAAAGAACACAAAATACTTTGGACATTACAAGACCAAGACGGTTGCGTGATGTTAACCACTGAAGAAGAAGATTGCATCCCAATGTGGCCAACCGAAGAAGCCGCTGATTCTTGGGCTGTGGATGAATGGACTGATTGCCAAACGTTAGCGATTCCACTCGATGAATTTCACGAAAGATGGGTGCCAGGCATGGAAGATGACGACCTCTTTGTCGCCGTATTCCCTGTATTAGATGATTTAGGTGTGGTAATCCCGCCTTATGAGTTAGATCAAAGATTAGCGCCTAAGCAAAGCCACTAATCACTATCGCTAAACGAGAATGCCTATGAGCGAGCAAAAATCGGCGATACCGACACCAGAGGCAAGTACAGCCCTGAGTCAGCACTTTCCGAAACGACTCATTGCCCTATTGCTAGTGTATGTTGTTGCGTCAGTGAGTGGCTTAATCGCTAAACAAGGGGTGTTATTTTGTCTGCTAACCCTCCTGATGGTGATTGCCATTATCGGTCGGCAAAAAGCAGGGCTTATCATGCTGCGCGGCTACACAGTCGTGCAGCTTGGATTGATTAGCATGCTGCCAGTGATCATGTACGATCCGGGCAACTTAGTGGTAGGTCCAACGACAGTGTACCTAGGTGAATGGCAGGGAAAACTGCCTGACTATGTGATTTTTATCGCTTTGATCGTCTTGTCATTACTGCAAGTTTGGATAGCCTTTGATAAAAAGGTAAAGGCATGGTTTAAGCCTAAGCTTAACCTGAACATCATGAGCTAAGCTCTTGTAGAAAATAAATTTAGCCCAACAAAAAGCCGTCATTGCGACGGCTTTTTTGATCTCACTCCACGCCTAATAAAGATGCAAAGTTAGTCATCATTAAACAGAAAAACTTTTTACACAGAGAAACTGGCACCACAGCCACAAGTTGTGGTTGCGTTAGGGTTTTTCACGAAGAAGCGAGAACCTTCCAGTCCTGAAGTGTAATCCACTTCACCACCGACCAAATATTGTAGGCTCATAGGATCGACAACCAAGAGAACGCCTTGTTTTTCTATCGTAAAATCGCCGTCATTGACCTTTTCATCAAAGGTAAAGCCGTACTGAAATCCAGAACAACCACCACCAGTCACATAGACTCGTAGCTTAAGTGCAGGATTTTGCTCTTCTTCCAGCAAACCTTTCACCTTGGCGGCTGCCGCATCGGTAAATTGGATTGGCATTGCTGTATCAGCTTGATCAGTCATTACTACCTCTTACATCAGTTTTCTGGGGCAAATTATCCTTTACCTGACTGTTTTGTTCAAGTATTACCCGTGGTTCTTTTTCACCCTGTAATAACTCAGGGGCACTATAGACATGTTCGGTCTGCGAATTCTTAGTCCAGCGGCTCGAAGGCACCAGCACTTTGACTTTCACTTGTTGTAAATTAAAGCCAGCAGGAACAGTGACCTTGGTATCTATGACTTGAAAATAGCGAAAATCAAATTCCAACTTAGAACCCGTGAGTTTGTTCACACTCAAGCTAACAGATTTGCCATCTTGCACACCAATGAGCGTCAATTCTGTTCGGCCTTGAATAGCTTGCTTACGCTTTTGCAACTGAGTCAACACCAACTTGAGATGATATTCATCGGCCAAAGCGCCCGGCGTCATTTCAAGTCCGTGAATAGCGACGCCTTCAGCATTATCATCCGGGGTCATAATGCTGCGGTAAAACGCCAGCTCATGCTCCAATTCTTTTTGCTTTTTCATTTGCTGGCCAAACATTTCTTGCATTTGGGTATTAGCCTCTCGCTCGACGGACAGCTCTAAATTTCGGGTTGCAAGTAGTTGGGTCTGTGCCTCTAACTCAGCGGTCAAGCGTTGAGTCTTGCTGCTGATATGCTTAACAACAGGCTCATCGCTGCTTAATAGCAGAAAACTTATCCAAGCCCCAAAAAGAATAGAAACTAACACTAAAAGCGATAAATATACTGAAGATGGACGATACTTGAGATCCATCACTTGCAGCCGATCTAGCCAACGATGATAATTTGGCATTAGGTAACAGCCCCTTATATAAAATACAATCAACTCAAGAACGAGTTCGATACAATACAACTCAGGCCAATGTAGTGCAATTAACGATAAATAAAGTCGCTATCCAACATGCCATAGTCACAGCCAAAAAGTATTTAACCAATGAGCTACGTGACCATTTATCTCAAGCCCGCATCAGTGCACAGCTGTGCATACTGGCACTGTTATTTGCTATTTTTGCATCCTGTGTGATCTTACTGTTTCGACTCTTGCTCGTTTGGGCTAATCATTACACCCAAATACAGGCGCTGGATTTTACGGGGAACGTCGCCGACTGGCGAGCCCTGTTACCCCTTTTAGGCGCAATATTAATTTGGATAGTGGCGAAGTTGGGCTCCAAACGCTACAAACGTATGGGAATAGCCTATGTGTTACATAGAGTTAAACTGCATTATGGTAAAATCCCCCTACAATCCGCCGCTGGGCAATTTTTTCAAGCACTCTTTGCCCTAGGCACAAATTTCTCAGTCGGCCGTGAAGGTCCTGCCATTCATCTGGGTGCTGTCAGCGCCAGTTTTCTCGCTGAAAAATTCAATCTTCCCGATAATAGCGTACGCATCATGTGTGCCAGTGGCATTGCAGCAGGGATTGCCGCAACGTTTAACGCGCCCTTGGCGGCGGTGATTTTTGTACTCGAAGTGATAGTACGTGAATATAAAATCCATTACTTTTTCCCGATTATGCTATCAGCAATTTGTGGCGCAGTTTCAAGCCAACTGGTGTTTGGTAATGTGCACGAATTTGACCGTATTCAAGTGATCCACATTCCCTTAGACCATTACCCTATTCTCGCCATTGGCGGCGTGGTATTAGGCTGCGCCGCGGCACTATTTAATTACTCGCTATTAAAAGTCACCGCGACGGGTCAAAACTGGCCACTCATTTACCGACTATTACTGGCGGGCAGCGTCACCACCTTAATAGGTCTAGTATTGCCACAAGCCCTTGGTACTGGCGATCTCGCCATTAGTGAAGCTATTAGCCAACATCCGAGCCTATTGCTGTTAATCGCCCTGTTATTTGCCAAAACCATCGCCACTATTGCGGCGATTGGCTTAGGTATACCCGGTGGTTTGATTGGTCCACTTTATGGTATCGGCGCGCTGCTCGGGGCGATTTTGGCGCTCATCAGTGCCATCTTATTCCCGTCCATCGCCCCTTATGTAGGGCTTTACACTGTAATCGGCATGACAGCCATGATGGGCGTGTGTTTAAGCGCGCCGCTGGCCGCCTTAGTCGCCCTGTTAGAAATGACTAATGACGCCAGCATTATTTTACCGGCAATGTTTGTAACAATTCCGGCTTTTTTAATTGCTTATCAGGGTTTTAAGACCGACTCCATTTTCTTTAAGCAATTAGAAATTATGGGACTAGGTTATAAGGTCGCCCCCGTGAATTTAGCACTGCAGAAAAAAGGCGTACGAGCCTTAATGGATAAACGCTTTGTTATCGTCAATAACAACGATGAATTGTTACTCGAAGTGCTAAAACGCGCCGAAGGTCGCCCTGTGCTAGTCCGCAATGCCGATGGCATTATCGAAATGCTTAGTCTTGAAATGCAATCCTATGATGACAGTACCACGCTATCACGCAATCCCATGCAAGGGCTAAGCGACAGCACCACCCTCAATGAAGTCTATTCACTATTGTCGCCCAAACGCTGCGGTGAGGTGTTTATCTATCAAGATACACCAGACAATGTGGTTGGGGTGATCAGTTGGTCGAACCTACAACAGGAGATTCGTTCAGGCCAAGCCTAATATCGCTTCAAAATCTAGCCGCTATTCAATACCTAATTTTGATTCAAACCTGAGACGGCAGATTAAAAGCTTTGGGCTTCATCGCAAAAATCTAACACAGTGGCAATGTGGCTATTTCGTTGCCCCAGTGCTTCTGCTACAATCGCGCCTCAGCCACCCTACATAACATCAGGGCAGATAAGCGCGATACCGCTGCTTAAAATGCCCCCCTAGCAAATTGGAAAACAGGCTGATGAATCAGTTCGAAGGATCCCATATCCTCTCCGTAAACCAGTTAGATCTTGACTCAATCCAAACTATTTTTAATGTCGCTAGCCGCATGATGCCCTATGCACTTCGAGAGAAGCGCAATAATGTGCTCGATGGCGCCATTTTAGGTAACCTGTTTTTCGAACCCAGTACCCGTACCCGCGTGAGTTTTGGTTGTGCCTTTAACTTGCTCGGCGGCCATGTACGTGAAACCACAGGCATGGCTTCATCGTCTTTATCTAAAGGTGAATCCCTTTACGATACGGCGCGGGTGTTATCCACCTATTCTGATGTCATTGCCATGCGCCATCCAGACTCTTACTCGGTAAAAGAGTTTGCAGAAGGCAGCCGCGTCCCAGTGATCAACGGCGGCGATGGTTCGAACGAGCATCCGACCCAAGCCTTGCTCGACTTATACACTATCCAAAAAGAACTCAAGTGTGCTGGCCGTGGTATCGATGGCATGCACATCGCTATGGTCGGCGACTTAAAATTTGGCCGTACTGTGCATTCTCTGTCGCGCTTACTCTGCATGTATAAGAACATCAGTTTCACACTGATTTCACCTGCTGAATTAGCTATGCCTGATTATGTGATCTCCGACATTGAAAATGCTGGCCATAGCATCAAAATAACCGACCAACTTGAAGGCCATTTAGATCAAGCAGATATTTTGTATCTCACTCGCATTCAAGAAGAACGCTTCCCTTCACAGGAAGAAGCAAATAAGTATCGCGGCAAGTTCCGCTTAAATCGCAGTATTTACACTCAGCATTGCAAATCTAACACTGTCATTATGCATCCGCTTCCAAGGGATTCACGCGCGCAAGCCAATGAGTTAGATAATGATTTGAACAGCCATCCCAATCTCGCCATCTTCAGACAGGCAGATAATGGGCTGTTAATTCGCATGGCTTTGTTTGCATTGACACTCGGCGTTGATAATCAACTCGAAAAATATGAGTGTCCGGTTAATTGGTATTCACGTAAAGCCGATCGCTAATTGGCTACAGACTTTAAGGACTAAACATGACCCGTTCCGAAGCGCTATTTGAACAGGCTAAAAAAACCATCCCCGGCGGCGTTAACTCTCCGGTTCGTGCATTTAATGGTGTAGGCGGTTCGCCCCTGTTTATTGAAAAAGCTAACGGCGCTTATATTTACGATGCCGATGGCAAAGCTTATATCGACTATGTCGGTTCTTGGGGCCCGATGATCCTCGGCCACAACCATCCTAAAATCCGTGCAGCTGTATTAGCAGCGGTGGAAAATGGCTTATCTTTTGGTGCGCCAACTGAGCTTGAAGTGCAAATGGCCGAAAAAGTCATCTCTATGGTGCCTTCTATCGAGCAAGTACGCATGGTGAGTTCAGGCACAGAAGCTACTATGAGTGCTATCCGTTTAGCACGCGGTTTTACTAATCGTGACAAGATCTTAAAATTCGAAGGTTGTTACCACGGCCACGCAGATTGCCTGTTAGTGAAAGCGGGTTCTGGCGCGTTAACGTTAGGTCAACCTAGCTCACCCGGTATTCCTGAAGATTTTGCCAAGCACACCTTAACCGCTGTGTATAACGATTTAGATTCAGTTAGAACCCTGTTCGAACAGTATCCAACTGAGATTTCTTGCATCATCATCGAGCCCGTTGCTGGCAACATGAACTGCATTCCACCTATCCCAGGTTTCCTTCAAGGCCTGCGTGATATGTGTGATGAGTTTGGCGCGCTATTGATTATCGATGAAGTGATGACAGGTTTTCGCGTATCATTAAGTGGCGCTCAAGGTTACTACGGCGTCACACCAGACTTAACCACACTCGGTAAAGTGATTGGTGGCGGTATGCCAGTGGGTGCTTTCGGTGGCCGTAAAGATGTGATGCAATTTATCGCTCCTACGGGTCCGGTTTATCAAGCGGGTACGTTATCGGGTAACCCCATTGCGATGTCAGCGGGTCTGGCACAAATGGAAGCCCTGTGTGAAGAAGGTCTGTACGAAGCATTGAGCGCGAAAACCAAACGTATTGCAGAAGGCTTTAAAGCGGCTGCGGATAAGCACGGTATTCCAATGGCGATCAACTATGTTGGTGGTATGTTCGGTTTCTTCTTCACGGAACAACCCGAGATCACTCGTTTCGACCAAGTGACCCAATGCAATATCGAACAGTTCCGTATTTTCTACCACGGCATGCTAGATGAAGGTGTTTACTTGGCGCCAAGTGCCTATGAAGCTGGCTTCCTGTCAATGGCTCATGGCGAAGAAGAGATGCGCTTAACCTTAGAAGCGGCAGATCGCGTATTGGCTAGCATGAAAGCGGCAAGCTAAGCCTAAACTTTAGTATTTAAGCCGTTTAAACATAACAAAGGGACGCCAATGCGTCCCTTTGCTTTTATTCGATTTAGTTAGCTTTGTGTCGCTTTAATAACGATCAGACTTTTTAGAACCTAAAGCCGATTTAAATATTATCCCAGCCACCATGAATTGTAAGGTCAAGTGGATATGCTCAATAACGTGCTAAGGCCAACCCATCACGCCCAGCGCAATAAGTTGCTTACCACAATACGTTAACCAAACGAGTGAGCCTAAAAGCAAAAGACTCCAGATAACAAATGTCATTTTCCTCTACTCCAAAAACACAATATCCAGTATTGATACCCAAACAAGCTCAAGACGCAGAATTCTGCAGGACTGAGTGCTAAGAGCACCCTACTTCCGAGTGGCACTCATTCAAAAAGCAAGCATTAAAAATGCCTGCCTACATAGGCATGACAATTCAGGAATAACGACCTGAATAAAAATTAATTGAAGAATATGCAAACTAACTGATTAGACTTTAATCGTAGATCTCACTTTTAACGCGGTAATCAAATCAAACAATACAGTTAATAACGCTACAATAATCACAATAACCAATATATAAAACTAATTAGCAACCCAAAAGCATGAGATAGACATCACAAAGAAGCATTAAATTGAGTTACAGCTAACAGTTGCGTTCTCTAGCCCATTATGTTCTGATCCGCACGCGCTAACACGGCTAGCTTAATTTAGCCTTGATATGCCCAATCTTTAGGTTGACTCAAGTCGCCCTACGACATCAAAACAGCAGTTGGAATTGCAGTTATGTTAAATACCTTTCTCATCTTACTGGCCGTGCTCGCATTGCTCAGTATTATTTTCGAAGAAGTGACCCACCTTAATAAAGCAAAAACCACCTTATTCTTTGGTTGTATCTCTTGGGTAGCGCTGTTTATGGCTGCAGGGGAACCGGCTAATGAGAAAATCGTTGCCCATCAGCTCAATGAAAATTTGCTCGAGATTGCCACACTTTGGCTCTTTCTGATGTCGACCATGACCTTCGTAGCATATTTGAATGCTAAGGGTATGATCCAAATCATGGTGCAAAAGCTTTTTCCGCAGAAAGTATCAGTGCGTATGTTAATGATCCAAGTCGCCCTATTTGCACTCGTGCTCTCAGCATTTTGTGATAACGTCACCGCGACTTTAGTGTCTTTAGGTTTATTAACCACCTTTAAACTCGATAAGCAAATGCGCCGTAGAATGGCAGTGTTGATTATCTTCGCGGTGAACTCAGGCGGTGTAGCCCTGATCACTGGTGATGTAACGACACTGATGATCTTCTTAGCTGGACATGTGCATATGTCTGAACTATTGATGTTGTTTATCCCTTCAGCCGTCAGCGTGATTTTACTGGCAACCCTATTCTCACTCAAAGCCGAAGGTGTTGTGAGCACGACGCCAATCAAACATACTTATCAAACCGTTGATGTATTGATTGCCCTCGTCTTCTTCTGCACCATTTTAATGACCATGCTACTCAACATATTGTTTGGTATCCCGCCAGTGTTAACCTTCTTAACGGGTCTATCAATTATGTTCCTGATTGGTCATACCACGCGCAGTGATAAAGAAGAAATCAAGATCCTAGAGTATATTCGCCAAGTTGAATACGACACTCTGTTGTTCTTCTTAGGTATTTTACTGCTCGTTGGTATGCTTAAAGAAATTGGCACCTTAGACATGTTGACTGAAGCTTATACTCAGTTTAATCCAAACATCTCTAACTTCGTCACGGGTATGGGCTCAGCCTTAATTGATAACGTACCGCTAACTGCGGCATTGTTAAAAGCCAATCCAGTGCTGAGTACTCCTGAATGGCTTGGCTTGACTTACAGCGTCGGAGTCGGTGGTTCACTGCTGATTATCGGTTCAGCATCAGGTATTGTTGCCATGAGTAAAGTGAAAGAACTGACTTTTGTGAGTTACTTGAAATATGTTCCTGCACTTTTCCTCTGCTACAGCGTCGGTTACGCACTGACCCTATTCTTAGCCAACAGACTGTTTGATTAAGTTGATATTCACTAAGATCAAAAAAGGCGCCTAGTGCGCCTTTTTTATCAACTACTTATTCATTGTTACCACAAATAACCGCTAGCATGACTTATCGTAATACCTGATTAGATTGCGGGCACTTTAAACTGGGTTCCTTGAATATCTAACACTATGTCCCTTGGACGAATAGAGATGATTTTCAGCTTACCAGCAATCATATCCCCTTCTTGTAACTCGGCACCGTCTACATTCAGCCATCTCTGGGCAGGGTCGCTGGAATAAACATGAGCAACGATATTAAATTCAGGCACTTGTAATTGCAGACCTGCAGGTAATTGGCCGTATTTCGGAATTTCATCCACAGCAGTTTTGGGGATCGGATCTAATTTAGCTTCAGTGACATTCGTCTCTGCAGCATTAACATATTCCACATCCTTTAATGCATTTTGAAAGGAAGCCACTAACTTATCTTCATCGCGACTTTTATTGGTCTCTAAACCGACATCTTCCGCCGCGGCACTGACTTGTTGGCGCAGGGCTTCAAGACTCGCTAGACCCGACTCATTGGCATTAGCACCTAACATCATAGGCTGCTGTGCTTGCGTCTCTGCTGCTGGCACAACCGCTTCCTGACTTGCCGCATCGACTTGGGCTGACGTCGACATATAATCTGCGTAGCTTGAATCACTAAAACCCGAATTGCTATCACTTTGAGCCGGCATGCCAACAGAATTGGTCGTTATATTCGCGCTAGCATTCATTTGAGGCGCATTTGATACTACAGTCTCAGCCTGAAATTGCGGCGATACCGTTAGCTCGGGTAAAGTCTGCGTCCGAGGAAGCGCCACTTTCCCAGCAAGCCGAACACCTGAAGCAGCACTGGGCTCAACTTGGAGCTCAGAGGCAGATCCTACCGCGGTAGACTGAAGCTCATTTTTAATCCCAGTCGAAGCTGGCAATGATGAAATTGATGGCAGTACATTAGCCACTGCCACTGTACCACTTTGGGGAAGTCGAGTTTTATTCCAAACGCTTAATCCCCAAGCCACACCAATTCCAGCGGCAACTGCAACGACTAATATAGACAGTTTTCCTATCGGCACACCCGATTTACGTGGCTGTGGATAATTCGCCCTTGGCGTCATCACAGCATCAGGTAACGGTGATTGTTGCTGTTGTTTATTGCGGGTTACGGCATCGAGTAAAATGGACATCAGCTGCGCGCCCCATCATCAGTTAACCTTGGGCCTTGCTGACTTAAATACAAATTTAATCTCACTAATGTTTGATTCCCTGCAATACCATCGGCTTTTAATCCATGCTGACTTTGGAAGGTTTTAAGATCATTTTCCAATTGCACATCAAATTGATTAACCCGACGGGGGCTACGACCATTCACATGGGCTAACGCATTCTCTAACCACTGTAATTGACCAGGACTCGATTTTTGACTGATATCCATCATAGGCAAATTAGGTGCTTGCCATAATATTTCGAAGGTGCCACTGAAATGTTGATTAAACCAAGCTCTATCAACCCAAAGTTGTTGCTCACCCAGTTGCATCAGTAATTGTTCCCCCTCTACCGCAAGCACTGCACCATAAAAATCTTGTTGCTTGTCATCAACCAAATACACGACAGCCGGATAATTAAGCCGAGTCAGTGACATCCAGTTACCCTGCTGTTGATAGCAAGCTAATCCTTGCTCAACCGCCGATTGGCAAGCCGTCAAGCCTTTATAGGGCACTTTGCCCCACACGCTAAATAAACCTGCAAAAGCAGTATCGATATTGCGACTCTGATTAATCGCCTCGTTTAACAGACGTTGATTAGGATCGGGAATGGAAGTCTGACCGCTTGGTTGATTAGTCGGTTTTACTGACTTATCAGCGACGCCTTCACCACCCAAGGTTTGAGCATTTAATGACGCCACATTTGTTGGCACAGACTCAGTAACCAAATTGGACGCTGGCGCCGTATTGACTGACTTATCAGTAAATAACCAATAAGACACACCAAACGCAACACATAACGCCACAGCGGTTGCTGTCGGCCACAAATACCTATTTTGAGTCGGTTCTTCTTCACCTAATACTTCAGCCGCGGCTTGCCGCACCATATGATGATCTATGGGCACCCGCGATTGTGCATAGCCTGCCATCAGTGAACGTTCACATAAAAGGTTAATTAATCGAGGGATGCCGCCACTGTATTTCTGCAAAACGTTAACGGCTTTGCGGGTGAATAAAGGCTCAAACCGCCCTGCCACTTGCAAACGATGCAGCACATAGAGGGCGATTTCATCTTCATTGAGCGGCAATAAATGATAACGAGCCGTGATCCGCTGAGCTAACTGACGCAATTCTTGGCGCTTCAATAACAGCTGTAATTCCGGCTGACCGATTAAAATCACCTGCAGTAACTTCTTAGTGTCCGTCTCCAAATTGGTCAGAAGACGCAATTGCTCCAGCACCTCAGGACGTAAATGCTGTGCTTCATCGATAATGAGCACGGTATTACGACCTTTGCTGTGATTCGCCAATAAAAAACGGCTCAAGTGATCAGTCAATTGCTTGAGTGTAGGATTGTCGCCGTAGGAAATCTTAAGCTCATCACAAAGCGTTGCGAGTAATTCAAGCTCAGTTAACGACGGATTAAGGATAAAAGCAGTATCGGTATTGTCGGGCAATTGCCCAAGTAAACAGCGAGATACTGTTGTTTTACCCGTGCCGACTTCCCCTGTTAACAACACAAAGCCGCCCGTTTCCCCTAACCCATAGGTTAAATGGGCTAACGCCTCTCTGTGCCTATCACTCAGAAACAAATAATGGGGATTGGGTGCAATTGAAAAAGGGTTATCGCTGAGTCCGTAAAAGGCCTTGTACATACCACCAATCATCCTAATTTAAAAATAACGCCCCACGTTAAAGCGTCCCAATGTTATTGTCAAAATATCTGCAACATCAATGTGACAGATAAGTGCGCAAATATCTCGCGACGACTTTATCCATCATCTTAATGAGCGTGATAAGCTATGTTCATGACACATTAGCCGAATCTTGCCTGTGAAAATATATCTCGTCGGCGGTGCTGTACGTGACAGCCTGCTCAATCTTCCCATTAAAGATAAAGATTACCTCGTCGTTGGAGCAACACCAGAACAAATGCTGCAACAGGGTTACCGCCAAGTGGGTAAAGATTTCCCCGTATTTCTACATCCCAAAAATCAACAAGAATATGCTTTAGCCCGAACCGAACGAAAAATTGGTCTGGGTTATGGTGGTTTTAGCTGCCACGCCAGCCCTGATGTGACTTTAGAACAAGATTTGTTGCGCCGAGATCTAACCATCAATGCGATCGCCCAAGATGAAAAGGGCAACTTATATGATCCTTTTAATGGTATTGAGGATATTAACGCGCGCCAGTTACGCCATGTGTCGGATGCTTTCGTTGAAGATCCACTGCGAGTGTTACGCGTCGCCCGCTTTGCCGCAAGGTTTCATGCCTTAGGATTTCAAATTGCCGCAGAAACCCTGGCACTGATGCGTCAAATTAGCGCAAGCGATGAGCTTAGCGCTTTAACGGCGGAGCGAGTTTGGCAAGAGGTTGATAAAAGTTTAGGCGGACCTCACCCAGAGGTTTTTTTTGAGGTACTTCACCAATGTGGCGCACTCGAAGTCCTATTCCCTGAAATTCACGCCTTATTTGGCATACCTCAACCTGAAAAATGGCATCCTGAAATAGATACTGGCGTGCATACCTTAATGGTGCTCGCTCAAGCCGCACTGCTCACTGGAGATAAAAGCGTTCGGTTTGCCGCCCTAGTACATGATTTGGGCAAAGCACTGAGCCCAAAAGAGCATTTACCAAAGCATCACGGCCACGGCCAGAAAGGCTTGCCACTCATAAAAGCACTCTGTACACGTTTACGAGTACCAAATGAGGCACGCGATCTGGCGTTGCTCGTCAGCGACCAACATCAGAACGTCCATCAGGCATTCGAGCTCAGAGCCGAAACTATCGTTAAAATATTCGATAAAGCTGACTTTTGGCGTAAACCAGAGCGCTTAACGCAACTTATATTAGCTTGCACAGCAGATATGCGTGGCCGCACAGGATTTGAAAACATCCCATATCCTCAGGGAGAGTATTTAACTCAGTGCTTCACTGTCGCCAATAATGTCGATATTGCCGCCATCATTGCCACTGGTTTCCAAGGCGCAGAGATAAAACAAGCCTTAAATTTACATCGAGTTGAAGCCGTCTGTCAGTTTAAACAAAAAATGCAAACAAAACTGCCGACGGATAACCAGTAAATTGTAATGAATTTGTAAGTCGTGCATCACTGCATGGTGAATAATGCCCCTTTTTACGATTAGAAATGTCGATATCACATAGAAAAAAAGCTTTTAAAAAAAATTTATATGCCTATAGTGGTTAAACACATTAATATTCGTAGCAAATTAAAATAGCTATGTCATAATTAGGCAGTTTCGCTTACAAAGTAACGAAACATTCAAATCCAACCTATTTTAAGGGATTTTTTACAATGAACAAAAAAGTACTGATGATTGCTGGTTTAGCAATGACTGCCCTACTAGGTGGTTGCGCGAACACTACTGCTCTGGAAGAAAGCGTTGCAACTCTGGGCAACAAAGTTGATCAATTGTCAGCTGATGTTGGTTCTCTGAAATCAGAGCAAAGCAAACTATCTGCAGACGTTAAAGATGCAAAAGCAGCATCTATGGACGCACAAGCAGAAGCTAAACGCGCAAACGACCGTTTAGACAACGTTGCTTCTCGTTACAAGAAGTAATGAAAGGTAATTTAGCTTACTATTTAGTAAGTTAAGACAAAAGGCTTAAGAAAGATGAAAGCGATAAGCACATCAATCTAAGCCTTTTTTTATACCTACAATTCAAGATTGCCATGCAAAGAATAGCGAATGCGGCAATACAAAATCGCTAAATTGATTTTAAACTTCCAAAGGCATGTTAAAGGCGATTCGCCTACCTCCCCCCCTAAAAGTTAGCCTTGGCATACTTCTGTATAAACGAGTGCTATCCCTCTTTTAAATAAAGTCGCGTTATTAATCTAAACTTCTCGTTTGCGTTTTTTAAGCATCCCTAACAATCAGCCTCATTATCATAAAAAATGTATTCATGGGAAATGAAAGCTATTAATTTAAAGCACAGCTATAGATAAAAAAAATCGAGGCTATATGGGAAACAAAGGCAATAAGAAGGTTGTATTTGTCACTGAACAAATAGGCCTAAAGTTAAAAATAATAACACCTTCAGCCTATCCAACATAAAAATAACATAAAAACGTCAAACAGAATCATAGACTTGAGTAATATAGCCTTTTAAAACATCAAAAAACCATCTAGCTAAGCCTATGAATTGTTTTAAAATTAACCGCATCGACTGCAAGTTTTAACCTATAGCGATTCACTCACGCGTTTATGTACTAAGACTAATACATAGTCAATTTCTAGCGACTCAAAATGATTAGCTTGAATATCGTGTTTCATCTTGTCAGTTGCACGCCACGCATAGGGTGCCATATCCAATAACGTTAATGCCTGTTCACCTGTAACTGATAAAGTAAAGCGCAGTGACTGAGTTTCTTTTACCAATAATGCTGAGGGTAAATTCACTTGGAAAGGTTTTTCAGCCAAGTCGGAATAAATATATTCTCTGAGTTGCCATAGATGTCGTGGCCCAGGCATAACCAGTAACATGGTCCCATCATCTTTCAATACCCTGACAGACTCTTTTCCCTTTAACGGCCTATCAATAACAGTAATAAAATCCACACAATTATCGGCAAAGGGTAATTTTTTAGAAGAGCTTAAACACAAGATCCCAGGAGTCTGCGCTTTTGCTGCAGCAAAAATAGCATTTTCTGCGTCCGCTACACCCACGTACTGGACGTTTCGCGGATTTTCGACCTCTGCCAACTTGGAAGCCAAAGCACGCAAATAGAAGCCCTCAGCGCATTCATAATCCAATAAACAAGCGTCAGGCTTGATAGAGCCGGTGATTATCTCAGCCAATTTATCGATTAAAGGCGAAAAGATGCCTGATTCGAGAAGAAAACGCTTAGCCCTAACTTGCTCGCGCGAATCCCCTGTCGGCTTTTGGCGTTGTGGTTTAGTGAAAACCCAATAACCTTGCTCATTTCGATCAAAATGATGCTTATTTGCACAATAAAAACCTTGGGAGGCTTTGTGTTGTTTTAACGCAAGTCCGCAGGTTGGACACTGATATTCGAGACCCATATAAAGCTCCAAAAATAAGTTAAGCTTCAGAAAAATGAGGAAGCTCCAAAAACAAAAATCGGGTACTTGACCCGATTCTATTATTCATAATTTCACTATGATGACTAAACTGGAATGACTACAAAAAAATAAATCCACACAGCACAGCACCCAGTGCTAAACGGTAAATAACAAACGGGGTCATTCCCATGCGGCTGATGATTTTCAAGAAATAATGAATACATGCATAAGCTGCAACAAAGGAAATCAAAGTGCCTAAGATCAATGCTTGATAATCAATTGGCAGCGCGCTTTCCGCCAAATCTTTACCCACTAAAATTGCCGCGCCTAAGCTCACAGGCACTGACATTAAGAATGAAAAGCGAGCCGCAGCATCTCGACTCAAACCTAGCATTAGCGCCGCGGTCATAGTGGCACCAGAACGTGAAGTTCCAGGGATTAAAGCAAGCGCCTGGGCGAAACCAATTAACAAGGCTTTGCGCCATCCAGTCTGATAGATTGTTAAATCGCGGCGCGACATCTTATCAGCCCACCACAATAATAAACCAAAAACGACTGTCGTGACCGCGATAACCTCTGTATTACGTAGGTGAGTTGCAATAAAATCCTTAGCCATAAAACCAAAAAATACAGCGGGTAACGTCGCCAGAATAATCCACCATGCCAGCTTGCTGTCTTCGGATTGCTGACCTTTAAAAATGCTTGCAACCCAAGCATTAAACATAGTCCATAACTCGTGTCTAAAATAAATCACCACAGCAAATAACGACCCCGTATTCACCGCCACGTCGAATGACAAACCTTGATCTTCCCAGCCTAAAAGCTGAGCAGGCAGAATTAAGTGGGCTGAACTAGAAATAGGCAAAAACTCAGTTAGCCCTTGAATAAGCGCTAAAATAATGACCTGAAACGTATCCATGACAATCCTATCAATAAATTAAAACGTCAGCCCTTGGGGCCATTCAAACATCACAGGCCAAAGTCGCTGTGACTCTTTATCATACTCTTGCCACAAACTGGCATAGCTTTTATCAACCAACGGATGAATCAATTCCGGCGCTAACTCGGCTAATGGCCATAACACAAAGGCATTATTAACTATCTCTGCACGGGGGAGCGTAACGGGCGTTTCACATACCACATGGTCATAAAGCAGCAGGTCTAAATCTAAAGTTCTTGGGCTAAATTTCTTCGCCCCGACAAGCCGGCCGTGATTCTGCTCGATTTGCTTAAACTGCGCAACTACCGCAGCAATATTAAGGTCAGTTTCAGCACTAACAACCATATTCAGAAAGTTAGTGCCACTAAAACCTACCGCTTCACTTTCATACATAGAAGAGAGGCGCAGCGGCCCAAAACACGCTCGCAGCGATTTTAATCCCGCTTGCAGATGTTGTTCAGGCTCGATATTGCTACCTAGACTGATATAAATACGTGCCATGCAATGTCCAATTTATCTGAAGATAAACATGATTTCTTAATCAACAGTCGAGTTGATCAAACTCTTATCTAACGTGAACGCTCTATCTCAACGCCAACAGACGCGGCAGTAGCGACTGCCCCCGGCTTCATCACGACAACTTTCACCCAAGTCACGTTAAATTCTTGAAGTAAGCAATCCGCTACGCGCTCGGCAACCGTTTCGATTAACTCGATTGGATACTCAGTAATAAGTTCTGTTAATCGATTGGAAACTGTCTCATAGCAAAGCGCATATTGATAATCGTCTGTCACGGCGGCTGGTTTGTTATCCCACGCCATATCTAAATCTAGCAAAAGGCTCTGATGGATTGTCTTTTCCCACTCATAGACACCAATCACAGTATCGACGCGTAATTGCCGTATAAGTACTTTATCCATGCTTTCTCCAACTAACTTACTACTATGAGGTCTGATAAGCTAAAAGCGATCCTAGCTGTATAATCCGCAATCTTCTGACAGATAACTAATTTGCTTTCTACTCGAGCCAATCCACAGTAGGATAACGCCCTAAAAGGATTTACTCATTCAGAAAATATCTCAACCTCAAATGGGCGAGTTATTCCACAAACCTATAGCGGGATTGACAACTGAGTCAGCTTTTTAAATTGTTGCGCGATAATACCTTAAGACGCGTAAGGAAACCAATGTGAGTCCATTAACACTGACACTTTTGATGATTTTGGCCGCCTATTTGGCAGGTTCAATCTCGAGTGCTGTGCTGGTTTGTAGAATGAGGGGTTTACCCGATCCAAGATTACAGGGTTCAGGTAATCCGGGAGCCACCAATGTACTGCGAATTGGCGGCGCGAGTTCGGCTGCCATGGTGTTGTTTTTCGACATGCTCAAAGGCGCCCTGCCATCTTATTTAGCCTATCTGATGGGCATAGATGCAGTATCACTCGGACTTATCGCTATCGCCGCCTGCCTTGGGCATATTTATCCCGTATTTTTTGGATTTAAGGGGGGTAAAGGTGTCGCAACAGCTTTTGGCGCTATGGCTCCCATTGGCGATGATTTAGCCATTTGCTTAATGGCATCTTGGATTGTCCTCCTCTTAATTAGCCGCTACTCGTCCCTTGCAGCTATTCTGACGGCCTTGCTTGCGCCACTTTATACTTGGTGGTTAGACGACAGATTTACCATTCCCGTTGCCATGCTATCGACGCTTATCATTATTCGCCATAAAGACAATATCCAACGGCTACTTAAAGGTGAAGAGTCCAAAGTTTCACGTAAAAAAACGCCTAACAAATCTTAATGTGACAACATTATCCCAATAAAAAACTGCGCTATAAGCGCAGTTTTTTTGTTTCAACATAACCTATCAACATCAAAGGCGTTTTATGCCACAGGTGGCAAGGTATCTAACGGCCATCTTGGCTGACCCTTTACCGCCAAATCTTCGTGCTGCCCCGCCTTTAAACGCTGCAATCCTGCAAAGGCAATCATGGCGCCGTTATCGGTACAAAACTCACCACGGGGATAAAACACTTGTCCACCAAGCGAGCTCATCATTTCAGCCAAGGTTTCTCTTAAGCGCGTATTCGCACTCACGCCACCGGCGATCACTAAGCGGTTATAGCCTGTTTGCTTCAGTGCACGGCGACATTTAATCGCTAGCGTATCAACCACAGCTTCTTCAAAAGCACGAGCAATATTGGCACGAGTCTGTTCATCGTTAGGTTCGGCAGCAATGGTATTAGCGGTAAAAGTTTTTAGACCCGAAAAGCTAAAATCGAGTCCAGGTCTATCGGTCATAGGCCGCGGAAACTTATACCCTGCAGGTAAACCTTTAGCAGCAAGCTTTGCTAAACGCGGACCGCCGGGATAATCCAGCCCCATTAACTTAGCTGTTTTATCAAACGCTTCACCCGCAGCATCATCAACAGACTCGCCTAATACTTCATAGCGGCCAATTCCATCGACTTTAACCAACATAGAATGGCCACCAGAGACCAATAAGGCCACAAATGGGAACTCGGGCGCGTCATCTTCAAGCATAGGCGCCAGCAGGTGCCCTTCCATATGGTGAACACCGATTGCAGGCTTGTCCCAAGCAAACGCCAGTGACCGCCCCACACAAGCGCCAACAAGCAAAGCACCAATCAAACCAGGCCCCTTGGTATAGGCAATCCCATCGAGATCAGCAATTTCAGTATTTGCATCTTTCAGCGCTTGACGAATAAGCGGCACAATTTTGCGCACATGGTCACGTGACGCCAGTTCAGGCACCACACCACCATAGTCAGCATGCAACTTAACCTGACTGTATAAAGTATGAGATAATAAGCCCAGTTCATCGTCATAGACGGCGATACCTGTCTCGTCACAGGATGTTTCAATACCTAAAACCCGCATGGTGTCTCATCAATTGCTAACTAAAGGGCGCCAATTCTACCTGCAAGCGCTCAATTACTCCAGTCGCGCAGGCCATATTGAGTCCACTATAGGACTGAGCTCAGTTTTAGGGCTTTACAAGCCTAGGTGTCTCGGTATAAAATTCCGCACCATTTTAAATAGACTTGGTTCGAGCAATTGAACCAGAACAACCTACACCTAAGGGGTGATGGCGTATGCCAATTATTAAAGTACGTGAAAACGAACCATTCGACGTAGCTCTGCGTCGTTTCAAGCGCTCTTGTGAAAAAGCTGGTATTTTAGCCGACGTGCGTGCTCGTGAATTCTACGAGAAGCCAACTACTGCACGTAAGCGCGCAAAAGCAGCTGCAGTTAAACGTTTAGCTAAGAAGCTTTCTCGCGAAAACGCACGTCGCGTACGTTTATATTAATCTCATATGAGCCTAATTGATCAGCTAAAAGACCATATGAAACAGGCCATGATCGCCAAAGAGAAGGCGCGCTTGAGCACTATTCGTATGGCATTAGCCGCCATCAAACAGATTGAAGTGGATACCCGCGAATCTCTGACTGATGAACAGGTTATAGCGGTCTTAACCAAAATGGTGAAACAACGTCGTGACTCGATTGCTCAATTTGAAGCAGCGGGTCGTAACGAGTTGGCCGACGTGGAAGCAGCAGAGATTCAAGTTATTGAAGCTTTCCTGCCTACCCCTCTCACAGAGGCGGAAATCGCGGCGCTCATCGATGCAACTATTGTAGAAGTAGGTGCATCCGCCATGGCGGATATGGGCAAAGTAATGGGAGCATTGAAATCTAAAGTGCAAGGACGTGCAGACATGGGCGCTATCGGCGCTATGATCCGTGCTAAATTGCAATAATTAGCGTTTCACTGTATGAACAAGCCGTGCCTATGCGCGGCTTGTTTGTTTAAATTCGCGCAAGGCGGGATTTTAAGCACTCAATGGCAATACCTCGTGATTTTATCAATGAGCTAATCGCTCGCACTGACATAGTCGAACTTATCGATCGTAAGGTGCCCTTGAAAAAGGCGGGTAAGAACTACTCGGCCTGTTGTCCTTTTCATAGCGAAAAATCACCTTCGTTTACCGTCAGCCGTGATAAACAGTTCTATCATTGCTTTGGCTGCGGTGCTCACGGCAACGCCATCGATTTTGTGATGGAGTATGACCGACTCGATTTTATTGATGCCATTGAAGATTTGGCGGGCCAACTTGGATTAGAGGTTCCCAGAGAACAAGGCACAGGCAAGCGACATGATGACGGTTTAAGTCGTGACTTATATCAACTCATGGAAGAAGCGAGCCTTTACTTTCAAAACCAACTTAGACAACACCAAGATAAACAAAAAGTTATCGATTATCTTGCCTATCGCGGTTTATCCGATGATGTAGTAGAACATTTTGGTATTGGCTTTGCGCCAGACGGTTGGGATGGCTTATTGGGCCGCTATCGTCAGAATCAAGATGCGCAGGATAAGTTACTGACTGCGGGTATGTTAATTAGCAACGACAGTGGGAAACGTTACGACAGATTTCGTGACCGCCTCATGTTTCCTATCCGCGACAGGCGCGGACGAGTCATTGGTTTTGGTGGCAGAGTTTTAGGTGATGGCACACCCAAATACTTGAATTCTCCAGAAACGCCCATATTTCATAAGGGCAATGAGCTTTATGGTCTCTATGAACTAAAGCAGCGCTATCGCGATCCAGACAAAGTACTGATCGTTGAAGGCTATATGGATGTGGTGGCATTGGCGCAATTTGGCGTCGATTATGCTGTCGCATCATTAGGCACCTCGACCACAGCAGAGCAATTTCAGCTTTTGCTGCGCAGCGCTAAAGAAGTGATTTGCTGTTACGACGGTGACAGAGCGGGTACTGAAGCGGCATGGCGCGCCTTAGAAACAGCATTGCCATTATTAAAGCCGGGCGATCAAGTGCGATTTATGTTCCTGCCTCAGGAAGAAGATCCTGATTCTATGGTACGTAAAATTGGTAAAGATGCATTTGAAACCTTAATGGACTCTGCCATTGCACTACCCGAGTTTCTATTTGACACGTTAGCGACAAAATACGGTACAGATAAAGGCAACTTAGCGAAACAAGCTTTTATCTTAATTGAAAAAATTCAAGACACTGTGCTGCAAAATTTACTGCTTGAGAACTTAGCTCACAAGTTAGGAATGAACAGCTCAGAAGATATGAAAAAGAAGCTAGGCTTTAGCGTAAAACAAGCTAAACCAATGGCAAGTAAAGGATTAAAAGGACGCGGTACACCATTGCGACTCGCCATCGCACTGCTAGTACAACATCCTAAACTGGGTATGGGTTTACCCCCACAACCCGCACTCGCCCACTTGCAGATGCCAGGCATAGAATTGCTGCCACTGTTATTGGAGATGACTCGAGAGCAAACGTTAAACAGCGCACAACTACTTGAACAATTCAGAGAGCACCCTTACAGCGGCACTCTCCATAAATTGGCCCAATGGGACCATCAAGTGGCGGATGAAAACTTGCTCGAAAAGTTTAAACAAACCCTGGTTTGGTTGAACAATCAATATATTGAACAACGATATCAGGAATTGAGTCTAAAGCAGACTCATACAAAAGAAGAGAAGATGCAGCTCTCGAAGCTGATCTCAGTCATGAAAGGGGTAAACTGAGGCAAAAATGTCCTCATTCGCTACCCCAGTGACTAGCACAGATATGTGCACACGGCTATAATTGACGATTTGCGCGGCACTTGGCTTATGCTAAGTGTCCGTCGTTGTAACAGTTTCCCAACTTGGATGATATCTATGGATCATACTCCGCAGTCGCAACTTAAGCTGTTGCTTGCCAAAGGTAAAGAGCAAGGTTACTTAACCTATGCAGAAGTGAACGATCACTTACCTGCAGACATGGTCGATTCTGACCAGATCGAAGATATTATCCAGATGATAAATGACATGGGTATCCGGGTGTTCGAAGAAGCCCCCGATGCCGATGACATGATGATGTCGGAAGACAACACAGACGAAGATGCAGCAGAAGAAGCCGCCGCAGCACTGGCAACAGTGGAAAGCGAACTTGGCCGCACAACCGATCCCGTGCGCATGTACATGCGTGAAATGGGTACCGTTGAGCTTCTGACTCGCGAAGGCGAAATTGTTATCGCCAAACGCATCGAAGAAGGCATCAACACAGTTCAAAGTTCAGTCGCCGAATATCCACAAGCGATCGCTATGATCCTTGAGCAATTCGACCAATTTGAAGCCGACGAACTGCGCTTATCTGATATTATCTCTGGATTTGTAAACCCGGACGAAGATGACGTCGCCCCGACCGCCACTCACATCGGCTCAGAATTATCTGAAGAAGAGCTGGACGATGAAGATGACGAAGAGGATGACGATGACAGCGAAGATGAAGAAGAAGGCAACAAAGGGCCTGATCCTGAAGAAGCTCGTGAAAGATTCGGTCAACTCAGAGCCGCTTACGAAAGCGCACTGAAAATTATCGAAGCTAAGGGCCGTGAACACCCTGAATCGGTAAAAGCCCTCTTCGAAATCGGCGAAATATTCAAAGAATTCCGCTTAGTGCCTAAGCAGTTTGACCGTTTAGTCAAAAGCATGCGCACTATGATGGACCGCGTGCGTGTTCAAGAACGTTTAGTATTAAAACTGTGCGTTGAACAAGCCAAAATGCCGAAGAAAAACTTCGTCAAATTCTTCACTGGCAACGAAACCAACCTCGATTGGTTCAACACAGAGAAAGCCTCAACGAAACCTTATGCCGAAGGCCTAAGAATGGTTGAAGATGACGTCATTCGTTGTCGTACCAAGCTTGCAGCAGTTGAAGAAGAAACCGGCTTAGCAATTTCTGCTATAAAAGACATCAACCGTCGTATGTCAATCGGTGAAGCCAAAGCTCGCCGTGCGAAAAAAGAAATGGTTGAAGCAAACTTACGTCTGGTAATTTCTATCGCGAAGAAATACACCAACCGTGGTCTGCAATTCTTGGACTTAATCCAAGAAGGTAACATTGGCTTAATGAAAGCCGTGGATAAATTCGAATACCGTCGTGGTTACAAATTTTCGACCTATGCAACTTGGTGGATCCGTCAGGCGATTACCCGTTCTATCGCCGACCAAGCGCGTACTATTCGAATTCCAGTACACATGATCGAAACGATCAACAAGCTGAACCGTATCTCTCGCCAAATGCTACAGGAAATGGGCCGCGAGCCTTCACCTGAAGAACTGGCTGAGCGTATGATGATGCCGGAAGATAAGATCCGTAAGGTACTGAAAATAGCTAAAGAACCTATCTCCATGGAAACCCCAATCGGTGACGATGAAGATTCGCATTTAGGTGATTTTATCGAGGATACAACCCTCGAATTACCACTGGATTCAGCGACCAGCGAAAGCTTGAAAAACGCCACTCACGAAGTGTTAGCAGGTCTAACCGCCCGTGAAGCGAAAGTACTGCGTATGCGTTTTGGTATCGATATGAACACTGACCACACACTTGAAGAAGTGGGTAAACAGTTCGACGTGACCCGTGAACGTATTCGTCAGATTGAAGCTAAGGCACTGCGCAAACTGCGTCACCCTTCACGCTCAGAAATCTTAAAATCGTTCCTAGATGAATAGGCTGTTACAAGCCTAAAGTCATCTAAGATGGATTGAAGCCCTGCCCATGCCTGTCTCTTCTACACAAATCCCTCAGTTTGCCCCGGGGGATTTTTTTGAACCATTTTCAATTACCCTGATCTGATCCTGACCTTTTGTTTCAGATACCACATACCATGTTTTTAAGTGAACCATCACTCTGGGCACAGAGCATTTTTCAGCGCGCACAATTAGGGGATGTACGAAGGACCAAACGGCTTGTACAGTTGGCGGCTCAACTTGCAGCTCATACAGGACAATCTATCGTGCAATCCCTTTCATCCAGTGCAGACATTGAAGCCGCTTATCGCTTTGTCCGTAACGAGCATATCAGTCCGGCAGCGATTGCTGAGGCAGGTTTTGCTGCCACAGTGCAGGCCTGCGGATCATTTGACTGCCTGCTGGCACTGGAAGACACCACGTCATTGGAATTCACCCATCAAAGTGTCGCTGCAGAACTTGGACACACCACTGCCCACAAACACTCCAGTGGACTGGAAGCGCACACGGTTTTATTGTTTGCCCCCAAGGCGCAGCAAGTCGTTGGACTGATTGAGCAGCATCGCTGGGCACGCGACCGCGAAGCCTATGGCCAGAAAAAACAACGTGCCAAACGTGATTATGAACAGAAAGAA